>JBJTUM010000115.1:0-33018 GCA_046080725.1 Cyanobium sp. | reverse complement strand
TGGCGGCAACGGCCGTGAGGATGTCGCGGTCGCAGACGAAGCCCAGGTGGCCGATGCGGAACACGTGCCCCTTGAGATGGTCCTGCCCGCCGGCCAGCAGGATGTCGAAGCGGTTTTTCACCTCCTTGCGCAGCACCTCCGCGTCGATCCCCTCCGGAGCCACGGCCGTGATGGCGGGGCTTCCATGGCCCTCGGCGGCATAAAGGGGGAGGCCGATGGCCTTCATGGCTGCCGTGGCGGCGCGCTGATGGCGGGCGTGGCGGGCGAAGATCGCCTTCAGCCCCTCTTTCTCCATCATCTCCAGGGCGGCCTCCAGGGCGAAATAGAGGTTGATGGCCGGAGTGAAAGGGTTGCTGTCGGCCTTGGCGGATTTGCGATATTTGCCCAGATCCAGATAAAACTTGGGCAGGTCGGAGCGCTCATAGGCGGCCCAAGCCCTCTCGCTCATGGCCACGAAGCTGAGGCCCGGCGGCATCATGTAGCCCTTCTGGGAGCCGGAGCCGATCACATCGATTTCCCAGTCATCCATGGGCACGTCCGTGGCCCCCAGGCTCGTCACACAGTCGGCAATGGTGAGTGCGGTTCCATGGGCGCGCACGTGCTGGGCGATGGTCTGCAGATCATTAATCACGCCGGTGGAGGTTTCCGAGTGGGTGAGGATCACCGCTTTGATGGCCTTCTCCCCATCCGCATCCAGGGCCGCCCGGAAGGCCTCCGGATCCAGGGGTTGTCCCCAGGGCGCCTGGATCACCTGCACATCGAGGCCATAGGCCTTGGCCACCTTCACCCACCGTTCCCCGAATTTGCCGTTGTCGCCGCAGAGCACCCGATCGCCTTTGCTGAGGGTGTTCACGATGCCCGCCTCCATGGCGGCGGTGCCGCTGCCGGTTATCACCAGCACGTCATTCTTGGTCTGATGCAACCACTGCAGCTGCTCCGTGGTGCGCTTCACGATCTTCTGGAAATCGGCGCTGCGGTGGCCGATCGGATGGCGCCCCAGGGCCTGCAGAACCGTTTCCGGCACGGGGGTGGGGCCGGGGATCATCAGGGTGAGCTTGTCCTGCATGGGGCGTGGAGGGGCGGTCAGCGCCGTGGCGCAATCGACCAACATAAAAAACCATGATCCCCTCATCTCCTTCTCCCCCTGGGTACACCCTGCCGGTGTGGGTGGCTGGGGCCGCCCGTGCCGCCGTGGGTGTCCTCCGGGGGGAACCGAGCCGGCCGGCCTGGCCCCTGGATCTGCTCCAGGCCCCCGGGGGGGCGGCCCAGCCTGTGCCAGTGCGGGCCGCTGCCCTCATCGGGGAGGGCTGGGCCCTGGCCGAAGCCATCTGTGATCCCGGGGATGGGCTGGATCTCACCCGCGGCCTGCGGGTGTGGGCCCTGGCCTCCTGGCGGCCCGCCCCCCCTCCTCCTGAGGCAGGAGAGCCGGGCTGGCTGGCGCTCGAGGCGGGCGAGGGCGTGGGGGTGCACGCCGCCAGCCGGGAGATGTGTCTCTCGGCCTATGCCCGGGCCCTGCTGGAGGTGAACCTTCGCCCCCTGGTGCCTGATGGGCTGCAGCTTCGGCTCAAGGTGGTGCTGCCGGAGGGGCGGGCCCTGGCGGAGCGCACCAGCAATGCGGCCTTCGGGGTTGTGGAGGGGTTGGCGTTGATCGGCACCCGGGCGGAAACCCAGGCCAGCGCCGATCCCCACCAGCTCGATCGCACCCTCCAAGAGCTGGAGGGCCGACTGGCCTCCCCTGATTTCCAGGGGGATCTGATCTTGGTAATCGGGGAAAATGGTCTGGATCTGGCTCCACGGCTGGGATTGCCCGCCGATCGGCTGCTGAAGGTGGGCAACTGGCTGGGACCCGTGTTGGTGGCCGCTGGCCAGGGAGGGGTCAGCCGGCTTCTTCTTTTTGGCTACCAGGGAAAACTGCTCAAGTTGGCGGGAGGCATTTTCCACACCCACCACCACTTGGCCGATGGACGCGCTGAGGTGCTCACGGCGTTGGCGGCCCTGGAGGGTCTCTCGGGGCCTCCCTTGGAGGCGCTCCACCGGGCTCCCACCGTGGAAGCGGCGTTCTCGCAGCTCGACAGCACGGATCCGGAGTTGGCCGCCCGCCTACGCACCCGCCTGGCCCGCACGATTGAGCAGCGCGTGGCCCAGTATCTGGAGCGCCATGGGGCTGGCGGGGTTGCGGCGGGTGTAGCCCTGTTTGACCGCGGCCGACGGCTCTGCGCCGTCGGCCCCCTTGGCGCCAGCTTTGTTCAGGGGTGGACCGGGTTCCCCCAGGGGGCAACCTAGGGTTGGGCGCATACCCCGTTTCCATGTCGTCTTCCCCATCCACCGTGTTCTCCAGCCAGGCCCCTGAGGCACTGCCGATTGGCCCGTTGGCGGAGGCCCTCCAGGGCAGCCGGAAGCCCGGGATCGTGATCCTGGATTTCGGCTCCCAGTATTCCGAGCTGATCGCCCGGCGGGTGCGGGAAACCGAGGTGTATTCCTTGGTGCTCCCCTACACCACCACGGCTGCGGAGCTGGGCCTGCTGGCCCCCCGGGGAATCATCCTTAGCGGGGGTCCCAGTTCCGTCTATGAGGAGGGTGCACCCCTCTGTGATTCTGCCATTTGGGAGATGGGCGTGCCCCTGCTTGGGGTTTGCTACGGCATGCAACTGATGGTGCAGCAGCTGGGCGGCAAGGTGGTGGCCGCCGGACGGGCCGAGTACGGCAAAGCTCCGTTCCATGTGGATGATCCCAGGGATCTGCTCACCAATGTGGAGAACGGTTCCACCATGTGGATGAGCCATGGCGATTCGGTGGAGTCGCTTCCTGAAGGATTTGTGCGGCTGGGGCACACCGAAAACACCCCCGATGCGGCCGTTGCCCACCATGGCCGGCGGCTCTATGGGGTGCAATTCCATCCGGAGGTGGTGCACTCCACGGATGGCATGGCGCTGATCCGCAATTTTGTCTATCACATCTGCGGTTGTTCCCCCGACTGGACCACGGACGCCTTCATTGATGAAGCGATTGCCAATGTGCGGGCCCAGGTGGGCGAAAAGCGGGTGCTTCTGGCTCTCTCCGGGGGAGTGGATTCCTCAACCCTTGCCTTTCTTCTGCATCGGGCGATCGGCGATCAACTCACCTGCATGTTCATCGACCAGGGCTTCATGCGGAAAGGGGAGCCCGAATTTCTGGTGGAGTTCTTCGATCGACGCTTTCATATCCAAGTGGAGTACATCAACGCGCGTCAGCGCTTCATCTCTCGCCTGGCTGGCATCACGGATCCAGAGGAAAAGCGCAAAATTATCGGTGCGGAATTTATCCGCGTTTTTGAAGAGGAAAGCAAGCGACTTGGACCTTTTGATTACTTAGCCCAGGGCACTCTTTATCCCGATGTCATTGAATCCGCGGGCACCAATATCGATCCCAAAACAGGAGAGCGGGTTGCGGTAAAAATCAAAAGCCACCACAACGTGGGGGGCTTGCCCAAGGATCTGCAATTCAAGTTGGTGGAGCCTTTGCGCAAACTCTTCAAAGACGAGGTGCGCAAGGTGGGCCGTAACCTGGGATTGCCAGAGGAGATTGTGGGCCGCCATCCCTTCCCCGGCCCTGGCCTAGCCATCCGGATTCTGGGAGAAGTGACGGCTGAAAAACTCAAGATCCTTCGGGATGCGGACCTGATCGTGCGGGAGGAGGTGCGTCAGGCGGGTCTTTACGACACCCTCTGGCAGGCGTTCGCCGTGCTGCTGCCCGTGCGCAGTGTGGGGGTGATGGGAGACAAGCGCACCTATGCCTTTCCTGTGGTGCTGCGCTTTGTGTCGTCGGAGGATGGCATGACGGCCGATTGGTCCCGTCTGCCCTACGACCTGCTCGAGCTCATGTCCAATCGGATTGTCAATGAGGTGAAGGGGGTGAATCGAGTGGTGCTGGACATCACCAGCAAGCCCCCAGGCACGATTGAGTGGGAGTGAGGCCCTGCTCGGGCTGGCCCCCGCTGGCTGTCGCCGATACGATCGGGGACCCGAATCCGGCCCCTTGGCAGCCGTCGTACCTTCCACCGTCAATACCGATCCGGATCTCCAGCTGCAGCGTCGCCTCCAGCAGGACAGCATCCTGGTGGGTGGCAAGACGGTGTACCTCAATCCCTTTCTGTATTGGCGCCGCTTCGATGCCAATACCGACCGCTGGCTGCGAGAGCCTGGCCAGCTCCCGGAGGAACAGATCCACTCCAATCGCCTTCGCTTCTATCCCGAGCTCGACTGGGACCTGCTGGATGACCAGGAGCGCCCAACCAAAGATGGCGCCGTGGAGATGTTCCTCAAAACCCTTGAGCTGATCAGCACCTTCAACCCTGAGCTCACCGCCGGCCAGCTGCTGGAGGTGGAGCGCAAAATGGCCGTCACGAAGAAGAAATCCTTTGAGCGCTGGGTGGAGAGGGCCTATCGCCGGCGGGAAAAGATGGTGTTGCGGGATCGCCGCCGTTTTAATCGGGAGCGCTGGCTCAGGGACTGGATGGAATGGCTGGCGTTGCCCTCCACCCGCTCCGCTTTGGTTCCCATCAGTGGACTGTTTGTTGTGGCCATGGCTGCGGGTTGGTGGGCCGGGAGTCACCACTTCTGCAAACCAACGACAGCCCAACCACCTCTTGAGCTGCCTGCCCCCTGATGTCCCATTCCCCGGGGCGTGGCGGGCCAAACTGGAAGAGTCAACTTGCCGCGTGCTACGCCGATGGCTGCTGATCCTTTTGACGCCCTCCGTCTCGCCCTGATGCAGGATGCCCTGCCCGTTGGCCTGGCGGTGGCAGATCGGGTGCGCAAGGGTGGGGCAAAGGAAGTCTTGGCGGCCTTTGATGGCAGCAACCCTGACCCTCTCGGTCGTTTGCGGGAAGAAGGGGAGCCTGCGGCCCGATCCGTGCGTGACAACCTGGACCGTGTTCAGCCGGGTTTGGGGAACCCCGTTGTGAAAGTGGAAGTGAGGGATGTGCCCACGGAAGGGCCCATCTCGGCTCAGGCCTTCACGGTTGACGCCCCTATGGAGGAGCCGCCCCAGGAGTTGCAGGAGGCGCTCAAGAGAATCTCCACCCGGTTGAGCCAGCTTGAGCGCTGCTTGGAGGCGCCCTAGGAGTGTCCATGCGCCTTGTTGCCCTGCCGGGAGCTTCACGCCGTACGGGTTTGGCCCACCAGGCCTTCTGGATCATGCTTCTGATGCTTCTATTGGGCGGAGCCATCGTGGCCCGTCTGGCCTGGCTTCAGCTGCTCCACGGCTCCGAATTCAAGGTGATGGCCGATGAAAATCGGATACGCCTCATTCCCCGCCATCCCATCCGCGGGCGGTTGCTCGATCGCCAGGGCCGGGTGCTGGCCACCAACAGGTTGACCTACACCTTGGCGGTCCAACCCCGATTCGTCAAAAAGGGTCAGTGGCCGGATCTCAGGGATCGCCTGGCTTCGCTTCTTGAGCTCCCTCCGGAGACCATGGAGGCTCGCTACAGGAAAGGCCTTGAGGCGAAAGAATTTCAAATTGAGCTGGCTGGCCCCCTCACCCCAGCCCAGGTGCTTCGTTTTCGGGAACAGTCTGGGGTGCTCTACGGAGCCGAGGTGGTGGTGAATGTTCTTCGCCACTACCCCCATGGTTCCCTCGGTGCCCATGTGCTGGGCACCGCCACCAGCATCACGGAGGAGGAATACGGGCGCCTCCAGCCCCAGGGCTACCGGATCAACGACCGGATCGGCCGCAGTGGTTTGGAACGGGCTTATGAAACCACTCTCCGCGGCGAATGGGGTGGGCAGCAATTGGAGATCAATGCCGCCGGCCAGGTGCAGCGTGTCTTGGGAGACAAGCCAGCGCGGCCAGGGAAAGACCTCAAACTCACCTTGGATTTGGATCTGCAAAAAACAGCGGAGCAGGCCCTCGGCACGGTGGCCAAGGGGGCCATCGTCGCGATGGACCCTCGCACCGGCGCGATCCGGGCCTTGGCCAGCCGACCCACCTTCGATCCCAACATGTTTGCCGATGGCCCCACCCTCAGCCAGTGGAATGACCTGAACCGTCCTGAGGCGCCCATGCTCAACCGTGCGTTTCAGGGGTTCCCACCCGCCAGCACGTTCAAGATCGTCACCACGATCGCGGCCCTGGAATCGGGCAAATACAAGGAAAAATCCACCGTGCCCACCATGGGCAGCTTCTGTTACTACGGTCAGTGTTACGCCGATCATGGCTCATTTGGCAGCATCGGCTTCCCCAAGGCCTTGGCCGTGAGCAGCAACAGCTTTTACTACCAGGTGGGCCTGAAGGTGGGCCCAGAGGAACTCTTCAAGGCATCTCGCCGCATGGGCTACGGCAGCTTGACGGGGATCGAGATTCGCGATGAGGAAACCCCAGGCCTTTTGGGGGATCCCGAATGGAAACAGAAGGTGCTGGATGAGCCCTGGACGCCTGTGGACACCATCACCTCCGCCATCGGCCAGGGAGCGGTGACCGTGACCCCGCTCCAGATGGCCCGCCTCTACGCAGCGGTGGCCAATGGGGGGTGGCTCGTGACGCCCCACCTCGTCGAACAACCCACCGCTCGGTCGTGGATCGGGCTGCGGCCTGAAACTCTCCGTTCCTTGAGGAAAGGCCTGCGGGAGGTGGTCACTGAAGGAACAGCAACGATCCTCAATGACCCAACTCTGCCCCCCGTTGCAGGGAAGACCGGTACGGCCGAGGATCCCCCCCGGCCTGATCATGCCTGGTTCGGGGGCTATGCCCCAGCTGATCACCCCGATCTGGTCATCATCGCCTTCGGCGAAAACAGCGGCGGGTATGGCGGCACAATTGCCGCTCCCATGGTGAAGGCCCTGCTGACCACCTGGTTCCAAGGACAACGCCCAGCCCAGCCCCGCACCCCATCGGCTGTCGGGGCCCCCTGATCTTCCTCAAGCCAGCAGGGGCACTTTGCTGGGATTCACGACACGGGTGTAGTACTCCCTGAGCTGGTTGGTGGCACTGCCCCACCCCCAGCGCTCCGCTTCCTGCCGGGCCGCCTGCCGCAGGGTCAGGCGGGTGTCCGGGTCGCCCAGCAGAACCTCCACGGCGCTCACCAGTGACGCGGGTTCGTCCGGGTCGTAAAGACAGCCGTTTTCCCCATGACTCACGATGTCAGGAATCCCGCCGCGGTTGGCTCCCACCACCGGACACCCTGCTGCCATGGCTTCTAGAAGAACCAGCCCGAGGGTTTCGGTGGAGGAGGGGAAGAGGAAGGCATCTCCGCTGGCGTAGGCGGAGGCCAGCTCCTGCCCCGCCAGGTAGCCCACAAAGGTGGTTGCTGTGCCTTCGAAGAGCCGCTCCAACTGGGGACGGTAGGGACCGTCGCCGACCAGGGCCAGGCGGGTCTGGGGGAGGGCATCAAGCACGGGACGGATCCGCTCGATCTGCTTTTCCGCCGAAAGGCGCCCGATGTACAGAAGGAGATTGCCCGTATCGCTGTGCTGTCCGTGCAGCCGGGCCCGCATGGCTTCCGAACGGCACGAGGGCTGGAAGAGTTCCGTATCCACACCTCGTTGCCAGAGCGCAGTGTGTTGGATTCCCTTGGCGGCCAGTTCCGCCACCATGGCCGTCGACGTGCACAGGTTGAGCTGGGCCTGGTTGTGGGCTGTCTTGAGCAGTTCCCAGAGCAGGGGCTCCAGCATGCCCATTCCGTAATGCTCCAGGTATTTCGGCAGATGGGTGTGGTAGCTGGCCACCAGAGGCAGCCCCCGGGATCGAGCCAGCCAGATGCCACCCAGCCCGAGCACGGCTGGATTCACCACATGCACCAGGTCCGGGGCAAACCTTTCGAGAGCATCGGAGACAGCAGGCCTGGGCAGGGCCAGCTTGAGCTCGGGGTAGAGGGGGAGCGGCATGGCCGGTACGCCCACCACCTTGGCTCCCATGAACTCCTCTGGAGCTCCTTCAGGGCAGAAAATCAGAACCTCATCTCCCCCGGCCACCAGGTGCTGCACCGTTTTGGTGAGCCGGGTGACGATCCCATCAACCTTGGGGAGGAAGGTCTCCGTGAAAAAAACGATCTTCACAGACGGGCCATTCAGGCTGGTGATCCGATGGCTGCAGCCTGACGGCGCGTCCATGCGGAGAGGCAGGGGATGCGGGAGCGATCACAGCGATCGGCCCAGCGCCGCGCCACATCCACCACTTCCGTGAGCAGGCCGTCATCGAGGGTGGTGGGTTTGAGGCCCAGCTCAATGAAGCAACGGTTATCCACGATTAGGTCGTTTTCGATGGCCTCATTGCGTGGATTAGAGAGGTAACTCACCTGTGCTCCAGTGAGGGCAGCAACCTTCTCTGCCAAATCGGCTACGCGATGGCTTTCGGTCATCTGGTTGAAAATCTTGACCCGCTCCCCATGGGTTGGCGGGTGCTCCAGGGCCAACTGCACACAGCGAACAGAGTCGCGGATGTGGATGAAGGCCCTGGTCTGCCCCCCTGTCCCGTGCACAGTCAAGGGATAGCCAATGGCGGCCTGCATGAGAAAACGGTTCAATACCGTGCCGTAATCCCCATCGTAATCAAATCGGTTGGTGAGACGGGGATCTCTTTCAGTCAGGGCAGTGTTGGTTCCCCAGACAATCCCCTGGTGAAGGTCCGTGATGCGGATGTTGTCGTTTTTATTATAATAAAAGAACAGCAATTGATCGAGCGTCTTGGTCATGTGATAGACGCTACCCGGATTTGTCGGGTGAAGGATCTTCTCGGTGAACCGGCTGCCATCCGCCTGGGGAACCTCCACCGTCAAGTAGCCCTCGGGGATCGTGGCTCCCCGATGGGATCCATAGCCATACACCCCCATGGTTCCAAGATGCACGATGTGGATGTCCTGCCCGCTCTCCACGATGGCCGCCAAAAGATTGTGCGTGCCATTCACGTTGTTATCCACGGTGTAGCGCTTCGTGGCGCTGGACTTCATGGAATAGGGCGCGGCCCGCTGCTCAGCGAAGTGAACAACAGCTTCGGGCCGCTCCTGGCGCAGTAGCTCCAGCAGTTGGTCATAGTTCTTCGCGATATCCAGGTGGGCAAACCGAATGGTCCGCCCTCCCACCTGTTCCCAGGCCGTCAGCCTGTCCCGGATGCCGGCGATGGGAGTCAAGGACTCCACGCCGAGATCAATGTCAATTTTGCGACGGCTGAGGTTGTCCACGATGACCACGTCGTGGCCGACATCGGCCAGATTCACCGCGCAGGGCCAGCCGCAGAAACCGTCGCCGCCGAGAACAAGGACCTTCACCCCGAGACTCCTGAATGCGCGGTTGCTTAACGCAGCAAACTACTACAGGTCTTCGGCGGATCCAACGGGGCTCAGCTGATGCGGCTGGCCACCGCCATCAGCACCAGCACCAGCACACCGCCTCCGATGAGCAGGAGGCGATTGGAGCGAGGGGCCTCCCCTGGCTCCATCACCACCATGCGGGGCTCCGTGGCAAAGGCGTTGAGCTTGCCGCCATCTTCCTGGGTGACCTGCATGGGAATGGTGAAATTGAGGAAACCCTATGGGGGGTCGCCCTTGCCGTCTGCAGTCCGGCACGCTTCGTCACAGTGGCAGGGAGCCCTTTAGGTGCCCACCCGGCCCTGGCTTGGAGAACTTGGGCTGGCCTCCGGGCGCATGGGCAACCGTCCGGCTAGGTGGGCCATGCGCCCTGCGCAGGTGGCCAGGGCCATGGCCCTGGCCATGGTTGCCGGGTCCCCCGCTAGGGCGATGGCGCTATTGACCAGGAGCGCGTCCGCACCCATCTCCATGGCTTCTGCCGCCTCGCTGGGGACGCCGATTCCGGCATCCACCACCACGGGAACACCTGCGTTCTCGATGATCAAGGCGATGTTGGCCGCGTTGCGAATGCCCTGGGCCGAGCCGATCGGGGATCCCAAGGGCATCACCGTGGCGCATCCCACCTCCTCCAGCCGTTTGGCCAGCAGGGGATCGGCGTTGATGTAAGGGAGAACGGTGAATCCTTCCCTCACCAGTTGCTCAGCGGCCTCCAGGGTGCCGAAGGGATCGGGGAGCAGGTGGCGTGGATCAGGGATCACCTCCAGCTTCACGAAGGTGTTGTCATCTTGGCCAGCCAGCTTCGCCAGCTCCCGGCCCAGTCGGGCCACCCGGATGGCCTCCTCGGCCGTGGCACAGCCGGCGGTGTTGGGCAGCATCCAGATCCGCCCCCAATCGATCGCCTCCATGAGCCCCTGATGACCCTCGGCCTGGTTTTGTACACGACGCACGGCCACCGTGACGATCGCGCACCCGCTGGCCTCAAGGCTGGCCTGCATGACCTCCAGAGAGGGGTACTTCCCGGTTCCCGTCATCAACCGGCTTCCAAAGCGACGGCCACCGATCACCAGCTCATCCCCCGCGGCGGCAGGTTCTTCGGGCAAGGGGCACATGGGGTGTTCTTTTCCCTGTCTCATCCCTCTAGTGTGCGCTGGCAGCTGCTTAAGCGCGATGCCCCTGTCGGTGGCCCTGGCTCCATTCCTTTTGGCGGCCAGTCTTCCCTCTGCGGGCGAGCCATTTGGGACCTTCACGCCGCCCGCTCTCCCGGAAGCACCCCCTGCCGAGATCCCCGGCACTGGGGTAGAGGCTTACGACCCTGTGGGGCGGGCCCAGCTGATCGCCGAACGGATTCCTCGGCACTGGAAAGGCACCTATCGCGCCTTCACGAGCCCCCAAGCCGTTCCGGCCGCCCTGGTGCTGGAGCGGGTCACCCCCCTGGGCCAGATGGTGGATCTTCGCGGGCAGTTGACCCTGGCGGGACTCAGCACGCCCGTACAGGGAACCATCAACGCCAAGTCCAACCAGCTGGATCTGCTCATCCTGGGCAACAGCATGGGGGCCATGCTTGAGCCTGGCGGTGAGTTTCAGGGCCAGCAGGGTTTATCACTCAGTGGCTGGATTCCTGACCGAGCCACGGGCATGGGAGGACGGTTGCAGTTGAATCCACGGCCATCGCCCGCAACCGCCGAAGGGGTGGTTCGCGGTCTGTGGTGATGGAGATCAGGCTGCTTTATCGGAGGGGATGCCGGCGCGACGGTCGAGCGATTTGAGCCGCTTCTGGGCTGTTTTGTTGCCTGGATCCTGGGTCAGCACCTGTAGGTAGGTCTGCCGGGATTCCTCCACCTTGCCTTGTTTTTCCAGAGCGAAAGCCAAATTATTCAGGGCCACGGGATAGTCCGGCTTGGCCTTGATGGCCGAGCGGTAGTGGCGGATCGCTGCCGGATACTTGTTTTGGGCCGCCAGGGCGAAACCCATGGCGTTTTCCATCAGAGCCAGTGCTTCTGAAGGGGCCTGTTCCGCTTCGGATTGCTTCAGTGCGGCCTTGAGGGTGTCGGTGGCTTGGTCATAAAGCCGCTTGCGAAGCTGAACGGAAGCCAGCTCGTACAGGCTGGCCGCGTTTAGTGAGGTGCTGTCGGCTTTTTTGCTGCCGCCAAGCCGAGACAGGGTGAGCTCATCGGCCCGAACCCGCAGGATCTGCCGTCCCACCGCCACGGCAGCGATGGCCAACAGTCCGATCAATCCAACCAAGTAGGCATCCGGCAGGATGTCAAGCATCGCTGAGGGTCCGTCAGCGGATCGCGGTGGTCACCACAGTGGTGAAGGCGGACGGGTCGGCAATGGCCAACTGGGCCAGCATCTTGCGGTTGAGGCGGATGTCGGCCTTCTTCAATCCACCGATCAGCCTGCTGTAGGTGGTTTGGTTTTGGCGGGCTGCGGCGTTGATGCGTGCAATCCAGAGGCGACGGAAGTCGCGCTTGCGGCGTCGCCGATCGCGATAGGAGTTGCAGAGGGCTTTCATGACCCGCTGGTTGGCGGTCCTAAACAGACTGCCGTTACTGCCGCGAAAGCCGCGGGCCAGGCGAAGGATCTTGTTGCGCCGCTTTCGGGCGACGTTGCCTCTCTTAACGCGGGTCATGGATCAGGAGAAAGGATGAGGGAAGAAAGGGGTGCCGTTCAGGCGTAGGGCAGCATGAGAGCCACATTCTCGCTGTCCCGTTCATCCACCACGGCCATGGTGCCCAGGTAGCGCTTGCGCTTGGGGCCCTTGTGGTCGAGGAGGTGGTTCCGGAACGCACGCCGGCGCACAAACTTGCCGCTGCCGGTGGCCCGAAACCGCTTGGCGGCCGCTTTGCGGGTTTTCAGCTTCGGCATCTGAGAGCACACGCACAGCCATTCAGAGTACGACGCGACTTCACCCCACACCAAGTTTTCTTCCCATGTCCCGCCCAGCCCCCACCCGTCATGGCGCTTCTTCTTTCCCGCCCCGGCGGCTGTGGTGGCAGCCCGTTCTGCTGGGCTCTCTCCTGCTGGTGAGCAGTGGCGGTTGCCAGGCCTCCGATCAGTTGCCTTTGCAGTGGCCCGTTGCTCCCCCTCCCTCGCTGCGATCGGAGGATCCCGTCCTCTGGGTGGCTTTGGCGGCCAGGCTCGGCCCCACAGCGCCTGGGGCCGGGGAGACGGCTCCTCTGGTGTTGCGGCCGGCCAGTGGCCAGCTCACCCTGGAAGATGGGACAGGCCAGAGGGTGACTGAACCTGTGATCTCCCTCCACTGGGGTTGGACCCCCTTGCCCCAGCCCTTCCAGGTGCGCCGCCGCGTGTTGGGCCCCTTCGCCAGCTACGAAAGTGCAGAAGCGGCCGCTCGGCCCTGGGCCGCTGCGGGTCACCAACCGGTGATCGCCCGACCCGCCGACTGGGAGGTGTGGGCCCCTGCGGATGCTCCCGATCCCCCCGGCCGTGTCGCGAAGCTGGTGGAGCGCAGCGCGGGTCGGCGGCTGCATCTGGAGCTCCGCCGTCCCCAGGGCACCTTGGTGGTGCAGGCACCCCTTCTCCTCAAGGCCCCCGGGGGATTGCGCTGGGGAAACGGCATCTTTCGAGGCCCTTTCCGTCTGCTCCCTGATGCCCATGGCGGCTGGAGTCTTTTGGAGGAGGTGCCTCTGGAGCGCTACCTCGAGGGGGTGGTGCCCCATGAAATCGGGGCAGGGTCTCCCCCGGCTGCTCTGGGGGCCCAGGCCGTGCTGGCTCGCACCTGGGCCGTTCGCAACCGGGGCCGGTATCAGGCGGATGGCTATCACCTCTGCGCCGATACCCAGTGCCAGGTGTATAGCGACCCGGGGCTGGCCAGCCCCGCTGTGCGCCAGGCCATTGCCGGAAGCCGCGGGCAGGTGTTGGCCCAGGGAGACCAACCCATCCATGCGGTCTATCACGCCAGCAACGGCGGTGTGGCTGCGGGTCTGGAGGAGGCCTGGAGTGTGGATCCGGTGCCCTATCTCCGCCCCTTTGCTGATGGGCTTCCCCCCTTTCAAAGGAGGACTCCTCTGCCCATCAGCTCCAAAACGCTGGAGGCCCTGGTCCGGAATGGACAGGGGGCCTATGGCGCCGATCACCCGCTCTTCCGTTGGCAGCGCACCCTCACCGCTTCTGGCATCAATAGCGCGTTGAGGTCGAGGGGTCTCAGTGTGGGCACGCCTCGCAGCCTCAAAGTGCTCGAACGGGGGGCCAGTGGCCGGGTGGTGGCGCTGGAGATCACGGGCTCCAAATCCACCGTTGTGCTGCGTAGGGATGCCATTCGTCGCGCCCTGCGCCAGCTCCCCAGCACGTTGTTTACCCTCTCCCATCCACGGCCTGAAACCTGGGTGTTGCAGGGCGGTGGCTTTGGCCATGGGGCGGGACTGTCCCAGGCCGGTGCCATCGATCTGGCCCGTCAAGGCTGGGCCATGAACACCATCCTCCAGCACTACTACCCCGGGGCCAGTCTCCAACCCCTGGAAGCCTTGCCACTGACGGCAAGCGGTGGGCGGTGAAACCCTGGCCTCCCGGGTGGAGGCGGTTTCCCGTGCCTAGAGCCCGTTCAAGCACCTTAAGATTCCTCCACTGTGTGGTCTGGGGATGGGAGGCGGGAGCGTAGACAATCGCCGCCTCAAGGCTGCCCTGTTGCTCTTGGCCTCTGTTGCCATTGGAGCTTTACCCCATGGCTTAGGCCCTTGGGCACGGTTCGCGCCTGGCCTGGGCATGGCCATCGTGTTGGGGGGGTCGGTGGCACGCACCCTGTTCCTCCAACCTCCCCCTACCGAACCCGCCCTCCCCGATGGACGGCTTCAAGCGGGATCGCCCACTGCCTTTCCTATGGTCGATGTGGTCGTCGCGGCTCGCGACGAGGAAGCGGTCATCAGCACCCTTGTCGAGCGGGTGCTGCGGCTGCGTTGGCCTGCGGATCAGCTGCGGCTTTGGGTGGTGGACGACGGCAGCGAAGACCGCACCCCCCAACGCCTGGCTGAGCTTCAGAAACGGCACCCCCAGCTGCGAACCCTGCGCCGCAGCCGTGATTCCGGAGGTGGAAAGTCGGGCGCTCTCAATGCGGTGCTGGGCAGTCTGGAGGGACGCTGGATGTTGGTGCTCGATGCGGATGCCGACCTGCCTCAAGATTGGCTGGAGCGGGTGATTCCATCCGCGGAACGGGAAGGCTGGGCGGCCGTACAGGTCCGCAAAGCCGAGGCAAACACGGCCCACAATTGGCTCACCCGTGCGCAGGCCATGGAGATGGCTTTTGATGCCTTCATTCAGGAGGCCCGGTTCGGTCGTGGCGGCGTGGCCGAGCTTCGCGGCAACGGTCAGCTGTTGCGTCGGGATGCGGTCCAGAAGGCTGGTGGCTTCAATGAAGCCACCATCACGGATGACTTGGATCTGAGCTTTCGTTTCCTCCTGGCTGGCTTGCCGGTCGGCGTGATGTGGGATCCCCCCGTCGGTGAGGAGGCGGTGTCCAGCCTCCAGGCCCTCTGGCGCCAACGCCAGCGCTGGGCTGAAGGTGGCTTGCAACGCTTTCTCGACTACTACCAACAACTGCTTTCCCATCGGCTCACTGGGTCCCAGAAATGGGACTTGGCGTCCTTTTTTGTCCTGCAATATGTGCTGCCCGTGATGGTCGTTGCCGACCTGGTGGCCGCCTTGGTCACGCAGACGATCCCCGGAATGTGGCCCTTCCCCTTTGTGGTCTTAGCCCTCTCAGGTTTTTCCATCTCCGCTGGCTGCAATCGCGGCGGCGAGGGCACGCCCATTCCAGCCGCCACACCAGGCAATGTCTTGCTGGCGATGGTTTACATGATGCACTGGTTTGCCGTGATCCCCTGGGTCATGTTCAAAATGGCGCTTTTGCCGAAAACCTTGGTATGGCAGAAAACAGTGCACAAGGGGGCTTCCTCGGTTGCCATCCCCTCCAGCGCCTACTCCGATTTCACCCCTTCCCAGGCTTTGGATCTGGAGGACGATGTGGTTCCTTCTCCTGAAGGATGAGGGTGTCGGCGTCCTGAATCACTTGTCCGTTGAAAAAGTCGGCCAGCAAGCCTGTGGATTCCTCCAGTAAGCGATCGTCTGTTTCTTCCCGCTGAGTTTTTGGTCTTGCCTGCACTTCCTTGCTCCGTGCCGGTTCTGTCGTTGTCTCCGTTGAGGCGAGTGCTTCTACGGAATCGTCCGGTTTCTGGGTCGGTAGTGGGCTCTGGGAGCGTACGAGGGCGGGGGGATGGGCTTGGGCTGGAGAAGGGGCGGCACGCTCCTGGTCACTGGCCTCGAGGGTGATCGTCCGGGCGCTGCCAAGGGTGGCTTCCATGGCCTTTTCCAGCAGGGGGAGCCTGCTTTGCACCATGGTGATCCAGTTGCTGGCCACCTGCACCACGGCCCGTTGTCCATCCAGGCGCTTGAGATGGGCCTGCTGGGACAGCAGCATGCGGGTGGAAGGGAGCTGGAGCCCCGCAAGGATCTGTTGCCACAGCTCATCGAGATTTTGTTTGCCCGCTGAGGCCGGGATCGGTGGATCTGCTGGAGGCGGAGCTTCTTCTTGAGGGGCGGGCGATGCGGGAGCTCCTGACGCTGGGCGATCAGGCCTGTCCGCCGTGCTGCTCCTTCCGGTGCTTTGCCGCGGGGCCACCTCAGGCTCCGCCAGCAGCCCCAGAAGGATCACCTCCAGCCAGAGCCGGGGCTGCACGCTGTGGCGCAGCTGCTGTTCGCTGCCTTTCAGTCCAGCGTGCCATTGGAGCAAGCGCTGCTTGCCGATGGTTTTTGCCAGAGGCGGGAGGGCGTTCCTCAGGTGGGGAGACACGCTCGTCAGCTCCAGCCGTCCAGGGGCTTCCCCCGCCAGCAGGAGGTCCCGAAGCAGACCCACCACGCCCTGCAATACAGCTGTGGGCTCCCGCCCCCGCTCCAGAAGTTGGCGGCTGGATTCCACTACCGCCAGGGGGTCTCCCCCCGCCATGGCTTCGGCCATGGTGAGCAATTCCTCTTCTGGAACAGCCCCCAGCAAGTCCCAGACGGCTGCGGCTTCGATCGGAGCTGGCAACAGGCTCAGCTGGTCCAGCAGGCTCTCCGCATCCCGCAGCCCCCCCTGGGCCCTCTGGGCCACCAGGTGAAGGGCCTCTGGGGTGATGGCGATCTTTTCCTGCTCCGCGATCCATCCCAGGTGGGTCTGCAGTGCTGCCAGGGGAATGCGCCGAAAGTCAAACCGCTGGCAGCGGGAGAGGATGGTGGGCAGCACGCGCTGGGGATCGGTGGTGGCCAGCACGAACACCACCTGCGGTGGCGGTTCTTCCAGGGTCTTCAACAGAGCGTTGAAGGCTGCTGTGGAGAGCATGTGGCACTCGTCCACCACGTACACCTTCCAGCGGGCCTGGACGGGAGCAAAGCGAGAGCGCTCGATCAGCTCCCTGATGTTGTCGACTCCGGTGTTGGAAGCCGCATCGATCTCAATGACATCGAGGGCTGTGCCGGAGGCAATGGATCGGCATAGCTCGCAGTTTCCGCAGGGTTCGGGGGTGGGGTGTTCGCTGGCCAGGCAGTTGAGGGAACGGGCCAAGATGCGCGCACTGGAGGTCTTCCCTGTGCCCCTAGGGCCACTGAACAGATAGGCGGGCGCAATCCGACCGCTCCGGAGGGCGTTGCCCAGTGTGGCGGCGATGGCTTCTTGCCCCACCAATTCATCGAGCCGCTTAGGGCGGTACTTGTGGTGGAGGGGTTGGTAGGCCTCGGTCATCGGACCATTGTCGCGTAGCCGATGAATCCGATGGTGCGATCCCTCTTTCTGTTGTGGCCTGGCCGTGTGCAGAAACGCTGATGTTGAGGTTGTCTTTCCTGGCCAGCATCCTCTCCATTCTCGCCTCCATTTCCTCTACTTCACTGAGCTGATCTGCCAGTTTCTGGGCGGCGAGCCGAAGTCGCACGAATTGATCGCTGGGTTGTTCGCTGGTGCCCCACCGAAGTTCGGCTTTCGCCAGTTCGTCTTCCAGTCGGTCCTGCAGACCCTGGCGGAGCCCATCAAGTTGCTCCAAGCTTTTGAGGGCCAGGTCCCGTCCTTTTTCCAGATGCCCCGGTTCCAAGGTGATGCCGTGCCGTAGCAACATCCTGGCTCCCGTGAGCACGGCCGCCGGGATGAACTGACCGATGGCCAGGGCCCCGAGACTGCCCGTGTGGAGCCAATCCTCAACTTGGTTGCTGCGATGGCGTCCGGTTTTGCACCAGTGGGCAAAATGCTCGCAATTGTTAAAGAGTAAATTGTAATTTTGTTCGCCCAATCTTCCTAGGGCTCGCTGCAGCGTCTCTTCGGTTGGCGAACAACTCCCCGCCGGATAGTCCACCGTTGTGATTGTCAGACCCCGGCTGAAGTCCTGTTGGGGACTGCGCAAAATTTCCCGCCCTTCCAGGTAGTGCGCCACAGTGCCATCACCCAGATCGATGCCGTGGTGATTGAACAGGCCATGTTGCCTGGGGACCTGCAGATGGTCAGCTGCGGCCAAGGTCGTTTGAAAAAGGCCCTCTCAGCATCGCTCTACTCTCGATTGAGCAGAAGCGAAGAGAGGTGAGGATTTCCGCTCAGGCGCTGGCCTGATTGCTGTGATCTCTCCCGTTGGCGCTGGGAATGGGCAACACGTTGGCGCGGCTGCGTTGTTCCACCAGATCCCGCGTCACCGTGAAGGTTTTGATCTCCCTTTGAGAGGGTAAGTCGTACATGACTTCAAGCATCAATTCCTCAACGATGCCCCTCAAGGCACGGGCGCCGGTTTTGCGGCGATGGGCCTCTGCGGCAATCGCCTCCACCGCTCCTGGCTCGAAATCCAGCCGCACATTGTCCATGCTCAGCAGCGTCTGGAATTGCTTCACCAGGGCATCCCGAGGTTCGGTGAGGATGGCTTCGAGGGCTGAGGTGTCGAGGGGCTCAAGCACGGCTGCCACCGGCAAGCGGCCAATGAATTCCGGGATCAGGCCGTAGCGCACCAGGTCGTCCGGCTCAAGGTGCCGTAGCACCTCAGCTGCATGGCGGTCTTTACTGGATTTTGGCCGACTTTGGCCATCGGCCGGTAGGAAACCAATGGCATTGCGACCCATTCGCTTCTGCACAACGTCTTCCAGGCCGACAAAGGCACCCCCACAGATAAACAGGATCTGACTCGTATCGATCTGAATGCAATCTTGATAGGGATGTTTGCGCCCACCCTGGGGAGGCACGTTGGCCACCGTGCCCTCTAGCATCTTGAGAAGAGCCTGCTGCACGCCTTCTCCCGATACGTCACGAGTGATGGATGGATTTTCACTCTTGCGAGCAATCTTGTCGATTTCGTCGATATAAATGATGCCCCGTTGGGCTAAATCCACATCCAGCTCAGCCTTCTGAAGCAAGCGAAGCAGGATGTTTTCCACATCCTCTCCCACGTAGCCCGCTTCGGTGAGGGTGGTGGCATCGGCCACGGCGAAGGGCACATCCAACAGTTCCGCCAGCGACTGGGCTAGCAGGGTCTTTCCACAGCCTGTGGGGCCGATCAGGAGGATGTTGGACTTGTGCAGGCGCGTGGAGCTTCGGTCCGTCTCCCCTTGCCCATCTCCCTGCCAGGCCAGCCGCTTGTAGTGGTTGTACACAGCCACAGCCAGCACTTTCTTGGCTTCCTCTTGGCCCACTACCTGCTGATCGAGAAAGGTCTTGATCTGCTGGGGTTTGGGGATAGAGGCCAGGGTGGGGGCGGGCTTGGATGCCTTTTTTTGGGGTGTTTTCCGACCGGCTTCGGCAGCGGGCCGACTGCTGTGCCCCTGGCCCTCCACCAGCTCCTCATCAAGGATCTCGTTGCAGAGATCGATGCATTCATCGCAGATGTAAACCCCTGGCCCGGCAATCAGTTTGCGCACCTGATCCTGCGACTTGCCGCAGAAGGAGCATTTGAGGTGGGCGTCGAACTTGGCCATGTCCTTGGTCGGGGGGAGCGTACGGGGCGGCCCAGCTTTTAAAATGCCCTCAAGCGCCGGCAGGTCTGCGGTCCTTAAGGATCAAACCGGGCTGGGAGAGGGAATCCCCTCCACGACCCTATCTATCAGTCCATATTCAACCGCTTCTGGCGGAGAAAGGAAATAGTCTCGATCCGTATCTTCTGCGATTTTGTCCACTGGTTGTCCTGTGTGCTCGGCCAAAAGGCTGTTGAGTGTTTCCTTGAGGTACAAAATTTCCTTGGCCTGGATTTCAATGTCTACGGCCTGGCCCTGGGCTCCACCTAGGGGCTGGTGGATCATGATGCGTGCGTTGGGCAAGGCCAAGCGTTTGCCCTTCGCCCCTCCAGAGAGCAAAAACGCACCCATGCTCGCGGCAAGCCCGTAGCAAATCGTGACGACATCAGGGCTGACCTGTTGCATGGTGTCGTAGATCGCTAGTCCGGCGGTCACGGACCCACCTGGAGAGTTGATGTAGATCTGGATGTCTTTTTCGGGATCTTCGGCTTCTAAATACAGCAGCTGGGCCACCAGGGAATCCGCTACTTGGTCATCAATCCCTGTTCCCAGGAAGATGATTCGCTCCCTCAGGAGACGGGAATAGATGTCAAAGGCCCTGTCTCCCCGACCTGACTGCTCCACTACGGTGGGCAGCACACCGGGTGAAGCCTCTGGGCCCATTTTGGCGGCCCAGGGTCGTGGCCCTTGCCACAGACTGTGCACGGGGTGAGGAAAAACCTGGGTCATACGCAAGGAGTAAGGTGTAGGGACGATGAGTTCAATCTATGGGCAGCGTGCCTCAACCGCTTAAGGGGTGGCCGTATTGTCCGCTGCCTGCTTCTCCTCAGCCTGTTTTGATTTCTTTGCCTTCTCTGGTTGTTCGACCACCGCCCCCTCGCTCACGGTGGCATGGGCCTCCAGCCAGTCCAGGAGTTTTTCCTGGAGGAGATCGTCGGCCACGGCCAGGCGCAGCCGCTCCTCGTCCAGGTTGGGCTGGTTGCTCAGTTCGCGCCGCACCTCCGTGACCCGGGTGACCACCTCAGCAGCGGGCACTTCGATCTTTTCCTCAACGGCCAGGGCCCGCAACGCCAGACTGCGACGCAAGCGTTTTTCTGCCTCTGGTCTTGAAGTGTCCATCAGGGAGCGCACCACATCGGCGGTGAAGACCTTCTTCACATCCATTCCTTGCTGGGCGATCTGGCTGGCGGTCTGCTCCACCAGGTTGCGCATTTCCTGCTGGATCAGGGTTTCCGGGAGCTCCACCTCCAATTGCTCTACCAGCGCTTCCAGGAGAGCTTCCTGGCGATTGGCCCGGTGCTGCCGTTCCGCATCCTGCTTCAGGCGTTCTTCTAGATCGGCCTTCAGCTCCTCCAAGGAGGATTGATCGCTGGCTTGCTGGGCGAAGGCATCATCGAGTTCTGGCAACTCCCTGGTTTTGAGGTCGATCAGGGTGATGTTGAAGGTGGCCGGCCGCCCTGCCGCCTCCTCCTGGGGGTACGACTCCGGAAACGTGCAGCTGACATCGCGACTGGCCCCAACATCGAGTCCGACGATGCCCTCCACGAAGCCGGGAATCATGCGGCCCTCCTCCATCTCCACATCCAACCCTTCGCTGCTACCGCCTTCAATGGCTTCGCCGCTATCGGCAAACACCCCTGTGAACCGAATCCTGGCCACGTCCCCCATGGCGGCCGGCCGTCCTTCCACAGGCACCAGAGCTGCCAACTGGCGGCGTGACTGCTCCAGAAGTTCATCCACCCTGCCGGGATCGAAGACCACAGAAGTGGCTTCCGCCTTCAGCCCCTTTGTGGTTTTGAGCGTCGGAGTGGGTTCCACATCCATCTCGAGGGTGAGAACCAGCTCGGACCCAGGAGAAAAGCGACCCAGCACCACTTCAAATCCCTCCTGGAGTTCCGGCCGGCTGAGCGCTTCAATCCGCTCCTGCTCCAGGGCATCCCGCCACACGCTGTCCACCAGGTCTTCCAGGGCGGTGGCCCGGATTCTTAAGGGCCCCAGCTGTTGGACCAGGACCGAGCGGGGCACCTTGCCCTTGCGAAAGCCAGGCAGCTTCACGCTGCGACTGAGCTTCTCCAGGGCAGCGTCGTAGCTGGCCTGGCTACGTCCGCCAGGAATCGCAACCTCCACGGCGAGGCGACTTCCTGGGCGCGGCTGGGTGCTCACTTTCAGACTGGAGGCCTGGCCGGTGGAGGGGCTAGCGGCTGGGGTCATGGACAGGTCCGGACGGCTGGCAATCCTTCATCCTAGAAAGTGGCCTTGGGCTGCCTCGCCCACGTATTGTTTTAGGGACGGTTAAGTCGACTCGATATACCCCCTTGGACGTCCATTCTTCTGGTCTCTTCTGGCTCCTCAACAGGTGCCGCTGATTGCCACCACGCCCCAGGCCTACCTCCGTCCCCCCCCTCGGTGACCACCCTCTCTAGTTCCGCTTTCCAATCTCAATCTGCCAACTCCCCGAGGGGAGGTTTGCCGTCCCGCCCTCTCCGGATCGGCATTCTTGGAGCGACGGGCGCGGTGGGCGAGGAGATCCTCAATCTGTTGAGAGACCGCCAATGGCCTGTGGAGGAGCTCCGTCTGTTGGCCTCCCCGCGCTCTGCTGGTCAGCAGGTGGCGTGGGGTGAGCATCACCTAACGGTGAAGGCCGTGGAGCCTGAGTGCTTTGAAGGGTTGGATCTGTTGCTGGCCTCCGCGGGGGGCTCCGTATCCAAAGAATGGGCTCCTCAGGCCGTGGCCAGCGGGGCCGTGGTGATCGATAACTCCAGTGCCTTTCGCATGGACCCTTCGGTGCCCCTGGTGGTGCCGGAAGTGAATCCCGGCGCAGCCTTCACGCACCGAGGGATCATTGCCAACCCCAACTGCACCACCATCCTGTTGTGCCTGGTGCTCGCCCCTTTGGAGGCCCGGCGTCGCATCCGACGCGTCGTGGTGAGCACCTACCAGTCGGCCAGCGGAGCAGGAGCGCGGGCTATGGAGGAATTACGGCAGCTCACGCGCACCATGCTGGAAGGAGGGGTGCCCCAGAGCGAAGTGCTCCCCTTTCCTCTGGCCTTCAACCTCTTTCTCCACAATTCGCCCCTTCAGGCCAATGGTTATTGCGAGGAAGAGCTCAAGATGCTGAACGAAACGCGCAAGATCATGGGACGTCCCGATCTGCAGTTAAGTGCCACCTGCGTGCGCGTGCCCGTTCTTCGTGCCCACTCGGAGGCCGTGAATATTGAATTTGAGGCCCCCCTGTCTGCGGCAGAGGCCCGGGGCTTGCTGGCAGAGGCTCCGGGTGTTCTTCTCATTGAGGACCATGCTGTCAACCGCTTTCCCATGCCCATGGATGTGACGGGCCAGGACCCGGTGGCCGTGGGCCGGATCCGCCAGGACTTGAGCCACCCCAAGGCCCTTGAGCTCTGGCTGTGCGGGGATCAGATCCGCAAGGGGGCAGCACTCAATGCGATTCAAATCGCCGAGCTTTTGATGAAAGCAGATGGAGGTGAGCCTTGAGCGCCCACCCCATCGCAAGCGCTCCCCGTTTCGGTCGGGTGCTCACGGCCATGGTCACGCCCTTCACGCTCGATGGCGATCTGGATCTTTCCGTGGCCGAGCGACTCGCCGATCATCTTGTTCGCCATTGTTCCGATGGTCTTGTGGTTTGTGGCACCACGGGCGAATCTCCCACCCTCAAATGGGAGGAGCAACACGCTCTGTTTTCAGCTGTGAAGGGGGCTGTTGGCGCACGGTCGGTGGTGTTGGCGGGAAGTGGGAGCAACTGCACGGCAGAGGCGGTGGAGGCCACCGCCAAAGCGGCAGCCCTCGGTGCTGATGGCGCCTTGGTGGTGGTGCCCTACTACAACAAACCCCCCCAGGAGGGCCTGGAAGCCCATTTCCGGGCTGTGGCCCAAGCCGCTCCTGAGCTACCGCTGATGCTTTACAACATTCCTGCCCGCACCGGTTGCCATCTCTCGCCTGAGACAGTCGAGCGTCTTTTGGATTGTTCGAATGTGGTGGCGTTCAAGGCAGCCAGCGGCACGACGGAAGAGGTGCAGCAGCTGCGCGGCCTTTGCGGTGATCAACTGGCCATTTATAGCGGCGATGATTCCCTCACCCTGCCCATGCTGTCCGTGGGAGCTGTCGGGGTCGTGAGTGTGGCCAGTCATCTGGCTGGTGAAACGATTCAAGCCATGATCCAGGCCTTTTTGGCGGGCCACAACGGAGAGGCCCTGGCCCTTCACGAGAAGCTTTTGCCCCTATTCAAAGCCCTGTTCTGTACCACCAATCCCATTCCTGTCAAAGCGGCCCTTGAACTTTCCGGTTGGTCCGTAGGTGCCCCGCGCCTGCCCCTGTTGCCTGCTGATAGCCACGTTCGCGAACGACTCTCTTCCATCCTTGCTGCCCTGCGTCCTACCTGACGCCAAGGCTTCGTCCAGACCAAGACCGCGTTTTTTATTTCTTTGTTTCATGACAAGTTCTCAAGGACATCCGATCAAATCCATGTCATCTTCTAATGCTAAGCAGCCTTCTCTCCGCGTGATTCCCCTGGGGGGATTGCATGAAATTGGCAAAAACACCTGTGTTTTTGAGTACGGCGACGACCTGATGTTGGTGGACGCTGGTTTGGCTTTCCCAAGTGATGGGATGCATGGTGTCAATGTGGTCCTACCCGATACCAGTTATCTCCGCGAAAATCACAAGCGTATTCGCGGGATGATCGTGACCCATGGCCATGAAGATCACATTGGTGGTATCCCCTATCATCTGAAGAATTTCAATATTCCTGTCATCTACGGTCCCAGGCTGGCGCTCTCCATGCTGACGGGAAAGATGGAGGAGGCGGGGGTGACTGACCGCACCACCCTGCAGACCGTGAGCCCTCGCGACGTTGTTCACGTGGGACAGCACTTTAAAGTGGAATTCATTCGCAATACCCACTCGATCGCCGACAGCTTCACATTGGCGATCACCACCCCTGTGGGGGTGGTCGTGTTCACAGGTGATTTCAAGTTTGACCACACACCTGTCGATGGAGAGGTTTTTGATGTTCAGCGTCTTGCCCACTATGGGGAACAGGGCGTTTTGTGCCTCTTCAGTGACTCCACCAACGCCGAGTTGCCAGGATTCACCCCCCCCGAGCGAGCTGTTTTCCCCAATCTTGATCGCCATTTTGCCAAAGCCGAAGGGCGGGTGATCGTGACGACTTTTGCCAGCTCTGTCCACCGGGTTTCCATGGTTCTCGAGCTGGCCATGAAGCACGGTCGCAAGGTGGGTTTACTGGGCCGATCCATGCTGAATGTCATTGCAAAAGCCCGAGAGCTCGGGTACATGCGCTGTCCCGATGAGTTGTTTGTTCCCATTAAGCAGATACGGGATCTGCCCGATCGGGAAGTGGTGTTGCTCATGACCGGGAGCCAGGGAGAACCCCTGGCTGCGCTGAGCCGTATTTCCCGCGGCGAACACCCCCAGGTTCAGGTGAAATCCAGCGACACCATTATTTTCTCGGCTAGCCCCATACCCGGGAACACCATTTCGGTGGTCAACACCATTGATCGTCTGATGATGCTGGGCGCCAAGGTTGTGTATGGCAAGGGAGAAGGTATTCATGTGTCCGGTCATGGCAGCCAGGAAGATCAGAAATTGATGTTGGCGCTCACGCGCCCCAAATTTTTTGTTCCTGTCCATGGGGAACACCGCATGCTGGTTTGCCATTCCAAAACAGCCCAGTCGATGGGCGTTTCCGGTGACAACATCCTCATCATTGATAACGGCGAGGTCGTGGAACTCACCCCCGAGTCGATTCGCCGGGGCGAGGCGGTTAAGGCAGGCATCGAGTTGCTCGACGCTTCCCGCAACGGCATCGTCGATGCCCGGGTGCTCAAGGAGCGTCAGCAGTTGGCAGAGGATGGGGTGATCACCCTCCTCGCGATCATTAGCGCCGATGGCGTGATGGCTGCTCCGCCCCGGGTCAACCTTCGCGGGGTGGTCACCACCGCTGATCCCCGCAAGCTGTCCATTTGGGCCGAACGGGAGATTCGCTGGGTGTTGGAGAACCGTTGGAACCAACTGTCGCGCAACACGGGGGGCAAGGCTCCCGACGTGGACTGGGTGGGTGTGCAAAGGGAGGTGGAGGTTGGCCTTCAACGACGGCTGCGCCGGGAGCTCCAGGTGGATCCTCTGATCATCTGCCTGGTGCAACCCGCTCCAGCTGGGAGCCCTGCCTACAAGGGACAGTCCGAAGCGGAGCCCGACAACCGGCCTGTCTCCAAAGGACGCCAAGGTGGTCGCGATCGGGCTCGGGATGGGGCCTCCGAGGCTCGTCCCCGACCTGAGCCCGTGGCCGCAGTCAGCAAACCCAATCCTCAGCCCGAAGAGCCTGAACTGGAAGCCGGCCGGACCCGCCGCCGCCGCTCAGCTGCGCTGGCGGGCTGAGAACTTAACCCACCACGACCAGTAGGAGGCCCGTTCGCAGGTCACCATCCCCCTCAGGCTCCAGATTCACGGGGCCTGGGGGGTTTGGGGCAAAGTCCTCCATGATCAGCAGATCCACCTCCCCCGTCAGGGAGGAGCTGGCTTGGTGGAGCTCGATCAGCTCCGGTTCCTCCACCACATCTGTGGTCAATGTTTCGTTGAGGCTTGCCGGTGGCTCTGTGAGCCAGGGCATCACGGGGAGGTCTTGCATTGGCAGCGGCAGGGGAACCCCCCCTTTGGCCCCAAAGGGATCCGTCGCCATCCCCAGACCGTTCTTCGCTTCAACAGGGGCGTCCGGGGCAGACTCAGACTCCGGAAGGGTCTGCGGGCTCACAGCAGGAAGGGGTTGAAGGGGCATCTGGGCTCTGGAGGGTTCGGAGCGGGGTGCGTCGTCCTCCCCGTCCTCCTCAAGGGCCAGGCTCGAGGGGAGGGGCTGATGACACAGATCCAGTCCGTCTTCTGCCATCTGGCGGAGGGTGGGCTCCGTATCACTGCTGCGCACCACTTCGTAGAGGTCCTCCGCCGCATCCCGATCGCCATAGCCATGGAGCAGGGTGTGGGCCATGAGGAGCTGGATGCGATGGCGCAGCGCCCCGACCTCCGGATCACCATCTGCGTCGAGGAGCCCCCTCAGCAGGACCGTTCCGTTCTCTATCACCGCGGCCCATCTGCCCTGGCAATAGGCGTTCTCGATCACCTCGTAGCGCTTTTGCCAAGAGCTGGTGTCAACCAGGTCTGCCATGGTCTGAGGGTGGGAAGAGGAGCAGGCTGCAGCCCTCCCAGCGGAGGTGCCAACCCTTCGCCAGATCATGCCGTCCCGGCCCTTGATCCAGAGGTAGCCGAGCCAGCAGCTGCTCCAGAACGCGGGAATCTAAGGGGGTGCCCCAATGCACGCGGAGCCAGTGCTGCACCAAGAGCCGTTGGTTTGCTGGCTGCAGAGCGGCCAGGGAGCGGCGGTTCAATGCTGTGATAGCTCCTTGTTGATCCGGCTCCATCGCCAGAGATCCCAGGGCGATCGCGAGCAGCTCCTCCGCCTGCTTGTCCTCCTCTGCCAACCGTTCGGCCAGGGCCGCCATGCGGGTTGTGGCTCCCGGGTGGAGATCCTCGAGCACGGGCAAGACATCGGCCCGTACCCGATTACGGCTGAACCGGGTCTCGGCGTTGCTGGGATCGATCCATAGGGGCAGAGCCATCTCTTGGCAGATCCGAGCCGTGTCGGCCCGGGTGAAGGGCAGGAACGGGCGCACAAGTTGGATGCCGTTGGCCAGGGGGCGAGTAGCGCGCAAAGCCCCCAAGCCCCGCCGATGGCTTCCGCGGGCCAGATTCAGGAGGAGGGTTTCGGCCCGATCCGTGGCGGTATGCGCTGTCAGCACATGGCTGCAACCGAGGGCTTCCGCCTGCTCCACCAGGCACTTGTAGCGCCACTCCCGCGCTTCAGCCTCCGTGGCAGGAGGAGGGTCTGCCTGTTGGCCATGCAGGGGTAGCTGCTGGCGTTCCGCCCAGGCCTGGAGGGCCAGGGCCTGGGTTGCGGCTTTGTTATGCCAGCCATGGTTTCCGTGCCAGAGCCTCAGATGCCAGCCATGGAGTGACTGCAGATCCCTGAGCAGCCCAAGGAGGGCCATGGAGTCCTGCCCCCCGGAGAGGGCCAAGAGCAAAGCAGACCCCTTGGGCAGAAGGGTGGGCCGCCCTAGCAGGTGCCGGTGGAGCCGGTCCTGGTCCGGCCCCCAGTGCTGACCTGGAGGCGAGGCATCGGATGGGAGAATCACCGTCACAACCTCGCGTGCCTGCAGATGTCGCGTCACTCCAGACTGCCTGTTGCCCTGCAGGGGGCCTTAGGACAGCGCCGGCTGCTCAAAGTGATTGCTGGCCTGACCAATCGCGATCAAGCCTCCGTGGAGAGGATCGCCCGGGCCGCCGCTGCAGGTGGGGCCGATCTTCTGGATCTGGCCTGTGATCCGGCCCTGGTGCAACAGATCCAAGCGCTGGTTCCCGGGCTGCCGCTCTGCGTGTCAGCCGTCGACCCTGACTTGTTCCCCCCTGCGGTGGCGGCTGGAGCCACGATGGTGGAAATCGGTAACTTCGATGCCTTCTATGCCCACGGCCTGCGCTTTGAGGCGGAGGAGGTTCTGCGTCTCGCTGAGCGCACCCGGGCCCTGCTCCCGGAGATTGTTCTCTCGGTTACGGTTCCCCATGGGCTGCCCCTCGATCAACAGGAGCAGTTGGCCATTGCCCTGGCCCATGTGGGCGCGGACTGGATCCAAACAGAGGGGGGCACCAGCGCCCGTCCCGTGAGTGCGGGCGTTCTGGGCTTGATCGAGAAATCAGCACCAACCCTGGCTGCTACCTATGCCATCAGCCGCGCCCTGGCGTCGGCTCAGGTTCCTTTGCCTGTGCTCTGTGCCTCGGGCCTGTCGGCTGTCACGGTGCCCATGGCCCTCGCAGCTGGCGCCTCCGGGGTGGGGGTGGGATCTGCTGTGAATCGGCTCAGCGATGAGCTGGCCATGGTGGCAGTGGTGCGCGCTCTGAGGGAGGCCGCGTCCGCTCCCGTTGCTCCCCTCAAGCACCATGTCTATGGTGTCGAAAGTTCTGTTTAAGTGCCATTCATGGTCGGTTCCCTCCTCTGGTTGCTCCAGTGGCCCATTCGAGCCGCCATCCTGCTGCTGATTTCCAGGCTGCCCCTTGGGGTGGACATGGCCAACTTCAAGGTCGCTCTGCTTTCGGCAGGTGTGATTGGTCTGCTGGGCACCCTCTTGCTGCAGCCCTTGCGTTTCGTGCTGGCTCCCCTGAGGTTGATCACGACCCTCGGAGGTCTGATCCCGGTGGGATTTCTTTTCGATTGGCTGGTTTCCATTGTTCTCTTTGGTCTGACGGCCTGGTTGATTCAGGGCTTCCGCCTGCGCAATGGCTTTACCAGTGCCGTCCTCGGGGCCCTGGTGTACAGCTTTATCAGTTTCTTCGTCTTGCGCGCCCTTGGGCTTGAGGTGCCCCTCACCCGGGCCATGTCCCTGCTGTTCACCAACGGACCTCTGGCTTAAGAGACCCCATCTCTCCTCAAGTAGCCCCCAAAATGGGGGCATGGCGTTCCAGCTCCAGGCTCCCTACACCCCCCAAGGGGATCAACCCACCGCCATCCACGCCCTCGTGAAGGGTGTCGATGCCGGTCAGCGTTACCAGACCCTCCTGGGGGCTACGGGAACGGGCAAGACTTTCACCATCGCCAATGTGATCGCCCAAACGGGGCGACCTGCCTTGGTGTTGGCTCACAACAAGACCCTCGCTGCCCAGCTGTGCAACGAGTTGCGCGAATTCTTTCCGCGCAATGCTGTCGAATATTTCATCTCCTATTACGACTATTACCAGCCGGAGGCCTATGTTCCGGTGTCGGATACTTATATCGCTAAGACGGCCTCGATCAATGAGGAAATTGATATGTTGCGCCACTCGGCCACCCGCTCCCTTTTTGAGCGGCGCGATGTGATTGTGGTGGCATCTATCAGTTGCATCTATGGCTTGGGCATTCCTTCGGAATACTTGAAGGCTGCTGTTAAATTTGAAGTGGGTGCCACCTTGAATCTGCGGGGTTCTCTGCGGGAGCTGGTGAATAACCAATACTCCCGCAATGATCTGGAGATCAACCGGGGCCGTTTCCGGGTGCGTGGTGATGTGCTCGAGATCGGCCCAGCCTACGAAGACCGTCTCGTTCGGGTGGAAATGTTCGGAGATGAGGTGGAGGCGATTCGTTATGTGGATCCAACAACGGGTGAAATTCTCCAGAGCCTGGAGTCCATCAATATCTATCCCGCCAAACACTTTGTTACGCCAAAGGAAAGGCTGCAGGCGGCCATCCAAGCGATTCGCCTGGAGCTTTCCGAGCGGTTGGCTGAGCTCCACAACCAGGGCCGGCTTCTGGAAGCCCAGCGCCTGGAGCAACGCACGACCTACGACCTGGAGATGCTGGAGCAGGTGGGTTACTGCAATGGGGTGGAAAATTACGCCCGTCACTTGGCTGGGCGACCTGCTGGCACACCCCCCGAGTGCCTGATCGATTATTTCCCCAAGGACTGGCTGCTTGTTGTGGATGAAAGCCATGTCACCTGCAGTCAGCTGCAGGCCATGTACAACGGCGACCAAAGCCGCAAGCAGGTGCTGATCGAACATGGCTTCCGGTTACCCAGTGCCGCGGATAACCGGCCTTTGAAGGGGGAGGAGTTCTGGGAGAAGGCCCACCAGACGATCTTTGTCAGCGCCACGCCCGGCAACTGGGAACTGGGCCAGAGCGGCAGCGAGGTGGTGGAGCAGGTGATTCGCCCCACCGGCGTGCTCGATCCGATCGTGGAGGTGCGGCCCACGGAGGGCCAGGTGGATGACCTCCTCGCTGAAATCCGGGATCGGGCCACCAAACAGGAGCGGGTGTTGGTCACCACCCTGACCAAACGGATGGCGGAGGATCTCACCGACTACCTCGCCGAGCATGGCGTGCGGGTGCGGTATCTCCACTCCGAAATCCACTCCATTGAGCGGATTGAGATCATCCAGGATCTCCGCAATGGCGAGTACGACGTCCTTGTGGGGGTGAACCTGCTGCGAGAAGGCCTGGACCTGCCCGAAGTGTCTCTCGTGGCGATCCTGGATGCGGATAAAGAGGGATTTCTGCGGGCCGAGCGCTCCTTGATCCAGACCATCGGTCGCGCCGCCCGCCACGTGGAAGGCGTGGCCCTCCTCTATGCCGACAACCTCACCGACAGCATGGAGAAGGCCATCTCGGAAACAGCTCGCCGGCGCACCATTCAGGAGGCCTACAACGCCAAGCACGGCATCACGCCCAAGCCGGCTGGCAAGCGGGCCGGCAATTCGATCCTGGCGTTTCTTGAAGTGTCAAGGCGGCTCAATGATGAGCAGCTGGAGGAGGCCACCGAGCAGGCTGAGCACAATGCCGTCCCGCTGGATTCCCTGCCGGAGCTGATTCAGCAGCTGGAGGAGAAGATGAAGACCGCGGCCAAGAACCTGGAGTTCGAGGAGGCGGCCAACCTCCGCGATCGCATCAAGACCCTGCGCCAGAAGCTGGTGGGGAAGGGGTGAGCCGCTAGGACGGACTTGCGGGGCTCAGACGGGCGCCTCTGTGCCCTGCACCTGGACCGTGGTTGCTCCCCCCAGCGCAAAAGCGGCATGTACCGCCTGCAGGGCCCTTACCCCATCAGCTTCGGCCACCACGCAGCTGGTGCGAATTTCACTGGTGGCGATCATTTCAATGTTGATCGCCGCATCGGAGAGGGCCCGGAACATGCGGGCGGCGGTCCCGGCGGTGGTGGCCATGCCTGCGCCCACAGCGCTGACCCGGGCAATGGCGGATCCCTCCTCAAAGCTGGCTCCAGGCCATTGCTTGAGTAGGGCGGTCAGGGCGACCTCGGCGCCAGGCCGGTCACCACGGCGCAGGATGAAGCTCATGTCTCGGCTGTTGGTGGCCTCCCCTGCTGCAGCGGGTCGTTGACGTTCCGATTGCACGATGGCATCCAGGCTGATGCCCGCATCCGCCAGGGAACGACAAATCGCGGCCGCCATTCCGGGCCGATCGGGCACGCCCTTGACGGTGACCTGCACCTGATTCAAGTCCAGGGCCACCCCCCGCACGGCGGGCGCGGTGTGATCGGTAGGGAGGGGTCCCTGCCGCAGCTGCGTCTCCCCCAGCTCGAAGGCTTCCGCCGCGGCGCGAAGGGCTTTGCTGCCCTGGCTCCCCTCCACCACGCAACTCACCTTGACCTCGCTTGTGGCGATCAATCGCAGGTTGATGCCCAGCCGGGCGAGGGTGTCAAAGAGCCGCGCCGCCACGCCGGGGCGCCCCATGATGCCTGCCCCGGAGATGCTGATCTTGGCCATCCCCCTCTCCGTGCTGAGCCTGGCTGCCTGGGCGCCCAAGGCCTCCAGGAGCTGTTGGCACACGGCACTGGCCCGTTCCAGTTCACTCTCCGCCACTGTGAAGGCGATGTCATTGCTGGCTCCTTCGTGGCTGGATTGCACGATCAGATCCACGTTCAGCCCTGCCTCTCCAAGGGCCTCAAACAGTTGGGCCGCCACCCCTGGTTGGTCGGGAAGGCCGGAGAGGGCCAACACGGCCTGGTCCCGTTCCAGGTCTGCTCCGTCGACGGGTTTGCCGAGTTCCAGCCCATCGCTGCCCACCGGTCGGCTCACCCCACTGGTGAGGGTAGTGCCGGGATCTTCGCTCCAACTGGAGCGCACCACCAGGGGAACGCCGTAATTGCGGGCAATCTCCACTGCCCTCGGATGGAGCACGGCCGCCCCCAGGCTGGCCAGCTCCAGCATCTCGTCGCAGCTCACCTTGGCCATCAACTGGGCATCGGGCACCTTCCTGGGATCGGTGGTGAGCACCCCGGGCACATCGGTGTAGATCTCACAGGCCATGGCTCCCAGGGCCGCCGCCAGGGCCACGGCGGACGTGTCCGAGCCCCCGCGCCCCAGGGTGGTGATCTCCGGGATGCCGGAAGGGCCGCTGCTGGTTCCCTGAAACCCGGCCACCACTAACACATGGCCTTCCTCCAGGTGTCTCCAGAGCCGTTCCGTCCGGATCTCGAGGATGCGAGCTCTCCCGTGTGCTGATTCGGTGATGATTCCCGCCTGCAGGCCAGTCATCGCGACCGCCGGCACCCCAAGCCGCTGGAGGGCCATCGCCAGCAAAGCGATGGACACCTGTTCCCCGGTGGACAGAAGCATGTCCATCTCGCGCGGGGGTGGCGCTGTGTGGATGGCCCTGGCCAGGGCGGTGAGTTCGTCTGTGGTGTGTCCCATGGCTGACACCACCACCACAAGTTCGTGGCCGGCTTCCCGGCTTGCGGCAATACGGCGGGCTACAGCCTGGATCCGTTCCACGTCGGCGACGGAGGTGCCTCCGAATTTCTGGACGAGGAGGGCCATCCGTGGGCGGCTGCGGGTGAGAGCCAACTTATCGAGAGGCCTGTCGCAAAGGGTCTAGGGGCAGCAGCCAGGCGTCACGGAACGTTTCTGCGGGGTCGCCACCCCGCTTGAGGGCCGCTTCCGCCTCAAGCAGCTGGCGCAGCAGGCGCAACAGATGGTCGGTGCTGCGGCCGCGCAGTTGCTTGCGCAGCACGTAGATCCGCTTGGGGTTGCCGATCCCGGCGGCCTTGGCGATGGTCGCCACGTCCTGTTCTCCCTGGGCATCCAGCAACGCCACCCACAGCCAACCCCGGATCTGGCTGGAGAGGGAGGCGATGATCCGAAGGGCTGGCTCATTGGCGGAAAGCAGGGCATCCACCAGGGCGATCGCTTCGGCGGCTCTTCCAGCCAGGAGGGCT
>JBJTUM010000114.1:0-4541 GCA_046080725.1 Cyanobium sp. | reverse complement strand
ATGGCATCATGTCGGCCATTGATTTCACCCTCCACGTCGACAAGGTGGCAGACCCCAAGGGCGATCGGGTGAAGGTGACGATGAACGGCAAGTTTCTTCCCTACAAGGTTTGGTGATGGGGCCATCGGTGGTGGTGGCCCTTCTGGGCACGGCACCATGGAGTGGTGGTATTGACGCTCAGAGCGGTTCAGCACCTTCACTCAGGATCGCCAGGTAGGCGTCGTAGGCGAACAGACGGTTGCGCTGACCGCCGGTGATCTCCCGGGCGATGCCGAGTTCCACCAGCGTCTCGAGGGACTTGCCGGCGGTGGGGAAACTCAGTCCGCTCAGCTCCTTGAGCTGCTTGGTGCTGGTGAGCGGCCGACGGCGCAGCGCTGCATAACCCTGGCGCACGCTGGGCCCCGAGCGGCCGAGGCCGGTCAGTCGTCCCTCGTCGGCGCGGAACAGGGCGAGCAGCCGCTGGGCGGTGGCCACGGCCGCCGACGCCGTGCTCTCGACGCCCTCCAGAAAAAAGTCGATCCAGGCCTCCCAGTCGCCCTGCTGGCGGACACCATCGAGCAGCTCGTAGTAACGATTGCGGTGCTGCTTGAAAAACAGGCTGAGGTAAAGCAGCGGCTGCTGGAGCACACCGGCATCAATCAGCATCAGCACGATCAGCAGCCGGCCCAAGCGGCCGTTGCCGTCGAGGAACGGGTGAATCGTCTCGAACTGCAGGTGCGCCAGGGCGGCGCGCACCAGCACCGGCAGGGAGTGCTCACCGTGGTGGCCGCCGTGGATGAATTGCTCCAGCTGCCCCATGCAGTCCTCCACCAGAGCCGGCGGCGGCGGAACGAACCTGGCGTTTCCCGGCCGGGTGCCGCCGATCCAGTTCTGGCTGCGCCGGAACTCCCCCGGCAGGCAATCAGCGCCGCGACCACGGGCCAGCAGCCGGCCATGGATCTCGCGCAGCAGGCGAGAGGATAGGGGGAATCCCTCGCTCAGCCTGGCCAGGCCATGCTCCAACCCAGCGACATAGCTGGAGACCTCCACTACATCATCAAAGGGAACACCAGGAGCCTCCTCCAGCTCAAAGAGCAGCAGGTCGGAGAGGGAGGACTGGGTGCCTTCGATCTGGGAGGAGAGCAGGGCCTCGCGGCGCACGTAGGCATAGAGGAACAGCTCGGGATCAGGCAGCAGGGTGGAGACGCCATCGAGGCGGCCGCAGGCCAGCAGCGCCCGCTCGTGCAATGCTTGGAGTGGACCCACAAGCAACACCGGGGGGTCTGGAGGCAGCGGGTCGGGCACAAAAGCCCGGACGGTTTCACCGGGGGTACTGGTGAGCTCGTAGCGCCCGGTGCTCTCGCGCTGCACGGAACCTCTTTGGGCGAACCTTGAATACAGGTCAAGCTTATTCAAGCAAGTGCTGCTTGCGTTAAATAAGAGTGCCTAAGGCAGGCCGGCAGCCGCGCTCTGGTGCGTGGAGCCAAGGCAGGCGGAATGCCGTGGCTGTATGGGGGTTTGCCTGGTGCGCGGGCCATCACTTCTGATGCGCACTAGCGCGTCATGCCCCAGGGTGACACCGCGCCTGACCTGTCCCACCGGCCGCGTGTTGAGCAGGGCAAGGTTGTGGTTGCGGATTAGCGTGCCCAGAACGATCTTCAGCTCAACCTGGGCGAGGGCGGCCCCTACGCAACGACGCACACCGGCCCCGAAGGGCATGAATTCGTAGGGTGAGAATTGGCGCTCCAGAAAGCGTTCCGGGCGAAATTCTTGAGGGCTGGGGTAGAGATCATCATTCTGATGTAGTAGATATATAGATCCCAGTACCACATCGTCAGGTTCAAGCTGGTAACCACAGACTTCCACGCATTCATTGACCTGACGCGGAAAGGTGAGCATGGCCACAGGATGGATGCGCAGAGCCTCATTGCAGACTGCCGATAGATAGGGAAGGTGCAGCAATTCTTCCAGCTGGAATCCATCAAGCAGACCGTCCAGCTCGGCACGCAGTTTCTGCAGCACAGCGTCACTGCGGTGTAGCCAGTAGATTGCGGAGGTCAGAGCTGTCGCCGTTGTTTCATGGCCGGCCAGCAGTAGGGTCATGAGCTCATCCCTGAGGTCCTGATCGGAAAGGCCCTGACCTTGCGCGTCTCTGGCAGCCAGCAGGAGTGAGAGCACGTCCATGCGCTCAGAATCTGGGTGGGCCCGACGTTCTTCGATTTCCGCGAAGAGCAGTTCATCGGTTTCCGCCGCTAGGCGGGCCATCTGGGCACCGGGGCTCCATGGTCCCAGATCCTTCTGAAGCCAGGGCAAGAACAGGATGATCGACGTGAACGGCGTGGCCGTCATCCCCAGGCGGATGGCCAGGATTCGAGCCAGTCTGGTATAGCGATCCCCATGATCCAAGCCAAAGACCACCTGAAGAATTACGCGCATGGTGATCGCTTGCATCACCTCCCTAACGTTGATCTCCTGACCCAGCGTCCATTCGTCGATCACTTCATGGGTGATCCGTTGAATGATGTTTCCATACTCCTTCAGGTGCTCTCCATGAAAAGGGGGCAACACCAGCTGGCGGCGCTGACGATGCTGCTCACCACTCAGCAGAATCGTGTTTTGGCGACCGAGCATGGGTGCAAGCAGTTCATTGAGCTCACCCGGTGATGTGAACCCCTTGCCTGTGTCGTGGGTCAGTACGAACTGGATCGCCTTCGGATCGCTCACCATAAACACCCGCTCGGAATTCTTCCCCCAGACAGGCGCGTAGAAAAGAGTCCCGTAGCGCCTGGAATTGTTTGCCATGTAGGCGATGGGATCGAGTATCCACTGGGCGATCTGCAGCAGCTTCGGAGTCCTTGCGGCAGGAATCAGTTGACTCACAGAGGAACTACGGACCTGGGTGACATTAAATGGAACCATCCGCAGCAGTGACGGCATCACCCCACCGCGGTGATAGGCCCTGGGGCTGTCTTCTGACGCCACGTAGCACATAGCCCTTGGGCGTGCAATGCTTTGTCGAAAGGTTTCTGGGCTGATTCGAACCATCGACTGGCTGCTTAGAAGGCTCAGCGTGTGATCCCCGAGTAGCTCACCGCAGCGGCGGCTGACGGCAGCTCCACTGCCTTGTAAAAGCTCTCCCGCTCCCGCAGGATCTGGGCTGAGATGCCTTGGGCACGGGCGAGGCGGCCGTTGCCGTCTCCGGCAAGGACAGGCAGCGAGGCGTAAGCGGCAGGAGGCCTGCTAAAGAGCACAACGGGGTTGCATCAACGCCTCCCCGTCTCATGAGATGAGACGCACGAGAGATCTGTACCTAGGTACAGAAATGGGGCAAATGGGGTCCGAAGTGGTCATCTGGTGTCGCGACCTGTCGGATGTTGGCGATTCATGAGATCCGGCTCCCTGAGAGGGATCTGGAGCCAAAAACCGGACGAGATTGGAATGGGTCGCCTGAGATTCGAACTCAGGACCAATCGGTTAAAAGCCGAGTGCTCTACCGCTGAGCTAGCGACCCCGGTGCGCTCCGTTCCACCCTCAGGGGGTGTTCGTGATCGCCTTGCGAACGTATCACCCAGAGCGGGCAAGCCACAATGCGCCAGTGACGCGACGCTGGACCATGGAGAGGGCGCAGGAGGAACGGAAGGGCAGCGGCCCCTGGCCATCGCCCACCATCCATCCCGAGGCGTGGGTGGCTGAATCAGCAGTTGTGGTGGGGGATGTGACGCTCGAAGCCGGGTCCAGCCTCTGGCCCATCGCCGTGGCCCGGGGGGATGTGTGTGCCGTGGTAGTAGGGCGCGACAGCAACGTGCAGGATGGGGCCGTGGTCCATGGCGATCCGGGCCAGCCCGTGCGGATCGGAGCCGAGGTCACCATCGGCCATCGGGCCGTGGTGCATGGTGCCACCCTGGAGGATGGCTGCCTGGTGGGAATTGGGGCGATTGTGCTTAACGGGGTCACCGTGGGGGCTGGGGCCCTGGTGGCTGCAGGCGCCGTGGTCACCAAAGATGTGCCCCCAGGAGCCCTGGTAATGGGCGCCCCTGCCCAGGTGAAGCGCCAGCTCAATGAGGAGGCCATGGCCGAGCAGCGGCTCCATGCGCGCCGCTATCGCCAGCTGGCCCAGGCCCATGCGGGACGCAGCCTCCACACTGGTTTTGAGGAGCCTTCAGCAGGCTGAAGCAGCGTTACAAGCCGCCACCGGGAGAACGGAGGCCTGGGGGTTGTCTTTAAGATCACCAAATTCTGAACTGCTCCCCCATGGATCTCCGGGTTGTGCTTGTGGCCGCGCCCATCGTTCTGGCCGCCAGTTGGGCTGTGTTCCACATCGGCAGAGCCGCGGTGGGTCAGGTGCAGCTGTTCCTAAAGCGGGCCAAAGCCTGATCCTTTGATCGCACCCGTTCTGGTGATTGGGGCTGGCCTGGCCGGCACGGAAGCGGCCTGGCAGGTGGCCAGCGCCGGAGTTCCGGTGTCGCTGGTGGAAATGCGCCCCGTCCGTCGCTCGCCCGCCCACCACAGCGCCGAATTCGCCGAGCTGGTGTGCAGCAACAGCTTCGGGGCCCTCTCCAGCG
>JBJTUM010000113.1:0-28892 GCA_046080725.1 Cyanobium sp. | reverse complement strand
GGTGATTGCGGAGATGTGGTGGCGGTCAACCGCCTCTTCTACCAATTCCCCATTGGCAGCAGCTTCACCGCCACCATCGGTGGTCGGGTCCGTCAGGACGACATGTTGCCGATGTGGCCCAGCGCCTATCCGGCTGACACCGTTCTCGACATCTTCACCTATGCCGGTGCACCAGGCACCTACAACTTGAACCTCGGTGCAGGTGGTGGTTTGTGGTGGAAAAGTGGTGGATTTAGTGCCGCTGTTAGTTATGTGAGCGCTAATGGCGACGGTTCTTCCCCCGGAATTAACGTTCCTCTCGTCGAAGACCAGCTTTGCGGGCCTAATTCAGGTGGCATCGGCAACGCCTGCTCGCGATCCACCTTCACTGGCCAGGTCGCTTACGGCGGCGACAACTTCGGTTTGGCTGTGGCCTACAGCTATTCCCAGGGTGGCGCTGGCCTTTACGGCGGCAATGGCACCCCACTGGCGGTGTATGCCTCTTCCTTTGCTCACAACACCAATTCCGTTGGTGTGAGTGGCTATTGGTCTCCCTTCTCGGGTGCCCTGTTCCCCTCCATCAGTGCCGGTTGGGGCATCAGCGGCTACAGCCTCGATGGCGCGGGTGACGATTCTTGGATCGATGGCGCTCGCAGCCAATCCTGGTACGTGGGTCTGCAATGGTCTGATGTGTTCTGGAAGGGCAATGCCTTTGGCATGGCCGTGGGTCAGCCCACCTTCATCACCAGTGTTGATAACACAATCCCAGACAACCCCAACACAAAGACTCCCAACGACGGCAACTATGCCTGGGAATGGTGGTACAAGTTCCAGGTCACCGACAACATCAGCGTGACCCCCGCCCTTTATTACCTGAGCGCCCCCCTGGGTCAGCTTCAGAAGGATGATGGCGGTTCCCTCAGCAACTTTGGTGGCCTTGTGAAGACCACCTTCCGCTTCTGATTTAACAGAACACATCCTCAAATCCGAGCCGGCTGCATTGCAGCCGGCTTTTTTTTGCCTGGAAGGCTCGCTATATTTCCGGCCAAGCGGATTTGTTGCTGGGGATGGGATGAAACGCGTTCAGCAACATCTGCTGTTGCTTCCAGCCCTGGCCCTGCTCGCCTCGCCGGCATGCCAGGCCGCCGATTGGAATCGTGCTGCTCTCAATGCCTACGCCAGCTCAGAACCGGTAAGTGGTATCAGCCAATTCAGCGATCTCCAGCCCAGGGACTGGGCTTATCAGGCGCTCTCTAATCTGATCCAAACCTACGGCTGTGTGGCGGGCTATCCCGATGGCACCTTCCGCGGTGAGCGCACAATGACCCGCTACGAAGCCGCTGCCCTTCTGAATGCCTGCCTGGATCGCATCAGCGAGACCACTGATGAGCTCAAAAAGCTCCTGAAGGAATTCGAGAGAGAGCTGGCCCTCCTCCGTGGCCGGGTGGATGGCCTCGAAGCTCGTGTGGGGGAGCTGGAAGCCAGCCAATTTTCCACCACCACCCGGCTTCGTGGCGTGGCCACCTTCGTGGTGGGGTCCAATACCTTCGCTGGCGATGCCCAGCCCGATCTCTTTGATTCGCTCGTTCTCCTGGGCATTGGTGGGCTCCCGTTTACCGCCAACACCGTTCAATACGCCAATACTGCCCGGGCCTTGGATGCAGCCACGGCCTTTGCCTACGACCTGAGTGTGTACCTCGATACGAGTTTCACCGGCACAGATCTTCTGCGCGCTCGTCTGCGGGCCGGCAATTTTGGCAACAGCCCTTGGTTTGGTACGAACAATCCCATAGGCCTCAATGCTCTGGAGATTGCCTATGAAGAACTTTGCGGCGAAGCGGATTGCGGCGATGTGGTGTCCGTGAACCGTTTGTTTTACCAATTCCCCATTGGTGCTGGGTTCACTGCCACCATCGGAGGCCGTGTCCGCCAGGACGAGATGCTGGCCATGTGGCCCAGTGCTTACCCGGCGGACACCGCCCTCGATGTGTTCACTTACGCCGGAGCCCCGGGGGCTTACAACAAAAGCCTGGGTGCCGGAGGGGGCTTGTGGTGGAAGAGTGGAAACGGCTTCAGTCTGAGTGCCAGCTATGTCGCCCTCAATGGCCACCAGGGTTCACCGGGGCTTGGCACATCATTTGGGGAATCCTGCGATGACAACAGTGGTGGCCTGGCCACCCGTTGTTCCCAATCCACCTTCACGGGGCAGATGGCTTACGGGGGGGAGAGCTTTGGTCTGGCTCTGGCTTACAGCTATGCCCAGAGGGGCGCGGGCCTCTACGGCGGCAATGGAACGCCTCTCGCGGTTGCGGCCTCCTCCTTCGCCAACAACTCCAGCTCCGTTGGCATCAGTGGCTATTGGTCTCCCATCATTAGCCCCCTGTTCCCTTCCATCAGCGCTGGTTGGGGCATCAGTGGCTACAGGTTGGAGGATGACGGAGTGCTGTTCAGCTGGATTGATGGGGCCCGCAGCCAGTCCTGGTATGTGGGTTTGCAGTGGTCTGATGTGTTGGCCAAGGGGCATGTTTTTGGCATGGCCGTGGGGCAACCCACCTTCATCACCCGAGTTGACACCGCCATTCCGGATGAGCCCAACCTCCGTATCCCGAATGACGGGAATTACGCCTGGGAATGGTGGTACAAACTCCAACTGCGCGATTCCATCACCATCACTCCTGCGATCTACTACTTGAGCGCACCCCTGGGGCAACTACAGAAGAATGAGGGGGGAACTCTTAGCAACTTTGGTGGTCTTGTCAAAACCACCTTTCGCTTCTGATCGGAATTCCATGTGATCTGCGCTACATCTGGCGGTAGTCGCTGCGTCTGGTAGTTGCGACTGCACTCTTTATGATCACCGCAACTCCCATTGGGAGCTTCCTCTTTTTGGTGTGAGGACCAAATGAAACTCTTCCAGCAACTGCTGGTTGCGCCTGCCGCGTTGGGGTTGCTTGCCCCATTCGCTGGTCATGCGGCCGAAATCGACCTGTCGGGCGTCAAAAAATACGCCAGCAAAGATCAGGTCACCAGCATCAATCAGTTCAGTGATGTCAACCCCACGGACTGGGCTTACCAAGCCCTCTCGAATCTGATCGAGACTTACGGATGCGTGGCGGGTTATCCCGACGGCACCTACCGCGGCCAGCGAGCGATGACCCGCTACGAGGCGGCTGCCCTGCTCAACGCTTGCCTCGATCGCATCACCGAAATCACCGATGAGCTCAAAAAGCTCATCAAGGAATTTGAGAAGGAACTCGCCGTGGTGCGCGGCCGGGTGGATGGGCTGGAAGCCAAGGTGGGTGAGCTGGAGGCCAATCAGTTCTCTACCACCACCAAGCTGCAGGGTCAGGCCACCTTTGTGATTGGAGCGGTGAACGCCAGCGGTGATCGCCCTGGCTCCGGGGTGTTTGCTCCCCCCGCCCCCGCAACCCTCGGCACCCGTAATGCCGCCGAAAGATATGACAGCCTCTATGGCGCCACCTCCTTCAACTACGACTTGCGCCTGAACTTCATCACGAGTTTCACGGGCAAGGATCAGCTTTACACCCGTCTGCGTACCGGCAACTTCAGCAATGCCTTCAATGGCAATGGCGTCAACCTGACGGCCCTGGATGTGGCCTCTAATGGCTTCGGCAGCACGAGCTGCGGGGATAACCGCAATTGCTCCGATGTGGTGGGCATCGACCGTCTGTATTACCGCTTCCCCATCGGCAGCCAGTTTGAAGCCATCATCGGTGCCAAGTATCGGAATACGGAGTTTCTGGGAGCTAACCCAGGGGTGTATGGCAGCGGTAAAGGTGACCGCATTCTTGATTACTTCACCCTCCATGGCGCCCCTGGCGTTTACAACAAAGCTACCGGTGCTGGCGGTGGTTTGATTTGGAAAACCCCCTACAAGCTCTGGGGTGGTGGTTTTAGTGCTACCGCCAGCTATGTCGCCCCTAATGGTGATGCAGGTGCCACCAATATTGACGACAATTACTTCTCTTGTAATGCTCTCGAGGGCGGCATCGGCAACGATTGCTCCCGGGCCAGCTTCCTTGCCCAGCTGGGCTGGACTTCAAAAGTTTGGGGAGTTTCGGCAGGTTACCGCTACGGCCAGCGTGGTTCTAACTTCCGCCGTGGTACCAACTTCGTTGCCTCCAATAGTTGGTTCCTGTCGAACGGTGAATCCAACAGTGTGGCATTGAATGCCTTCTTCCAGCCCGCTAGTGCTGGTTTCATCCCCTCCATCAGCGTCGGTTGGGGCCTCAACTCCCTGTCCAATAATGAAGTTCGTACCAACGGACTCGACTTCGTCCTTCCCTATGTCACCGAGTCTCAAAGTTGGTACGTTGGCTTGCAGTGGAATGATGTGCTCTGGGGTGGCAATTCCTTGGGTATGGCCGTGGGTCAGCCCACCTTTGCTACCACCCTCAGCAAAGGGAGCAATAAGGATCTAACTGATTTCGTCAACGATGGGAACTACGCCTGGGAATGGTGGTACAAGTTCCAGGTGACCGACAACATCAGCGTCACCCCAGCCATCTTCTGGCTGAGTCGTCCCCTGGGTGCCCTCACCAACACCCTCAACCTCGACGGCACAACGGATCGTTCCAACACCTTTGGCGTGTTTGGCGGCCTGGTGCAAACCACGTTCCGCTTCTGACCCCACCCCTCCTCACACACAATCCCAAGCCCCCGCAAGGGGGCTTTTTTTTGGCTAATCGCCGCAGGAAGATGGGTTCACCCACCCGATGTTTCTTTGGCAGGCCAGCGAACCGCCGACTTCTATGCCGTGTTGGGGGTAAATCCTGCGGCTTCGGCGGCAGACATCAAGGCCGCCTATCGGGCCCTGGTGAAACGCCACCACCCGGATGCTGGCGGAGATCACCACACCATCCTCGCCCTGAATGCGGCCTGGGAGGTGCTGGGGGATCGGGAGCGTCGCCGCCGGTATGACGCCGAGCAGCTCCGCCTCCGTGGCCGCTCCAGCCCCTCAGCACGATCGCCCTCCAGCCGCCATGGCTATGGCCTTCTCCTCGACTGGCTGCAGCAGGTGTATGCCCCCATCGACCGATGGCTGGGCCAGGTGATCAATCCCTTTGCTGCCCAGTTGCGCGCCCTCGCGGCCGACCCCTACGACGATGGGCTGATGGAGGCCTTTAGTGGCTTCCTTCAGGAGAGTCAGGCCCGGATGGACAAGGCGGAGCAGCTCTATCGCTCCAAGTCCTGCCCTGCCGTGGCCAAGGGCTTCAGTCTTCAGCTCTACCACTGCCTCAGACAGGTGCAGGATGCCTTGGTGGAACTGGAGCGTTACACCCTGGGCTATGTGGATGATTACTTAAGGGATGGCCGCGAGATGTTGCGGGAGGCCAAACGGCAACGGGATCAGCTGCACCAGGAGCGACGGCGGCTGGAGATCTAGGCCCTTACCCCCCAAAGCTCTCGAGCTGGTCCAGGCGCAACCACACGTCGGGCACGGGCCTCCGCCAGCGAATCTGGGCAAAGTCGCCCTTCACCGCAAGGATTTCCCCGGGCCCCTCCACCACATAGGCCGGGGGTAGGGGATCACTGGCGGAGGCTTCCAGGCTGCCGCGGTAAGCCTGCAGATTGAGTCGCACTAGGGCTCCTTTTTTCAGGGCCTCTGGCTTGGCCGGTGTCATTGGGGTGGGAGTGGAGGAAGGAGCACTGGGCTGGGGGGCGGGATCGGCCATGGCCAGGCGGCAGGATCGCAGGCACCCTAGATCCCCTGCAGAGCTATGGGCTGGCCCACGCCTGTCAGATCAGCCACTAGCCTCGGGCCGCAGATTGGGAGTCGGGCATGCGCTTGCTGCTGCTGGGTTGTTCGGGATTTGTTGGGCGCGAACTGGTGCCTTTCCTGTTGGAGCTCGGCCACGACCTGACCCTGGTGAGTCGGCAGAGCCAACCGTTTCCATCCTTGGAGGGGGATCGCTTGCGCTGTTTGCAGCTCGACCCAGCGGATCCGGCGAGCTGGGAGTCGGCCGACTTGCAGGGGGCCCTTGCCTCCTCGCAGGGCGTGGTCAACCTAGTGGGGGAACCGATCGCAGAACGCCGCTGGAGCGAGGCCCAACGGCAGATCCTTCGCAACAGCCGCTTGCTCACCACCACGGCGTTGGTGAAGGCGATCGCCCATCTGCCCACGGCACCCCAGGTGCTGGTGAGTGCCTCAGCGGTGGGGGTGTATGGCTCGAGCGATGAGGCCACCTTTGTGGAATCCAGTCCGGCGGCCAGCGATTTTCTCGGCCAGCTGTGCCAGGACTGGGAAGCTGCAGCTCTGGCAGCAGCCCCCATCTGCCGTGTGATCGTGCTGCGTCTTGGCATCGTGCTGGGCCCCGATGGCGGTGCCCTCGGGAAAATGCTGCCGGTGTTTCGCGCTGGCTTTGGGGGCCCCGTGGGATCGGGTCAGCAATGGATGAGCTGGATCCATCGCCACGACCTCTGCCGTCTGGTGGCCACCGCCCTCGAGGATCCCACCTACCGGGGCATCTACAACGCGGTGGCCCCCGAGCCCGTGCGCATGGCCGACTTCGCTAGAAGCCTGGGGCTGGTGCTGGGCCGTCCCTCCCTGCTCCCCGTACCTGCGCCAGTGCTCAAGGTGATGCTGGGGGATGGGGCTGCCGTGGTGCTCGAAGGTCAGCAGGTCAAGCCCCAACGGCTTCTGGAGCAGGGCTTTCAGTACGACACTCCCGATCTCAGGGCTGCCCTCGTCGCCTCCACCAACCTAGCCCCCCGCTGATCAGAGCCCCGAGCATCAGCACCCCAATCGCCGGTTGAAAGAGGACAGGCCAAAGCTGCTGAAAGGCGGATAACACCCCCTCGATTCCCCGCAGATGCAGACTCACCCCGATCCCAAACCACAGGGCACCTGCCAACACCACAAACACATTCAGCACGAGCACACGGTCGAGCCCCTGCTGCCAGCTCTCGAACCAGGGGCGGGGCAACTCAGCTGGATCGGGTGGCATGGGAAGGAGGGCTGAGAGATTCCAGTTTGGCCATCAGAGCTTCCACCATGCGAACCGTGCCCCCCGGCTCACCGAGCCGCTCCAGGGCAACCTTCCCCATCTCCTCTCGCCACTTCGGCCCCGCCTCGGGATCGGCCAGATGGGCCAGCTGGGCGGTAGCCATTTGCGCCGTAGCCTTCAAGGTGGTGGCTGCCCCGACGGGGCCTGGAGCGCAGCTCACTGCTGGCCCAAGCAAACGGCGTTGCGCTTCGGCAAATCCTTCCGTGAACTGGGGCCCTGCACCTGCCAGCTGGAGCACGGGTTTGCCGAGCCCTACGGCCTGCTCGGCCGCCGTTCCAGCCATGGCCAGCAGAAGATCGCTGCTATGGAGCACCCCCCAGAAGTGATCTGCCACCAGCTTTACCCGCAGGGCCCCGCACTGGAGCACAGGTCTGTCCCCCTCCCCTGCGGAGGGCTCCAGGCTCCAGCCTGTGGCCGCTGCCGCCCGCCCGATCTCCTCAGTGCTCAGGCTGGGCACCAGGGCTGCCAGGATCTGAAGGCAGCCTGGCCACGGCTCGGGCAGCAGGCGCAAGACCTCCAGCATTTGCAGAAGATTAGAGCGGGCCTCCGGCAGCCGACTTCCTGGCAGTAGACCCAGGACGGAGCCCACTCTCGCTTGGGGGGTGACGGACACTCGCATCCCTGCCCCGTCCTGGAAGGGGTTGCCCACGAAGTGCACTGGGCGTCTCAGCTGTTGGGTCAGATCCTCGGCTGTAAGAGCGTCGCGGCTCCAGAGAAGCTGCACCCGGGATTGCCGCAACAGCCACCCACACGGCCAGGGCAGCCTTAGGCGGCCTTCGTAGTGGCTCGAATAGGCCACCAGATACATCGCCAGGGGCTTGCCGGTCAGCCAGCCGGCCAGCAAGGGCACCACATCCCCAACGATCAACACCCAGTCGCAGGAGCGTCGGCAGCGCCATGTGGCCCGAAGCCGTGAAAAAAGATAGGCCAGCTGCCCTTGCCTGAGTTCGGTAAGGCGTCCACGCAGGCTCGTATAGCCCAACCCCCCTGTACTGAAGTCGCGGGTGGGCCCGACCACGGGCAGGCCTGCCCGCCTGTAGGCCTCTCCATGGCCCACCAGTGGCAGCGCTTGAACGGCTATGCCCTTGGCCCGCAGGGCCTGCCCCAGCAGGGCCCCACTCAGGTCCTCACCGTGGCCATTGCTGATCAGCAAAAGCCGGCTCACCCTTGCAGCCAACCACGCACTTTCTCCATCGCCGACCAGCCGGGGCGCCTGGCCAACCCATCGGCCATCGAATCGTTCAGCTCGTCGCCCAGCTCTGGCGCCATGAGGGTGATGCGATGAATCATCTCGATGTGCTCGCGCACCCCTTTGGCCCCGGTTTCCAGCATCGCCACACTCAGATTCACCCGGGCTTGTGGATCCTGGGGATTAAGGCGCACAGCCGTGCGGGCCGATTTCAGCGCCTCTTTGGGCTGATCCAGCAGCAGCTGTAGCCAGGCCAAACAGGTCCACGCCGCCGATTGGCTTGGCGCCTGGGTCGTGAGCTGGAGAAAATCATCGATCAGATCCTCGGGGGGCTCACCCTGGCGATAACGCTCCAGGGCCTGCTCAAAGAGGGCTTCGTGGCTGGTGGCCATGGCTACTTGCAAGACGCTCAGCCTCTCAGATTCCCACGGAGATGGGGGATGGGATTTAGACGGCGAAGGAGCTCCCGCAACCGCAGGTTTGGGTGGCGTTGGGGTTGGTGAAGTTGAAGCCACCCCCAATCAGAGCCGAAGAGAAATCCAGCTGCAGCCCATAGATGTACAGCAGGCTCTTGGGATCGCACACCACGTCGAAGGGGGCGCCGTCGGTGGATTGATAGGTGTAGCGCTCGTCGTCGTCCCGAATGCCGGAGGCATCGATGAAGTCCATGGTGTAACTCATGCCACTGCACCCACCCGACCGCACGCCGACCCGTAGCACGTTGCCTTGGCCTTGTTGAGCCACCAGGGTGGCGAGCTGGCGCATGGCCGGTTCCGTGATCTGGATTCCCCGTCCATCCACGCCCGTATGGGTGGCCCTTGGAAGAACCTCTCCGGAGATGGCGGTTTCCACGGACGTACGCATGAATTGTTCTCAAGTCTATGGACCACTGTCCACTGCTGGGCTGGTCGGTTCTCCTCCGCAGCGGAGTGGCCCCTTCCATAGAGTCGATGAACCGTTGGAGCGTTCGGGTGCGTGTCGCCATCGTGGGAGCAGGGCTGGCAGGGCTATCCGCGGCGGTGGATCTGGTCGATGCGGGCCTGGAGGTGGATCTCTACGAGGCCCGTCCCTTCATGGGAGGGAAGGTGGGCAGCTGGGAAGATCTCGATGGGAATCACATTGAGATGGGGCTGCATGTTTTTTTCTTCAACTACGCCAATCTCTTTGCCCTGATGCGCAAGGTGGGGGCGATCGACCATCTCCTCCCCAAGGATCACACCCATCTGTTCGTGAATCGGGGTGGTGATGTGCGCAGCCTGGATTTTCGTTTCCCCGTTGGGGCCCCCTTCAACGGGCTGAAAGCCTTTTTCACCACCCCCCAACTGGAGGCCATCGATAAGGTCAGAAATGCTCTGGCCCTTGGCACCAGTCCGATTGTGCGGGGGTTGGTGGATTACGAAGGGGCGATGCGGGTGATCCGGGAGCTGGATCGCATCAGTTTTCAGGAATGGTTTGTGGGCCATGGCGGCAATCTGCACAGCATTCAGCGTCTTTGGAATCCCATCGCCTACGCGCTGGGATTTCTGGATTGCCAGGCCATCTCGGCCCGCTGCATGCTCACCATCTTCTTGATGTTCGCCGCTCGTACGGAGGCCTCCAAGCTGAATCTGCTCAAGGGCTCCCCCCACCGCTGGCTCACCGGGCCGATCCTCCAGTACATCGAAGCCCGGGGTGGCCGGCTCCATTTGCGCCACCGGGCCCTCAGGCTTGATTACAAAGAGGTTGCCGGTGTGGCAGGAACGCCAGCGGTCACCAGGGTCACGGGTGTGACCATGGGCACGCCCGACGGCGATATCCAGGCGCATGCCGATGTCTATCTTGCGGCCTGCGATGTGCCAGGCATCCAGCGGTTGGTGCCTGAAGCCTGGCGCTGTCACAGCTTGTTTGCCAATCTCGATCGGCTGGAGGCGGTGCCCGTGGCCACCGTGCAGCTCCGCTACGACGGCTGGGTGACGGAGTTGGGGGACGCCCCGACAGATGGCCAGCGGCGGAGCGATCTGTCCAGGCCCGTGGGCCTCGACAATCTGCTCTACACAGCAGATGCGGATTTCAGCTGCTTCGCCGATCTGGCCCTAGCCAGCCCGGAGGACTACCGCAAGCCAGGGTTGGGCTCCCTTCTCCAGTGCGTGCTCACGCCAGGGGATCCCTGGATTCCGAAAAAAAACGAAGAGATCGTTGCCCACACCGACAGCCAGGTTCGGGAGCTCTTCCCGTCCTCTCGCAATCTCAAATTGGTGTGGAGCCATGTGGTCAAGCTGGCCCAGTCGCTCTATCGCGAGGCACCTGGCATGGAGCCCTTCCGCCCGGAGCAGCGAACGCCGATCAGCAACTTTTTTCTCGCCGGCAGTTACACCCGCCAGGACTACATTGATTCCATGGAAGGTGCCACCATGAGTGGACGCCTTGCCGCAGCAGCCATCATGGAGCGTCCCGTGAGCCTGGCGCGCAACGCTGCCGCTGCCTAGGAGAGACCCATGGGACGCTGGCTTGAACACACGGTTACGACAGAGATCAAAGCTCCCGTGGAGCAGGTTTGGGAGGTTTGGAGCGATCTGGAAGCCATGCCCCGCTGGATGAACTGGATCGAATCGGTGGTCACCCTGGACGATCCGGATCTCACCGAATGGACCCTCATCGCCCAAGGCTTTCGCTTTCAGTGGAAAGCCCGCATCACTCGCCGGGTGCCTGAGCAACAGCTGCACTGGGAATCGGTAGGAGGGCTCCCCACAAAAGGGGGAGTGCGCTTCTACCCCCTGGGCCCCAACCGCACAGCGGTGAAACTCAGCGTGAGTTATGAGTTGCCAGCAATGCTGGCCCCCTTGATGGAACCCTCCATCATGGGCGGGATCGTGAACCGGGAGCTCCAGGCCAACCTTGATCGATTTCGCGATCTCGTTGAGAGCAACGCCACCCGCTGAGGGCCTCAGAAGCCAGTGGATGGTTCTGGGTTTGATCGCGGCTCTGTTGGCGGCCTGTGCCCCCACCCCAGAGGCGGAGGTGCCGCCCCCTCCAACCCCCTTGCCGAAAGCTCAGGTTCGCCCGAACCCACAACCCGAGGGAGCGTCCCTGGCTCCCTTGGCCACTCCCCAACAAGTGGTCGAAGCTGTGGAGGTGGGGCGCCCTGATCCTTTCGCTGCCGTGCTCACCCCACGCCGCATTGGTGTGGCGGCCTCCCCGCAGCTGACCACGGCTCCAGGGCAGAAGCCTGGAACTGGTGTAAGACAACAGCCCTCCGCTGGGCAGGCCGGCAGAGCCCACAAGTTGTCCCCTCTGGAGCCCCCAAAGGGCCTGCTGTTCCAGGGGGTGCTCCAGGGGCCGACGGGAGCGGAGGCCCTTGTGGAATACGCCCCCTCCGATGCCAAGGCTGGGGATACGCGGTCCGGATCCCTGCGCGTCGGGGACGTGGGTACAGGTGAGGGAGACTCCCTGTTGCCACTGGGCTGGCGGGTGCGGGCCATCGATGTGGATCGAGGTTTGTTGAACCTGCAGGCTGGCACCCAATCGGTCACGCTTCAGCTCTGATCGCCCGGCTGCAGGCGGCCACCAGCCCCTCCAGATCATGGGGCTCTGCCTCCCCATCCACCCGCCCCAGAAACGCCAGGCAGGGCTTGCTGGTCTGGGGACCGATCGACACCACCTTCACCCCCTCCAGCATCTGGAGCCATTGGGGGCCGAAGGCGCCCTCCAGCAGCTGCACGCAGTGGCGGACCGTTTTTCCACTGCTGAAGGTGATGGCCTGGAGGGTCCCCTGTTGCAGCGCCTGGACAGCCTGGCTGGGCAGACCATCCGGGCAGCGTGTTTCGTAGGCTGCCACTTCCACCACACGGGCTCCCGCACTGCCGAAGGCCTCGGCCAGCACGGTGCGGCCCCCACTCTGCACCCTGGGGAGCAGGAGGTGCAGGCCCCAGGCGGACACAGGAAATTCCTCAATCAGGGCGTCGGCCACAAAGCGCGTGGGCACAAAATCCACAGCTACGCCCATCTCCGCTAGCTGTTCGGCGGTGCGGCGTCCCACCGCCGCAATGCGAAGGCCCTTGGGCGGGCGAGCCAGGTCGGCCCCCCGGCGCCGCAGCCGGGCCTGAACGGCCTCCACCCCATTCGCGCTGGAGAAAAGGAGCCAGTGGAACTGCCCCAGATCCGCCAAGGCGTCGTCGAGGGGCCGCCAATCGTCCGGTGGCCCCACCACCAGCGCCGGCAGGTCGATCACCTCTGCTCCTGCCGCTTCGAACAGCTGGCGGGCGCCCCCGAGTTGCTGCTCGGCTCGGGTGACCGCGATGCGGCAGCCCTGCAGCGGGGCTGGAACGGTGTCGTTCATGGATCCAGCTTGACCAGGTTGCCGGCGGAGCGTCGCAGGGCGTCGGCGTCCCCGCTTCGTCCCTGGGCTTCCAGTAGGTGGATCGCCTGCTGGAGATGGCGGCGGGCGCCCATCACATCTCCCGCCAGCAGCAGGGCCAGTCCCAGATTTTGATGCCCTTCACTCTGGTCCGGTTCGATGGCCAGGGCCTGGCGATAGGCCCCGATCGCCCCTGGCAGATCGCCGCTGCGCCGCATGCTCAGGCCCAGATGGAGCCATCCCCGGGCTAGTTCTGGGGCGATTTGGGTGGCCTCCTGGCCCAGCGTCACCGCTTCCGCCGTCTGGCCCTGCTGGAGCCGAAGAGCGGCCAGGTTCAGGCGGGCACCCAGGGTGAGCCGGGGATCCAGGGGCAGGGCCAGGGCCTCCCTGTAGAGGCTGCCGGTGGTCGCCGGATCTCCCTGCCCCAGGGCAAGAGCCAGGTGAAGCAACAGTTCATAGCGCTCGGGATGGGCCTCCGGCGGACAGCCCTCCAGGCCTTGCCGGAGCAGGGCCACCCCCCGCGCCCGGTTGCCCTCGCTGATCTCCAGACCGCCGAGCTTGGCGCAGGTGTAGGGGTCGGCGGGATTCTTCAGGAGTTCGGCCTCCATCGCCTGCCGCAGCCGCTGGGCCTTCTGCCCCTGGGCAATGTGCTCAGGTTGGTAGCCCTCATGCAACAGGGCCGGCTCTGGACAGTGGAGCAAGCGCCAGTGGGGTTCGTCTCGCAGCAGGGCCTCCACGCTGTCGTCCACCAGGGAGTGGTAGGCCCGACTCCAGCGGATCGCCGGATGGCGGCGGAACAGCCGGCTCACACTGGAGTAGGGGGATTGCTGGGCGCCGCATTCCTGCCGCAGCAGGGTGATCAGCAGGGCCTCCGGCTGGGCCATGGCCTCCCGCAGGGGAGCTATGGCCTCCGGCCGCAGGCGCTCGTCCGCATCCAGCACCAGCACCCAGTCGCCCTTCACCTTTTCCAGCGCGGCGTTGCGCGCTGCGGCGAAGTCGCCGGGCCAGGGCAGGTGATGCACCTCCGCACCGGCCTGTTCGGCGATGGCTACGGTGCCATCCATAGACCCCGTATCCACCACCACCATCTCCTCGACGAACCCTTGCACGGAAGCCAGGCAGCTGGCCAGGCAAGACGCCTCGTCGCGAACGATCATTGAGAGGCTCAAGCTCAATCCGTAAATCCCCCTGCACCCTCGTTCTGGCCAAGGCCCATCTGGCCCAACGCCAGGGCCTGGGCTGCCGGCATTTGTCCGGGGCTCCAGACCGCTGGCAGATCGGGAGGGAGAAGGGTCCGCAAGCTCTGCCACAAATAGGGACTTCCGTACACCACCAGACCAGCGAGTCGGTGTTGATCCAGCAGCTCCTGGATCCAGGCTGCCCACGGTTCCTCCCCACCAGCGGAGCCCCGGAAAGGGTTGCCCCGCACGAACAGTTGCAACAGCACAAGCCCCTGATCCCATCCCGCCCGGCTCCAGGGGGGCTCGGGAAGGGGATTGGAGTCTGCGGCCTGCGTCCATCCCGGGGGGCTTTGGCCATCCACCACCCAGGGTTGGAAGCCACCGGCTCTGACCAGCTCCAGGGCCGGGGCTGTGGGGGGCAGGAAGGGGCACCCCAGTTGGGCGTCCACCCGCACAATGGCCAGGCCCCGCCCTTCGGCAGGGCGCCGCACGGTTCCGCCTTGCCGCTCCAGGGTGCGGGCCAAGAGCTCCTTGGCCAGGATCCGATCCTCCTCCCCAGGGCCATTGCTCAAGGGGCCCAGGGGTTGGCTTGGATCCAGGCGCTCGAGACCCGGATCCTTCCAGGTGCGCTCCAGGGCCTTCCGGCGTCGCTCCAGGCTGCTCCACAGGCGCTCCTGGCTGAGGCGGCCCTCACCCACGGCCGAAAGGATGGCTTCAATCGCCTGCCAGGGATCGGCGGGCATCAACACCAGGTCGGCTCCGGCCTCCAGCGCCAGCACGGCCGCCTCACCTGCCCCGTAGCGGGCGGCGATCGCCTCCATCACCAGAGCATCGGTCACCACCAGCCCATCGAAGCCCAGATCTTGCCTGAGAAGTTGGGTGAGCACCTGCCAGGAGAGAGTGGCGGGCCGATCCGGATCCAGCTCCGGGAGCAGGAGATGGGCCGTCATCACCGAAGCCACTCCGGCGGCGATGGCCTGCCGGAATGGGGGGAGTTCGATGGACTCCAGCCGCTCCCGGCTGTGGGGCAGCACGGGCAGGTCGAGATGGGAATCGGCGGTCGTGTCGCCATGGCCGGGAAAGTGCTTGGCGCAGGCCAGCACCCCCTCGGCCTGCACCCCCCGCAGAAAGGCGGTGGCCAGGTTGCCAACCACGGCGGGATGCTCCCCCCAGGCCCGCACATTGATCACCGGGTTGGCGGGGTTGTTGTTGACATCGCAGACGGGCCCCAGCACCCAGTTGAGGCCAAGGGCCCGGGCTTCTCTGCCGGTGCAAGCTCCGTAGCGCCCAGCCAGATCGCAGGCGGCCTGGGGGTCGTGGCGATGGATCTGCCCCAGCCCCATGGGAGGGGGCAACCAGCTCGCCCCCTCAAACCTCTGCCCCACTCCTTCTTCCACATCCGCGCACACAAGCAGGGGCTGGGGGCTCCAAGAGTGGAGCTGGCGGGTTCGCAGCCTCAACTCCGCCGCGCTCCCCCCCAGCAGAATCACCCCACCCACGCCTTCAGCCAGCAGAGCCTGGAGAGTGGCGTTCTGCTGTTCCCAGCGGGGGTAACGGCGCTGGCCATCGGCTAGATGGCCGCTGGCCCGAACGACCAGGAGGCTGGCCACCCTTCGGCGCAGCGCGTCGCCGCTGACCTCAAGGGGCATCGCTGATCCCCTCCGCTTCTTGGGCACTCCGATCCTGTTCCAGCTTGTTCAACAAGCCCAGAACCGCGCTTCCCCTCTCCAGGCTCCGGTCGACCTGAAACACCACCTCGGGCGTGCGGCGCAGCTGCAGGCGACGCCCCAGCTCCCCCTTCACATAGGGGGTGGCTGCCTTGAGCCCCTCCAGGGCCTGGCGCCGCTCCTCCTCCGAGCCGTAGACACTCACGAAAATCTTGCAGTGCTGCAGATCGCCCGCCACCTCCACGCTGGTAACGCTTACCAAGCCCTGGTGGACCCGGGCATCCCGGATGCTGGTGGTGAGCAGTTCACTGATTTCACGGCGGATCAGGGAGGCCACCCGCTCCACCCTTCGACCCTGTGCCATGGCTATCCCAATGGTGCTGGTGCCACCATCGCACGCAACACCAGCACCAAGCTCAGCAGGCCGCTCACAAGGGCCCCCACCACCGCTATCGCGGTGACCGGATGGGTGCGTCGTCCTTGCAGAGGTTCCACCAAGGTCTGCAGGATGCCCAGGGAGAGGGCGATCAGATACCGCGGGTAGCGGGTCACATTCAGCAGAAACTCTTTCATGGGTTGCCCATCTGTCCATGGCCATGCTGGCTACTCTGCCGCCGTGCAGCCAGCCACCCGAGCCAAGATCCATGGAGCTCCATCAGTTCAAACATTCCGCCTTCTGCGAGAAGGTTCGGCTCGTGCTCGCTGCCAAGGGGCTGGAGGCATCCCTGGTGGAGGTGGTGCCAGGTCTGGGCCAGCTTGAGCTCTTTCGCCTGTCCGGCCAACGGCAGGTGCCCGTGCTGGTGGATGGCTCGGAGGTGATTGCCGATTCCACTGAAATTGCCCTCCATCTGGAGAAGCGGCACCCCCTGCCGGCCCTGTTGCCCTCCGATCCGGCCAAGCGGAGCCAGGTGTTGCTCATGGAGGACTGGGCGGACACGGCCCTGGCGTCGGGCTGCCGCCGTGCCCTCCTGCAGGCGGCGGCCACCAACCCCAAGCTGCGCACGGCTCTCCTCCCTGAGGCCACCCCTTCCTCCCTGCGGCAGTTGGTGGGTGCCCTGCCCGGCGGATGGATGGGGTCGGTCACGGACACCCTGGGCTCCCTGGTGGCCCCGATGGAGGCCCGGCAGCTCCACCGCAACCTGGAGCAGCTCAGCGCGCTGGTGGCCTCCAGCGGCCACTTGGTGGGGGATCAGCTGAGCCTCGCTGATCTGGCCGTCGCGGCCCAGTTATCGCTGCTCCGTTTTCCTGCCAGCGCAGGGGTCGCCCTGGCGGGAGAGGGGGTCAGCGGGATGGCGGACAACCCCCTCTTTCAACCCCTGTTCCGCTGGCGCGATGGGATCGTGGAGCGGTTGACGGCACGGAGAGCCCCATGAGCGATCCCCTGCTGCGGGAAATGGACCATTACGTGGTGTTGGAGCCTGGCGGCGAGGAGTCCATCCTCAGCGCCGATGACACCCGCACCTGGCTGGCCCGCCATCTGGCGTCCTGTGGGACTCCGCCGGCCGACCTGGGGCATCTCGGCAGCGTGGAGGCCCAGGTGGAGCGGCTCCTGGACACCGCCTGTGAACTCGAACTGATGCCGGGGGTCGCCATTCAGTGGTTTGCTGTCCGCCTTGAACGGCCGGCCTGAGCGCTCCAGCGATTTAGCCGTTCAGGCTAGGGCTGGTGTGACCATCCCCATGGCCCAGGGTGATGGGCTCCTCCGGGGGTTGGGGATCGTCCTTCAGGATTGTGGGCAGGGCCTCCAGCACTCGGCCGGCCAGGACCTCTGGGGATTCCCCCTGCTGCATCACATGCAGATCGGCCTGGGCATAGAGGGGCCGCCTCACAGCAAGAAGATCCCGGAGGCGTCCGGCAGGATCGGGATCGGCCAGGAGAGGCCGGGGGTTGGGATCCCCCTGGAGGCGCTGCATCAGAATGGCTTCAGGAGCATCTAACCAGATCACCACGCCTTGCTGCAGGGGGCCCCAGTTCACCGGACGGGTCACCACACCGCCGCCTGTGGCCACCACCAGGGAGTGCCAACGGGACAGTTCGTTCAGCACTGCGCTTTCCAGGGCCCTGAAGCCCTCCTCCCCGGCCTCCGCAAAAATCTCCGGAATTGTTTGCCCTGCCGTCTTCTCCACCGTGTCGTCGGCATCGATGAAGCGATAGCCCAGGGCCTGTGCAAGGGGTTGGCCCACGGCGCTTTTGCCTGCTCCCATCATTCCCACCAGGTAGAGATTGAGGCCCTGCAGCCTGCGGGCGAGATCGCGGGAGTCGGGGTTGGGCATCGAACCTACGCGGTCGGGATGGGTTCCTCAATAGGCTCCTTTAAGAGCGTCGTCACGACACTCGTCGGGCTGAGCCTCTGGCCCGTGCCTAAAGCCCCTGGGCCCCTCCAGGTAGGGGGCCCAGGGCACTGAAACGGCGGGTGAGATCACGAAGCGGCACATCCTTCAAGCTATCTACAGGCAGGCCCAGCAGACGAGCCAGACACCGCTTCACCACCACTTCACTGTCATCGCCAAAGCGTCCCCCCAGCATTTCCGTGAGCACCCCCAGTCCACGGCCCGTGCGGTTGGTTTCTTCGATCAGGCAGCGGCTGGTGGGCTTGGCCAGCTTCCGACAGGGATCCTCCAGGCTGACCCCCAGACGGGCTGATCCACCTGCCGCAGCCTGGATGCAAACATCTGCGAGGCGCGACTCCAGGCGAGGACGCATCAGCTCCAGAACCGGCATCAGCAGGCCCGCTGAGGATGGAGACGCCAGCCCGAGCACCATGCCGCCCGTAAGGAGGCTGCTCTGGAGGCACCAGGTCCCTTTTGAGAAGCAAGATCGGTTCCAAACGTCTTTGGCCATAGCAGGGGGCAACCTCCGCAGGGGGGGGCACGGGAGATCAGGAGAGTTGATTAGTTTTGCTCCTCGCGCGCTCATTTGGGAGGTTCTGGGATGGCCGAACTGCGAGCCCGCTGGCACGGAGCGATGGCGGAGATCCCTCCTGAACAGTTTCAGGTGCTGTTGCAGGAGGCGACGCCGGCCGGGCAGAAACCTCTGCCCTTTTACACCTGGGGTTGGCTCCATTTGCTCGAGTCGAGCGGGAGTATTGCCCCAACCCAGGGCTGGCAGCCCTGCCATCTGGGCCTCTGGCGAAACGACAGTCTGGTGGCCCTGGCTCCCCTTTATTTAAAGGGACACAGCTATGGGGAATTCGTTTTTGATCAATCCTTTGCCCAGCTTGCGGGGCAGATGGGGTTGCGCTACTACCCCAAACTCCTGGGGATGAGCCCTGTCAGCCCAGTGCAGGGCTATCGGTTTTTGTTCGGCCCTGGCGAGGATCAACGGGATCTCACGAGCCTCTTGTTTGCAAACATCGAAGCCTTTTGCCAAAAGCAACGACTACTCAGCTGCAATTTTCTCTATGTCGATCCTGCTTTTGCCAAGGAGGCCCAAGGGTGCGGCTGGTCGCTGTGGCTGAATGAGCAGAGTGAATGGACCAATCCGGGCTTTCAGTCGTTTGAGGATTATTTGGCAACGTTCAATGCCAATCAACGCCGCAATATCCGCAGGGAACGCAAAGCTGTTGCCGAAGCTGGCCTCATGGTTACCCCACTCACAGGGGAAGGCATTCCGGCCAGCTTGATGGAGAAAATGCATGGGTTCTATTCCCAACACTGCAGTCGGTGGGGGCCCTGGGGTAGCAAGTATCTCAGCGCTGAGTTTTTTGCTTTGGCGGCTGATCAGCTCTGTTCCCATATCGTTCTCTTCAGTGCCCACAGGGGCGATCCGCTCTCGCCTGTGGCCATGTCCATGTGTGTGCAAAACGGCACCCATCTTTGGGGTCGCTATTGGGGCAGTGATGTGGAAATCGATCATCTTCACTTTGAAGTTTGTTACTACGCACCCTTGGAGTGGGCCATTCAGTGCGGCCTTCGCAGCTTTGATCCAGGCGCAGGGGGACGCCACAAGAAGCGCCGGGGATTCATGGCCCAGCCCCGCACCAGCGTGCACCGATGGTTTGAACCACGCTTCGCCGCGATTCTCCAGGAGTGGCTGCCTGGAGCCAATCAAGAGTTGCTGAAAGAAATAGAAGCCATCAACGCGGATTTGCCCTTTACTTCCGCTTACGATCCATCTCACATTTTCCAAACCCCCCCTGAGATTGACCTCTCCAAAGCCCCATAAGGCCATGTCCACAGAACCCATTCCTCCAGGGGACTCCAGGCGCCAGGCTCTCGATGATTCCCTTTCGCAGCGTTTCATCGACCTCGATCCTGCTGGCTACTTCTTGATCCGTGTCGATTCCCAGCAGCAGGAATTGGTTGCTGAGCACTACGGAAACACCATTGATGAAAGGGGTCTGGCCAGAGACCCCGAAACCGGTGAGGTGATTCGCTGCCAAGGGGCTGGACCCCGGATGCCAACAGCGATATACCGGGGCCGCACGGCCAAGGAACTGGGAATGCTTCTGACGGAGAGGGATAAGGTGCCCTTAAGCCGGCTTGACCATGCCCTCTACCTTGGCCGGGAGCTGCAGAAGGCCGAACGCTGCCTGGATAAAGGTGAAACGTACATACAGGATTGACCCTGATTCCTATAGCTAAGCCGGTTGAAGCTCGCGTGGATCGATCTTCACTCCAGGTGCAGGGTCAGGTGGGAGAAGGGCGAGTTGTTGTTCGATTTCTCTCTTCACCACAGCGCGGTATTCCTGGAAGTGTTCGTTGTGGGCCAGGGTGACAACAAACTGCTCAAAGTTCTGCGGATTCGCCCGGGCAATGGTGAACAAGGACGACCAGAACCTCCAACGTGTGTCTCGGAGCACGCCCTGTCGCCAGATCACAATTGAGAGGGCTCTCACGTCAGTCCAGCTGGGGAGTGAAGGTTTGCCCAAGGCAGCCGGCACGTATTTTTGCCAGCGGGGTTGGCCCACTTTCAGGTAGTAGTGCTTCACGCGCTCGATATAGGCATTGGGCTCATAAAGGCGGCAAAACGCATCCACATATTCTTCAGCAATATCCCGGATGGGTCTGGTGGGCTTGAAGTTCAGCAGATTGGTCTGGTTCACACCCTTGGCATCCGCCCGTTCCTGGATCAGGCGACCCTCCTTTTCCAGGCGATGCCAGAGCCCGGTATTCGGAAGGGCTTGTAGCATGCCCATCATGGCGGCGGGGATGCCAGTGCGGCTGACGAAATGCACGATGCGATCGCCAGCACCCTGTTTTTCGCCATCGAAACCAATGATGAATCCCGCCATGACGCGAATGCCATAGGAGGTAATGCGGTCCACGGATTCCTCCAAGGACGAGCGGGTGTTCTGGAGTTTCCGCGCCGTTTCCAAGCTTGCTTCATCGGGAGTTTCAATACCGAGAAACACGCTGTCGAAGCGGCACTCCGCCATCATTTCCATGAGCTCATCATCGGAAGCCAGATCGACCGAGGCCTCGGTGGCGAAACTGAACGGATAACGATGCTGGATCTGCCATTCCTTCAGCTTCGGCAGGAGGAGTTTCGCATTCCTCTTGTTGCCAATGAAGTTGTCGTCCACAAGAAAAATGGAACGCCTCCAGCCCAGGTCGTAGAGATATTGCAGCTCGCTGATGAGTTGTTCCGGAGTCTTTGTTCGAGGTTTGCGCCCGTAAAGAACAATGATGTCGCAGAATTCACATTGAAACGGGCAGCCCCTTGAAAACTGGACCGACATGGAATCGTAGGCCGTTAAATCGAGAAGATCAAAGCGAGGAACAGGCGTAGATGTGACATCCGGTTTTTCACCCTTGGCGCTGAACACACCGCCTTTCTCACCGCGATTGATCGCCTCAATGAATTGGGGCAGGGTAATTTCTCCCTCGTCCAGGATCTTGAAATCCGCAAGATCCAATTCAGGGGCGTCTGGTGTGGAGCTGGCGAAGGGACCACCCACGGCTACCGAAAGCCCCCGCCTCTTCGCTTCCCCAATCTGTGCAGCCATGTCGGCCTTCTGCACAATCATTCCGGAAATGATCACCAGCTCTGCCCAGGTCCACTCTTCTTCGGTGACGTCGCGGACGTTGCGGTCCACCAGTTTCATCTCCCAGGCCTGGGGGAGCAGGCCAGCCACCGTCACAAGCCCTAGGGGGGGGAGCAAAACCTTGCGATTGACCAGCTCAAGAATTTTTTCGTAGCTCCAGAAGGTCTTGGGAAACTCTGGATAGAGCAACAGGGTACGCATGCAGAGCTTGGGCGAAACCCCCACGCGCTGGGCCGTGAGGGCTGGGAAAGATGCTGAACCTTACGCCGTCTGTCGGGGAATGGGCCGCAGCATCAGCCAATTCAGCCCATGCACGCCCGCGCCCATCTGCTGTAATAGAAGGCCATTCCGGGCTGGCACCATGGGCGTCGCTTACTATTTGGGTCTTGTTGGGGCGGGTCTCGTTGCCGCCTATGTCCTCACCATCCTCCTGAAAGGAATCCGTCTGATCTGAGCCTTAGTCGTCCCCGCAGCAGCAATTCTGCTAGGCCTAAAACCAGGCCAATGCTTCCCAGCAGGGCAAAAGTGGCTCCCATGCCGAACTGATCAAGCAGGCCTGCAGCAAGCAGTCCACTGAATCCGCCTCCTCCTAGAAAGGCAATTTGCCCTAGCCCTGCCATTCTTCCCCGTAAGTCCATCGGCGCTCCCACCTGTGCCATCAGGTTCACACCACTTAGGAGGGTGGCTGTGCCTGCTCCGATGAGAAAGCTCATTAGCAACCCCGTAGCTTGTCTTAATGGGCCTTCCTGACTCAATGCCATGCCGATCTGGGCCAGGGCGGTCAGCAACGCACTGGCCCCCATCAACAGGCCAGGCCGTTGCGATAACCACGTGCTGTTGCGCTGCAGCACTACCCCGCCGCAGAGGCTCCCTGCCGCAATCACACTGGTGAAGAGCCCGAGCGCCTGGGGGGAAGCATCCAGCACCCCTGCGGCGATGACAGGAGCCAGGCCGGGGTGGAAAAAACCCACCAGGCAAGCTAACGATGTGAATCGCAGCACATGGCGGAGCACGGGGCCACACTCCCGCCAAGCTGCCCTGAGGGAAACAGCAGCCCCTGTTCCGGTTTGATGCTCCCGTTGGGTGTTGGGGCGAAGCACCCAGAGCAATACGGCGATGGGGACAAGAAAGCTGGCTGCATCCACCGCCAGTGCCAGCGTGGGGCCGGCAAGGGCGAGAAGCAAACCGCCGATGGGCGGCCCGAACAACTTGCCCACGTTGAACACGATGGAAAAGCTCGCAAGATAAGGGGGTAGGTCTTCTGGGCGATTCACCAGCAGGCCGGTGTATTTGTTTCGGGCCGTTAGCTCATAGGTGCTGGCCACCCCCCCAAACAGGGTGCTGAGCAAGAGCACCATCACCTGGGCTTGGCCTTGGAAGAAGGGAATCGCCAGGGCCGCCAGGCTGGCGGATGCGAGAAGGGCCCACTGGGCCCGAATCAGCACCCGTTCACTGCCCACCCGGTCGGTGAGCACTCCGGCTGGACCACTCACGATCAGACTGGGCAGGGAGAGGGCGGCGAAGTGCAGGGCCAACAGCATGGGATTGCCCGTGCCATCAAGGAGGATCCAGCTTTTAGCCGTCAGGCCCGCAAAGGACCTCACCGTGCTCAATCCGGAGGCGGCAAGAAACACACCCTTCTGTCGCTGGCGGAGCCAAGCCAAAGCGGCCCGCGACGCAGGAGCGAGGGTCAACCCGGTCTCCGCGATGCCCCTCGGGCCTCCTGCACAAGAGCCTCCGCACCCACCAGCTCTCCCTCCAGGTCGTACAGGTGCGCGGCCGTGATCCGCACAGGCACCAGTTGGCCTGGCGCTGCCACTATCCCTCCAGGACCTGACTGCACGCGCACTTCCCCATCCACATCGGGGGCGAAGCGCGAGGAGCGACCAATCATGGCGCCGCTGCTGGGGTGGGTCTGTTCGATTAACACATCCACGATTTGCCCCACGCAGGCCCCGTTGCGCGCCGCTGCGATCGGCTGCTGGAGGGCCATCAGCCGATCCTTGCGTTCCAGAGCCAGCGTCTGCGGCACCGTATCGGGGAGGTCGGCTGCTGGGGTGCCCTCCTCAGCGGAGAAGGTGAACACCCCCACATGGTCAAACTGTTGCTCCCGCACAAAGGCGAGCAGATGCTCAAAATGGCTCTCCGTTTCCCCGGAATAGCCCACGATGAAGGTGGTGCGAAGCACGGCCCCGGGCAACTGGTCGCGAACCCGCTGGAGCAAGCCTCCTGTTACTTCCGCCTGCCAGGGCCGATTCATGGCTCGAAGAATCTCGGGATGGCTGTGTTGCAGGGGGAGATCCAGATAGGGGAGCACGTTGGGCACCTCCCGAAACGCGCTCAGCACCTCTGGGGTGAGGCCCGTTGGGTAGGCGTAATGCACACGGATCCAGGGAATCTCCACCTGGCCCAGCTCCCGCAGCAGCTCAGCCAGTTGGGGTTTCCCAGCCAGATCAAGCCCATAGTTGGTGGTGATCTGGCTGATCAGGATCAACTCCTTCACCCCCTGGGCAGCTAAGGATCGGGCCTCCGCCAAGATGGAGGAGATCGATCGGGAGCGCTGGTCGCCTCGCAGCCTGGGGATGATGCAGAAGGCACAGCGATAATCACAGCCCTCGGCCAACTTGAGGTAGGCCACCGCTTCGCTGGTGGTGCGATAGCGGGGAACATGGTCATCCGCGATGAAGGTGGGCACCGCACTGACCTGGTTCACTCGCTCTCCGGCTTCCACCCTCTGAAGCACGCTCACGATGTGTTGGTAGTCGCCGGTGCCCACGATGGCTTTGGCCTCTGGAAGAGCGGTCAACAATTCCTCCTGAAAATGCTGGGCCAGGCAGCCAGCAATGATGAGTTCTTTCCCCTGCTCGGCTAGCTCCACCAGGGTGCGAACGGATTCCGTTCTGGCGTCTTGGATGAAGCTGCAGGTGTTCACCACCACCACAGATGCGTCGCGCTCGTCTGCGCTGACCCCATATCCGGCTTCTGCCAAAAGGCCCAGCATGTGCTCGGTGTCGACCCGATTTTTCTCGCAGCCCAGGTGAGCAAAGGCGACAGTGGGGGTGCTCCTGACGGGGCCGGAGGGCATGTCGACGTGGAAATGGCTGTCTACCTACCCTATGGAATGGCGGGGGCGCTGCCACAATCCTCTGAAGATGCCCAGTTCTTCTCCGTGACGTCGACCCGACTAGCCAGCCGCTTGAACAGCAGCCGACGCCGCGGCGATCCGGGCCACCGCTGGGCCAGGGTGGCCATGGCTGTGCTTGCCACGATCGGGCTTCTCGATACGGGGTCGATCACCCTGCATCGCTGGGGTGTGCTCGGCCCCCTGCTCTGTCCTGGAGGCTCCGATGGCTGCGACAAGGTGCTCAGCAGCGCCTGGGGGTCCCTGTTGGGCCAACCCCTGTCCCTGTTCGGGGCGCTGGCCTACCTCTCGGTGCTTCTGCTCGCCCTCCTCCCCCTGCTCCTGAAGGGAGAGGCCAGAGCTGGCCTCCATCAAGCCAGCTGGTGGGCCCTGTTTTTGATCAGCACCGCCATGGCCATCTTCAGCTTGGTGTTGATGGGGGTCATGGTGTTCAAGATCCAGGCGTTCTGTGCCTTCTGCCTTCTCTCTGCGGGCCTGTCTCTTGCACTGATGGTGCTCTCCATTCTTGGTGGGGACTGGCAGGAACGGGGTCAGTTGATTTTTCGCTGGGTTTTGGTGAGCCTTGCTGTGCTGGTGGTTGGCATGGGTTGGGCGACTGCCCTGGATCGTCCGGAGAGCGCCATGACCAAGGGCATGGCTCCCCCGATCACCACCCCCAGCTCGCCTGCAGCGATTGCCCTGGCCAAACACCTCACAGCGAAGGGCGTTGTGATGTACACCGCCTACTGGTGCCCCCACTGCCGGGAACAGAAGGAATTGTTTGGTAAGGAAGGCGCCGCCGAGTTGAAAATCGTTGAGTGTGCCCCTGATGGCTACAAAAATCAGGCTCCTCTTTGCGAGAAAAAACAAATCAAGGGCTTTCCCAGCTGGGAGATCAACGGCACGGTCGATTCGGGGGTGAAGCCCTTGGCCAAGCTGGCCGCGATGAGCAACTACAGCGGCCCCAACGGGTTTTGACCCCAATCCACCGCATCGGTCTGGATGGCCATGCCCTTCTGTTGGCGGCTGTGCCGCTCCCAATAGGGCTGACGGGCGGGGGCATCGGTGCGGAAATGTCCTCCTCGGCTTTCCTCCCGAAAGAGTGCCGCCTCCATCAGGAGTTCCGCCAGCACCAGCCGCTGATGGACCTCATGCAAAAGCAAAAAGCCAGCCACCTGAGAGTGTTCCATGGCAAGGCACACTTCCGGAGGCTGACCCTCCACGATCTTCCAGAGGGGCTCCCGTTCCAGCCCCTGGCGTTGGTGGCGCACCGATTGCAGTGCTCCACGAATTCGCTCCCCCGAGCGCTCCACTCCAGCCACACTCCAGCACAACTGACGCAACTGTTCCAGTTGCTCTTGCAGGCCGTGTTCCGTCTGGGTCTGTCTGCTCTGGCTGGGCAGGTCTTGAGGCACGGGCTGGAAGATCCCAGAGCCTGTTTTTGGTAGCTCCAGATCGGAGAGCTGTCGGGCAAACACGAGACACTCCATCAAGGAATTGCTGGCCAGCCGATTCGCTCCATGGACTCCTGTGCAGGCGACTTCTCCAACGGCGTAGAGCCCAGGCAGGGTTGTGGCGGCCTGCAGATCCGTACGCACCCCTCCCATCCAGTAGTGGGCTGCAGGTGCCACGGGGATGGGGGAGAGGGTGGGTTGCAGCCCCAATTCCAGGCAGCGCCCAAGAATCGTTGGGAATTGTTTCCGCAGTCGTTCTTCCCCCACAGGGCGCAGATCCAGCCAGAGATGGTCCACCCCTTGCTGTTGCATGCATTGGGCCAGTGCGCGACTCACCTGGTCTCTGGGGGCCAGATCGCCCCCACTGAGAAAGGCAACGGGACTGTGCCCCCTGGCATCTCTTAACCGGGCCCCTTCTCCGCGCACGGCCTCGCTGATCAGAAAATGGGGGGCCCCGGGCAGCATCAAGGCGGTGGGATGAAACTGCACAAACTCCAGGTCCCGGATCTGGGCTCCTGCCTGCCAGGCCATCACCACCCCATCTCCAGAAGCCTGGCTGGGATTAGTGGTGTGAGAAAAGAGGTGGCCCCCCCCGCCGCAGGCCAACACCACGGCGCCGGCACGGAGCCACCGCAGTTGGTTGCCGTCCAACACCTGCAGTCCCACACAGCGCTCCCCCTCCACCCAAAGTTGGAGAGCTGGCACCCCTTCATGGCGCTCCAGCAGTGCCCGAGACTGCACTTCCCGTTCCAAGGCATCCACCAGCGCACCTCCCGTGCGGTCCTGTGCGTGCAGCACTCGACGGTGGCTGTGGGCTGCTTCCAGCGTGGTGCTGAGGTGGCCGTTCTCCCGGTCAAAGGCCATGCCTAAGGCCAGTAGCCGCTCCACACAAGCTGGAGCGTGCCGAACCAGGAGATCCACCGCCGGGCGGTCACACAGGCCAGCCCCCGCCTTGAGCGTGTCGGCGATGTGGCTGTCAAAACTGTCTTCGGAGCGGGTCACTGCGGCGATGCCGCCCTGGGCCCAGCGGCTGGCTGAGCGAGGGTTCAACTGCTTACTCAGGAGCAGAACTCTCAAATCCCGGGGAAGTTCCAGACAGGTCATCAGCCCTGCTGCACCGCTGCCCACCACCACCACATCCCACTGAGCAGCCAACAACGCGGCCATAGACAACCAGCTCTGTCATGAAGCCTATGGGAAGGCACTGCCGTGCTTAGGGCGGGGGTGTGTTGTTGCCATCCGTGGACGGTTCCACATCAACAGCCTCCACATTGATGGTCACCTTGGAGGGATCCAAAGTTTCGAGATTTCTCCTGCCTGCTGGATGGGTGGTCTGTTCTTCGAACGTGGATCCGCAAGCTGGGCAAACTTGGCTTGCCAAACTGATCGTGCCGCAGGCCTCACAGGTGTGGAGGCGTCGTCGAATCAGCTGCCATGCCAGAACTCCCACCCCTGCTCCGATGAGGGGGAGGATCAGGAGCAACAGGGTCAACCCTCCGAGAACGTCCAAGAAGAAGCGACCTGCTGGTCCTGGGAAGATCAGCAGGAGTGCGGCGAGCCCCACCCAGAGCCAAGGGAACGAAGATCGTTGCATTCAGCGCTGGAAACGGGGGTCCTGGTCCATCCAGCGTTCAACAGCCGCCAGGGCTTCAATGCCTGCCCAACCCAGAAGCAATGTGGACACAAGCGCGACGGCCATCCCTCCCACGATGATCGTCAGGGGCACAAGGGTCAGCACAGCGATGCCGGATAGAACAATGGCGCCAATCGCTGTGGCGATCAGCAGAAGACTGGCGCGGAGAGGGGCAATCCTGAGCGGCGAGGAGGGAGGGATTGGAATCACGGGGTGAGCTCATACATATCATCATCCTGCTCCCTGCGAATGCCGATTTCAGATTGGAGGGGGTGCGGATGGCCCACCTCGAGGCCAGCGGGCAATGGTGACGCTCAGGCACTGTCCATAATAAAGAATCACGCCAAACAGCCACAACCATAGAGTGAGGAGTAAAACACCGCCAACAACTCCATAGGCTTGAAACCGTATCCCTATTGTAAAGAGGAGTCTGCCTAAGACAACGGTGAGAAGAGTTGAAATAATACTAATTAGCAAGGCACCAGGAACTAATGGACGCCAGGGAACTCTCCGAGAGGGAAGCAGCCAGAGAAGTGCAATAATTGACACAAAAGCAAGGATGTTGGAGAGAAGAAAGTCGGCGCCGTATGACAGTCTACCCAGCCATATAAATTTATCTGGCAGGCTATTAGATAGCCAGTCCCGCAATAGTGTAGAGCCAAAAACTCGAAAATTTCCTATGACTTGATCGGCAATCAATATCGGCCCAATCAGCAGCAAGATCAAGAAAGACTTTAGTCTCAGCCATAGAAAGCGCTGAACAACTTTGAGCCAAGATAAGGATTCCAAACCGTAGGGCCGATTCCACCAAAGCCGATCAGCACCTCTTTGTAGGGTGAGGTAAATGTTATTTGCATTCAGCAGTAGCAAGAAGATGCCTGCCAGTCCTGCGCCAAAGCCCTGCCGAACAAAACGGGATAGGGCATCTGTAAACAGGGGCATTGAATCACTGGGAATTAACTGACCTACGACCAGTTTTGCCTGCTGCAGTAGAGTTTCGTCCTGACCAAGAAACCTTGAGGCAAGGGCTAGGGCGATGAGTAAGGCAGGAAAGAAAGATTGAAGGGTGTGAAAGGCAAACGCTGCGCTCAGATCAATACAATCACAACGAAGCCAGAGCCTGTAGGAAAGCCAAACGATCCGTAAGCGTCTTCGCAGGCTTAGGCCCATTCGTTTTCTGTTCCCTACAAAAAAGCCACCGCAAGGGTGGCAAGGAGAGTGTTAAGAGAGAAAAGATTTATCCTGGCATTGTGCTATTTTCGCGAGGCGCTACCACCTAACTATCGTCGCCGCTGCTGCGTTTCACAACCGAGTTCGAGAT
>JBJTUM010000112.1:0-7593 GCA_046080725.1 Cyanobium sp. | reverse complement strand
GACCCTGGCGGGATCGCCCGTGCTGGTGCTCTTTCTTTGCCCCCACTGCCCCTTTGTGAAACACATCGAGCCGGAGCTCACCCGCCTGCACCAAGACTTTGGGGATCAGGTGGCCTTTCTGGCGATCCGCAGCAACAGCCTCACCACCCACCCCCAGGATGGGCCCAATGGCATGGCCAGCCAGGCCAAAGAGAACGGGTGGAGCTTTCCCTACCTGGCCGATGACAGCCAAGCCATCGCAAAGTCCTTTCAGGCCGCCTGCACACCGGATCTTTACCTCTTCGATGGCCACCACACCCTCCGCTATCGGGGCCAGCTCGATGGCAGCCGCCCGGGCAATGCCGTGCCGCTGGATGGACGCGACCTGCGCGCCGCCCTGCAGGCCCTGCTGAAGGGCCAAACACCTTCTCCAGAGCAGGTGCCGTCCATCGGTTGCAACATCAAATGGCATCCCGGCCAGGCCCCCGCCTGGGCCTAGGGCCAACATCGCAGGGGGCCACGGCCACCCTGGTCCAATCTTTCGCGGGGCTTAAGGTTCCCTCCATGCAAGTGCCCCCTTTCAGCCTCTCCGAGCAGTTGAGGCAGCTTGGTGATCGCCTCGATGAGGCTGTGCTGCAGGTGTTGCGCAGCGGTCAATACATCGGCGGCTCCACCATTGCAGTCTTTGAAACCGCCTTCGCTGAATGCTGCGGTGTTCCCCATGCCATCGGCTGCAACAGTGGCACCGACGCCCTGATCCTGGCCCTGCGGGGCCTGGGAATCGGTCCGGGCGATGAGGTGATCACCACCTCCTTCAGCTTCTTCGCCACGGCGGAAGCCATTAGTGCGGTAGGGGCCACACCGGTGTTCGTGGATGTGCAAGAGGGCTCCTACCTCATGGATCCAGACCGAATCGAGGCAGCCATTACCCCGAGCACGCGAGCTCTGTTGCCAGTTCACCTGTTCGGGCGACCAGTGGATATGGAGCAGATCAACGCCATCGCTCGCTCCCACGGCCTGTTGGTGATCGAAGACTGCGCTCAGGCCACAGGCGCCAGCTGGGCCGGCAAGCCCGTGGGCAGCTGGGGAGATGCGGGCTGTTTCAGCTTCTTCCCCACCAAAAATCTTGGCGCTGCAGGCGATGGGGGGGCCGTGGTGTGTCGCGATCCGGAGTTAGCCGTTCGGGTGCGGGAGCTGGCGGTGCATGGCATGCGGCGCCGCTATCTCCACACCAACCTGGGCTACAACAGCCGCCTGGATGCCCTTCAAGCGGCCGTGCTCCAGGTGAAGCTTCCCCACCTGGCTAGCTGGGTGGAGCGGCGCCGGGCCATTGCCGCGCGCTACCTGCGGGAATTGGCCGATGTGCCAGGGATGGCCCTCCCAGAACCAGGGCCCAGGGGCCACAGTTGGAACCAATTTGTGGTGCGTCTCCCTCCCTGCCCTGTTGGCCAGGCCTCCTGCGGGAGCGGTTGCACCCCCTCCTCAGACAGTGCCTCCTACGGCTTGCCGGAGGCCTGCTGCCGCGACTGGTTCAAGCAAAAGCTGCAGGACGGGGGCGTGAGCACGATCATCTATTACCCCATTCCCATCCACCGCCAGCCGGCTTACGACCACTTGGGCTATGGAAGTGGCAGCCTGCCCCACACCGAACGGCTCTGCGCCGAAGTGCTCAGCCTGCCGATCTTCCCTGAACTCACAGAAGCCGAGCAGGAGAAGGTCATCTCCACACTGCGACGGCTGCTGGGGGGCCTGTCCGGCAGTTCAACGGAACCTACGGAATCAGCTCTCGCCGTGTAGCCGTCTGCCCGCGAGTGAGCATCAGCCGCCTCTGGGCAAGCCGGAATAAAGCCCCTTGAATAGCGCTTGTTGCTGCTTGTGCTCCACCAATGGAGCGGGATAGCCCCGACGCTCCATTGGGGCGATCTCCCCACGGATCAACTCAGCCGTGGCCACATGGGCCAGTTCCGGCAACCATTGCCGGATGTAGGTGGCATCAGCATCGAATTTGGCTGCTTGGCTGGCGGGGTTGAAGATCCGCAGCGGTTTGGGATCCATGCCGCTGCTGGCACTCCACTGCCAGCCGCCATTGTTGGCCGCCAGGTCCCCATCCACCAGTCGGGCCATGAAGGCCGTCTCCCCTAGGCGCCAGTCGCAGATCAGATCCTTCACCAGAAAGGAGGCCACGATCATGCGGCAGCGGTTGTGCATCCAGCCACTGCCGTTGAGTTGACGCATCGCCGCATCCACGATCGGCACGCCGGTCAGGCCCTCGCGCCAAGCCTCCAACCACGAGGCATTGTTCTGCCAGGGGAAGTGACGCCATTGGGTCCTGTAGGGGCCCTCCGCCAGCTGGGGGAAATGGAAGAGGGCCTGCTGGTAGAACTCGCGCCAGGCCAGTTCCTGCTCCCAAACCGTGATCGCCCCCCGGGCCTCGTCGCTGCGGGCCAGTTGGCGAGCCTCCTGGGCCGCAGCCCAGGCCTGTCGGGGACTGAGGGTGCCGAATTTCAAGGCAGCGCTCAGGGCGGAGGTGCCCTCCTCCCCCGGCAGGTTGCGGCCCTCCCCGTAGGCCTGCAGCGTCCCGCCCTGACAGAAGGCCTCCAACTGAGCTAGGGCGGCGGCCTCGCCGGGCCGGCATGGGCAAAGCGCGGCCCCATCGAAGGGTGCACCCAGCTCGTCGGCCTTAGGCACAGAGTGGCGCATAGGGAGGCGCTCCCAATCAGGCCGCCTGGACCCCAATCCATCGCCCCCTTCCTGATCTGGAAGATCCACCAGGTTGGCCGGGGCCCCCACCGGCTCAAGGCCCCCGGAGGCCGCAGATCCAAGGCCTGCCTGCCGCTCCACCTGACCACGCCAGTTGCGCAGAAACGGCCCATACACCCGATAGGGATCCCCGCTGCCCGTGCGCAGGGCCTCTGGTGCCACAAGCAGTTGGTCCCAGTCCACCAGCACCTTGCAGCCCTGGGCCTGAAGGGCGGCGGCCACCTGCCGATCCCGCTCCCGCCCGTAGGGCTCCACATCCCGGTTCCAGGCCACCACCTCGGCCCCCGTGGCGACCACGAGCGAGGGCAGCACGACCGCCGGATCTCCCTCCAGCAGGATCAACCGACTCCCGGCCTGGCGCCACCGTTGTGCCAATTCCTTGAGGCTCTCACAGAGGAACCACACCCGGGCCGGGGCCAGATCCGGGGCGGCAAGAAGGGCCGGATCCAGCACAAACACCCCCGTCAGGGCGGGGGTGGCGGCGGCCGCCGCCGCCAGGCCGAGGTTGTCTGCCAGGCGCAGATCGCGTCGGTGCCAGAAGAGCCAGCGGGTTGGGGCGCCCATTCAGAGGCTCCAATGGGGCCGAGCCAGCACCCAGGCGCTCACGCAGCGGCCATCCACGGCCTCCTGAAGCCCCATTAGGGTCACTTCAAGATCCCTGGCAGCACAACGCTGCAGCAGGCACAGGCCCCCATCGGTGACGTCCATCGGATCCGGCTTCCCTCCTTCAGCCTCGTCCATCGCCAGCAGTCCCACCGTCATGTGTTCATCGGAATAGCCGGGATTGGGCCGCAGCACCCCCAGCTGCCGCCACGCTCCACAGCCCAACCCCGTGAGCGATCCCACCAGCCGGGCTGCGCCATCCTCGGGGGATTCCTCCGCCATCAACACCCCGCTGGGAAACTCATGCACCCAGCGCCCCACCGCCGGGTGGTAGCGACGAAGCAGCAGCAAGCGGCCATCGGCGCAGCGGGGCACCACCAGGACGGTGGGGGGATGGCGAAGCCAGCCAAAACTGGCTTCCAACCCCATGGGCAGCCGCAGGCGCTCCCGCACGAAGCGGCACTTGCCGTCGCTGAGCTCCGCCTCCAAGGCCAGGTGCTGGTGAGCGAGGTCGGAGGCTGAGGACATGGTGGCTCAGGCCAGCAGGTGTTGGCGTGCCCGAAACCAGGCCGTCACGCTCTTGCCATCCAGGGCCTCATCACCACTGGCGATGGCCGCATCCAGCTCGGCAGGCTCCATCAGCAGCACCTCCAAGTCTTCATCCTCGTCGCCAGCGGGGGGCTGATCCAGGGGGGTGAGGCCCCGGGCCAGAAAAAGATGGATCACCTCATCGGAGTAGCCCGGACAAGGGAGCATGGCCCCCAAGGAATCCCAGCGGCTGGCCGCATAGCCCGCTTCCTCCTGCAGCTCCCGCTCCATCGTGCTCAGGGGATCCTCTCCCGGATCCAGAGTGCCGGCCGGAAACTCCAGCAGGCGGCAAGCCACGGCAAAGCGGTATTGGCGCAGAATCACCACCCGTCCGTCGTCCAGCACGGGCACCGCCAGGGACGCCCCGGGATGGCGGATCAGGCCGAAAGTGGCTTCCAGCCCATTGGGCAGGGCATAGCGGTTGAGCTCAAAGCGGATCTTGCGAGCATCCAGTGCCGCGAGGGTGTCGAGCTGGCGCGAGGGTTCGGGGGGTGGCAGGGGCGCCATTGGGGTAGGGAGATCGCACGCCAGCATGCCTGACCTCAAACCGTGCCGGTGTTTTGCTGGAGCAGCTGGCGGCAGACCATGGCGGCCGAGGTGCTCACTCCGGCCGTCCCCTCGCCGGGATGGAGGGAATCGCCACAGAGCCAGAGGCCTGGGAGGGGCGTGCGGCTGGCCAGGCCGAAGGGACCAAAGCGGCTCGGGTGCTGGCCCAATCCCCCCACATACCCCCAGGGGCGACCAGTCCATCCCTGCCACCCCCGGGGGGTGGCCAGCTCCGCATGGCGCCAGTGGCCGGGCTCCAGGCCCAAGAGCTTGGCCAAGCCAAACTGGATGCCAGCCACGGCGGCCTGCTTGCGGGCCTGGTAATCGGATTCCTCCAGGCCAAACCAGGGCCGAGCTGGGGTAAACACGCTGGCGATCACTGTGGCCTGACCCTCCGGAGCCCGCCCATCGCCCTCCTGGCTCACAGAGACAAACAAAGGGCCTGGATCAGACCAATCCAGCTGAAGATGGCTGGCCACACCTAGGGGCAGGTGGCGGCGCTCGACCGCGCCGTAGAACACCAGGGCGCCACTAGGCTCGTGGAGTCCTTCCAAACGCCTCCGGTAGCCGGACGGCAGGGCCTCTCCCATCAGTTCGGGCAGAGTCTGGGGGGGCAGGGTAAGCACCACATCCCGGGCCGGCAGGGCAAAGGCCACTCCGCCAGGGCCCACCCCTTCCACCACCCAGGGATCCTGCCTGAGCTGGGGAGGCCGCAGCCGTTGGACCCGATGACGCAAGCGCAACTCTCCCCCCGCCACGGCAAGACCCTCCTCCAGGGCGGAACTCAGTGCCTGCATCGAGCCCTCCAGATGCCAGAGCCCCCGGGGCTCCTGCACCACCGAGAGGACGGTGGCCCCATAGAGGGCCGCGGTGCGATCCGCGGGCTCTTGGGAATAGAGCTGAAGCTGTAGATCGAGAAAACGCCGCAACCGCGGGCCGCACTCTTCCCGGGCAGCGCCGGTGAGCGTGAGCAGGTCTGCCATCGTGCTGGTAGTAAACACGCCGCTGGCGACCACCGCCGGATCAAGGGCGGCGAGCAGCTGGCCCAGGTCCCACCAGGAGCGGGGGGGGAGCACCGGATCCCGATCGGCAAAGGCCCATGTGGCCCGCTGCAGGGTGTCGCAGAGCGACCAGAAGGCCCCACTGCCGGGAAACTGCCGCTCCCGCTCCTGGCGCCATCGCTGGGGATCCCGCCAGAGGGCAACTGGGGGCCGGCCATCCGCCAGGTCGACCACGCAGCCGGGATCGAGTGGGCTGGCGGGCGGTGCAGGAACGCCAAGCGATGCGAAGAGCCGAGCATGAATGCCCCCCGGCTCTAGGCCGGCCACCTGGGTGGCACCCACATCAAACAGATAAGGGCCTCGGCGGAAGGTGCCGGCACAGCCGCCACTCTGGTGATGGGCCTCCAGCACCACCACGGAAAAACCCCGCTTGGCCAACAGGGCGGCTGCCGTTAACCCGGCGATGCCGGCGCCCACCACCAGCACATCAGTCATAGCTGTGGAGCATAAAGTTTTTCCGGCTTCCCCCGTTTCATGGCCCGCGCCGAGGTCGACCCCCTGGCCCCCTGGCTGCAGGAGCAGCTCTCGGTCACCCTGGTGGCCCGCGCCCCCGTCGGGGGCGGTTGCATCCATAAGGCCTGGTGTCTGCAGACCAGCCACGGGGAGCGGCTGTTTGCCAAAACCAACCGGGCCGAACAGGAACCCCTACTGAAGGCGGAGGCCGAAGGCTTGCAAGCCCTGGCGCAGTATGCGCCTCCTGGCCTGCGGATCCCTACGCCCCTCGCCATGGGACTGGCAGGAGAGGAGGCCGTGCTGGTGCTCCCCTGGTTGGAGCTGGCCCGGCGGGGCATCCCAGGCTCAGAAGCCTGGGCCACCTTCGGGGCCAACCTGGCCCGTCTGCACCGACGGAGCCTCGATCGCGCCTCAGGACACCCCGGGGATCTTCAACCGTTCGGCTGGGAGGGCGACAACTTCATCGGCGCATCTCCCCAGATCAATGGGTGGCATGGGAGCTGGGGCCTGTTTTTCACGACTTGCCGCCTCGGACCCCAATTCCGCTGGTTGGCCGCCCAGGGCAACCCTCTCGCTGGAGCCGATCGGTTGCTGGAGCTCCTCCCAAGCTGGCTCGACGGCGAGAATGTGGAACCGTGCCTGGTCCACGGAGACCTTTGGAGCGGAAACGGGGCCCTCCTAGATGGAGGAGGCGCTTCGGTCTTCGATCCAGCGATCTATCGGGGGGATCGGGAGACTGATTTGGCCATGGCCCGGCTCTTCGGCGGCTTTCCAGAAGCTTTTTTTAAGGGTTATAACGATGTGTGGCCGTTGAATGAGGGATGGGACATTCGGAAGAATTTATACAACCTTTACCACCTCCTTAATCATGCCAATCTGTTTGGTGGCAGTTACAAAAGAAAAGCCCAGAAGACCGTTGAGGAGCTTCTGGACTTGATCTAAGGATCTGGAAAACTGTTGATTCAGCCTAGATATTCTTTTTTCAAATGGTCAACCTGGGACATGAGCTCGGAACGCTTCTCACTAGTGGTGAGATTTTTCCAGGCCCAGTTCCCAACCACAACCAAGCCCAGGAGTTCAAGCAGGCCTGGAACGATGGGAAGGAGATTAATGGTGTCGAGCATACCTTTGATCAAGATTTGGGCAATAATGACAGCAAGAAGAATTCCCGCAGCTTTGCCAAACTTGCCAAGTTGGCTCCAATCAACCTTGTCGAGGGTTTCGTTCACCTTTCCCACCACATCCCCGTAGCGCTGCTGGAAGTCAAAGGTGCTTTCTTCACCGTTCTCGCTCGCGTAGCCCTTCACTTCAGGGGTTTCGGTTGTGCCTTCAGTCATTGCCCCAAATTTTGATGGAGTTACAACCACAACCTACAGGTGATGAACAAACCGTGCCAGAGGAAATCTGTTTAAGTCGGAAGGCGCTGACCGTTCTCCATCGGGTGCTGCAGGCAGCCGCGCCAGACGAGGGCTGCGCCCTGCTGCTGGGGCCTCGCTGGCATGTGCGGCAGGTGTGGCCCTGCCGTAATGTTTGGCTGCCGAAGGAGGAGCGTCACAGGCGCTTTTCCATTGATCCGCGGGAGCAGCTCCTGGCCCAGAAATGG
>JBJTUM010000111.1:0-10840 GCA_046080725.1 Cyanobium sp. | reverse complement strand
CACGGGGGGCTTTCTGCCGATGGGGGTCACCCTGGTGAGCGAGCGTCTGTTCCAGGGGTTTATCGGCACGGATCCCACCCTCACCCTCTTTCACGGCCACAGCTTCACCGCCAACCCCCTCGGCTGCGCGGCGGCCCTGGCCAGCCTGGATCTGCTGGAGCAACGGCCCCAGCTCTATCAAGGCATGGAGGCCCGCCACCGCCCCCTGCTGGAAGCGCTGGCCCGCGATCCCAAGGTGCACAAGCCGCGGCTGCTGGGCACGATGGCGGCCTTTGATCTGGTGGCGCCGGGGCCGGAGGGCTATCTCCACCCGATCGGCCGCCAGCTACAGCGGCGGGTGCGGGCGGAAGGGGTGTTTCTGCGCCCCCTGGGCCAGGTGGTCTACCTGTTGCCGCCGCTCTGCATCAGCGACGCCGAGCTGCAACGCTGCTACGACGCCCTGGCCACGGCCCTGGGCACCCTTTAACGCTCAGGGCCCGGCCAGGATCGCTGCCTCCGCATCGGCCCGGGAGAGGCCATAGGAAAACAGGCGCACGTTGGCACTCCCCTCCTGATGCCACGACACCTTCAGATCCTCCCCCTCCAGGTCGATTCGGGCGCTCCATTGGGGGAGGTGCAGATCCCAACTGGAGGAATGGGGGGCCTGCTGGCGGGCGCCCAGGCTCCGCAACCACTCCTCCAGGGCCGGCAGGGGATGGTTGTAGAGGGGGGTGTCCTCAGGGGGCAGGGGCATGGGTGGCTGGGGCGGTCTCCGGCATGGCTTGTCCCGGAGCCGCCCCATCCTGGGCGATGGCCGTCGGGTGGAGGTCGGCCCACCAGCTGGGCCAGCGCACCATTTCCGCCCCCCGGGCCCAGGCCACCCCAAGGCCCAGCACCAGGCTCAATACCAGCGCCAAAGCGAGGAGCAACAGGGCAAACCACTCCCCACCCGACAGGGCCCGCCGCAGCGATACAGGAGCACCAGCGGAGGGCACCGAGGCGGCGGGGGCTGGACGTCCTACGGGGGGAAGGGGCAAGCGGCTCAGCCGCAAACGCTCGTCGTAGAGCTGGCGGGACTGGGGATCGCTGAGCACGGCATAGGCGCGCTGGAGCTCCTCAAAAGCCCTCTCCGCCACTGGGGCCGGCAGGGTTGTGGTATCGGGGTGGTAGCACTTGCTCAATTGTCGAAATGCCTGGCGCAGCTGTTGGAGCGATGCGTTGGGCGGGGTCTGGAGAAGCTCGTAGTAAGTGCGGCCCTCGGGAGTGGCCGGGTGGGGGGCTGGGGAAGACGACGACATGGCCCGAACGGCGTGGGATCCCCCATTCGTCGGGCATCCTAGGAAGAAGCCTGCCACCTGTCGTGGCCCGCTGGAGATGCGGATGGTCGAGTCGATGGCCCACCTGTGGGAGCCCCTGGGGTGGCAGCCGGAGCCAGCCCAGCTCGGGCAGTTTGCCGCTCTGCAGGAGCTTCTGCTGGAGTGGAACAGTCGCCTCAACCTCACCCGCCTGGTGCAGGGTGAGGATTACTGGATCGGCCAGGTGTTCGACAGCCTCTGGCCCTGGGTGCCCCTGCTCAATGGCGCGCAGCGCACCTCCCCCCTCGCGCTCATTGATGTGGGCACCGGCGGGGGATTCCCTGGACTGGCCCTCGCCATCGCCCTCCCCGAAGCCCAGCTCACGTTGGTGGATTCGGTGGGACGCAAGCTGGAGGCCGTAGAGGCCATGGCCCAGGCTCTGGGCCTGGGAGAGCGGGTGCGGGTGCGGCGGGAACGGGTGGAGCGCACGGGCCACGACCCAGCCTGCCGAGGCCGCTTCGATGGGGCGATGGCCCGAGCGGTGGCCAGTGCGCCGGTGGTGGCGGAATACCTGGTGCCCTTGCTCAAACCCGAGGGGCAGGCCGTGCTCTATCGGGGCCAGTGGTCTGAGGGGGATCAGGAGGATCTGGAGCGGGCACTCCAGATCCTCAAGGCCAGGGTGGAGGCGGTGGAACGGCGCGAGCTGCCCGCCGGCCGGGGCTTGCGCCATGCGGTGGTGGTGCGACCCGCGGCCCGCTGCCCGAAGGCCTACCCCCGGCCCGTCGGACTGCCAGCCAAGGTGCCCCTGGGCCAGCTCAGCTGACCTGCAGCCGCCGCCGCGCCTCCCCCCCCAGACGGCGCCGCAGATCCCGCAACAGATCCGGGATGGCCTGCGCCCAGGGGGAGTGCTCCAGCACCGCCAGGAGCTCCGCCTCGCTCACATCCCGATCCAGGGCATCAGCGTTCTCCCCGGGGAACCAGTGCCCCCCGTGGCCGAGCAGGCCGTAGCGATCGCGGCAGTAGCCCTCCATGTCCCAGGCCTCGAGCAGGTTGTGCAGCCAGAGCAGAACGGGCAGGTTGATGTGGCCAGGCGTCTGTGGCCAGGGGGGCAGGCCCTGGTTCCAGGTGGCCAGCCAAGGGGCTCCGAGGGCCTCCAGGCGGGCCCGCTCCAACCGCTCGAGGATGGGTGGTAGCAAGGTGGGGGCCTGCTCCAGGAGGGCAACAGCCTGCAGGTGGAGCTCCAGGTCGCCGGCGCAAGAGGCCCCCACGCTGAGGGTGTGCACCGCCGGGTGGCTGAGGCAAAAGAGGTCGTTCACCACGATGGGGTGATGGGGCCCGCAGAGCTTCACCAGGCGCTCCGAGGGGGTGTGGAGATGGCCGCCCTTATCGGTGGGGCTGATGAGAAACACCCCCATGTCGTGGGCAAGGGCGGTCTCCAGGGCCGGGCTGTTGTCCTGACGGATGAAATACCAGTGGAGATTGATGTAGGAAAAGGCGTCGCTGGCAATCGCCTCCAGGATCACGGGCAGGGGGGCATGGGTGGAGAAGCCCACGTGGCCGATCCGGCCCTCGGCCTGCCAGCGCCGCAGCACCTCCAGATTCCCCCCGGGGCGGAGGGCCAGCTCGAGCAGCTCGGCCGTGTTGATCCCATGGAGGGAGAGCAGATCCACCCGCTCCACCGCCAGCCGCTCAAAGCTGCGGGCCAGCTCGGCCTCGAAGCGTGCCGGGTTGGGATCGGGACTCACCTTGGTCTGCAAAATCCGCTCTCCATCAGGCACGTGGGGCAGGAGGGCACCGAGCTGGCGCTCGGAGGTGCCATACCCCCGGGCTGTTTCGATGTGATGGAACCCCGCCGCCACCGCAGCCCGCAGCAGCTCTTCCAGGCCGGCCTGGCTCTCCTCCTGGATCTCGTCTGCGGGAAGATCAGTCCAGCTCTGCTGGAAGCGCATCCCACCAAGGGAGAGCACAGGCATGGCCAGCTCCGTGCGACCAAAGCGACGGGTGGGCAACATCAAGGCGCGGGAGGCTGATGGCCCCCAGGGGCGCGGGGCAGCGTGCGCTTGATCCGCGTTGGGGAGGGCAGGCCTAAAGGAAGGAGATCCTGGGCCTCGCGCTCCTCCTGCAGGGCAGGAAGGCGCTCGTAGGGAACCCAATGGATGCAATCCACTGGGCAGGTGTCGATGGCTTCCTGGATCCGGTCCGTGCTGTCGCCGTCCTGGCGCATGACCCGGGAGCGGCCCCAGTCCTGCTCCACCACAAAGGTGTTGGAGGCGACGTGTGCGCAATAGCGGCAACCGATGCAAACAGCTTCATCGACCCACACCGCTTGTTGCCGGAGTTCACCTCCAAGAAGAGGCTCCATTCCGCTGCGGGGTACGGCGGGAGCGGCGTCGACAGAAAAGGCAAGGGCTGGATCCACCGGTCCGCCCGGAGCCGTGGGTGGCGAGCCGCTCACTCCCAGCGGCTGACCACCAACTCGATCGATCCATCCAAGTGGTTGGTTTGCTCCTGCACCTGGAATCCCTCCTGGCTGCTGGCCGCGAGGATGGAGTGGAGGGCATAGCGCTGATTGAGCTGGGCGAGGAACCGCTCCACGGGAACGTTTTGTCGCCAAAGGTCGAGATCGGCCACCAGCTCGTAACAACCAGTTTCCGGATTCAGCAGGAAGCCCATGTCACCGCCATCGTCTTGTGCGATGGCCAGGTCGCAGGTCACGGTCTGGCCCCGGTAACCGCGCACGGGTTGGGAGCCCTCGCTCGGGGCATGGCCCAGGTCGGCAAGGGCTTGAAGAAGGGAACTGCGGTCCCGCAGTTCGGTCTTCACCGTGGTGAAGTGCGACATGGTCGGAGAAGAGAAGGACTGGAAGGTGAATTCAGGCGGAGGGATGCTCCACGAGCGGTTGCTGAGCGGTCAACGGGTTGGATTGGAAGGCTTCGGATGTGCTGCGGCGCTGTTGAACCGAGCCGATCTGAGCTTCGATGCGCTCGGTGAGCGCGAGGCAGGCTTCACCGGCCACACCCTCCACCACCTCTTCCACACGGCCATCGGGGCGGATGCGGAATCGGATGGTTTGTTGACCCATCCTTTTAATCCACGAAGTGTTCAGGGATGTTAGCCGGGTTTTCGCCCCGGTGGGCGCCCACTCAGGTGATCAGCCCCTCCTCCACCAGGGTCTGAAGCCGCTCCAACACCTCCGGCTGCCCCAGCTGCTCCAGCGCCATGCGGGCCTCATCCCGCACGGCGGAATCCTCATCCAGCAGGAGACAGTGCAAGAGGGCCTCCACCACCTCCTGCTGGCGAGGTTCCACCAGATCGGGATAGAGCCGTCCAAGCGACCAGGCACCGTTGCTGCGCACGGCGGCTTCGCTGTCGATCCGCAGGCTTTGCAGCAGCTGGGCCGCCGCCGGATCGGCCTTGGCGGGGGCGGACGCACTGGCATCGGCCAGGGAGCTTGCTGCCCAGAGCCGCACAGCCGCCACATCCACCTGCAGGGAGCGGATCAGGGGATTGAGCACGGGGGCCTCGGCGTAATTGCTGAGGCTCCAGGCCACAGCCTTGCGCACATAGCCGTTGTCGTCTGTGGCGAGCAACTTCAGCAGGGGCTCCACCGCCAGGGGATAGGGGTTGCGGCCCAAGGCGTACACCGCACTCATGCGCAGAATCGGGCATCCCTGATCCAAGAGGGGCAGGAGGAGGGGCACAGCCCGGGGGTCCCGGTGTTCGCAGAAGATCCGCAAGCCCTGCATCACCTGCTCCCGTTCCCCCCGCAGCCAGGCCAGACCCTGGTCGCATTCCAGGGCCACATCCGCCACCGTGAGTTCGTTGGGGTCGATCTCATCGAGGGGATCGCCCAGGAGTTCCGCTGCCAGTTCCCGCGCCAACACATCCGGATCCAGTGCCAGCTCCTGCTGGGTCTCCGGGAAGCGTTGGAAGGGCTGGGGATCCTCCGGCATCAGGTCAGCTCAGGTCAGGAGAGAGGGGCCGGAGCTGCCATGTCGCCCGGCAACCAGATCCGGGCACTCACGGCCACCAGAGCCAGAGCAAAGAGCAACACGATGGCCGCCGGCAGCAGTTTTGAGCGCAGAAACGACACAGCACACCGGGCATGGGCTCCCATTCTTGCGGCAAGCGTGCCCCTGCCGTTGACGGGCAAGGCGCCACCGCGCAGGATGACGGGCCAGCGCCTGATGGTTCATGCCCCCAAGCCCCCTCCCGGCCCCCTGGCGGCGATTGCTGGCGGTGGGGGCCCAGGGGGTGGCCAGCGGCACTCCTTACATGGTGGGCACCAAGCTGCTCCAGGGGTGGCTCACGGCCAGCGAGGTACCCCTGGGGCTGATCGGCCTGCTGGCCTATGCGGAACTGCCTTACACCTTGAAGATGTTTTGGGCACCGGCGTTGGATCGCTGGCCCCTCCCCTGGCCCGATCGGCGCCGGGGCTGGCTGCTGCTGGTGCAGGTGCTGCTAACGGCGGTGATCGGCGCCATGGCCCTCCTCGAGCCGAGCCGCTCCTCTGCCAGCCTCACGGCGGTGGGCGCCATGGCCCTCCTGCTGGCGGTGGTGAGCGCCACCCAGGACATCCTGGTGGATGCCTACCGCACCGACCTGCTGCCCCAAGAGGAACGGGGGGCAGGCGCGGCGGTGGCCAACCTGGGCTACCGATCCGCCATGCTGGCCATTGGGGCCGGGGGGTTCATCTTGGCGGGCCGCCAGGGCTGGCCCCAGGCCTTTGCCGCCTCGGCTCTTCTGATGGCCCTGGTGCTGCCCTTCACCTTCACGGCACCGAAGCTTCCTGCCCTCACCCAGCAGGTGACGAGTCTGCGACAGGCCGTGATTGGCCCGGCCAGGGAATTTCTGGCCCGCACCGGCGGCCCCCGGGCCGCCATGCTCCTGGCTTTGATCCTGCTCTACCGCTGGCCGGACGGGCTGCTGAATTTGATGGCCGTGCCCTTCCTGATCAAGCAGGGCTTCTCTCCAGAGGTGGTGGGCTCCGTGCTGGCGGGCTGGGGCATCGCCGCCACGATCGTGGGCACGATTCTGGGCGGGGTGCTCTTCGGCCGGCTGGGGCTGAACCGCTCCCTGTGGGTGTTTGCGATCGTGGGAGCCCTAGGCAATCTCTCCTACTGGGCCCTCGCCACGTTCCAGGGGGGCATGCCCTCCCTGCTGGGGGCCGTCGCCCTGGAAAACCTGGGAGGGGGAATGGTGGGTGCGGCCTTCGTCGCCCTGCTGATGAGCCTCTGCAACCCCCGCTTTTCCGCTACCCAATACGCCCTGCTCTCGGGGGTTTATGCCCTCAGCCGCTCCATCCTCTCGGGACAAGCGGGGTTTGTGGCGGAGGGTGTGGGCTGGAGCACCTTTTTTCTGCTCACAGCAGCCTCCTCCCTACCGGCCTTTCTGCTGATGACCCGCCTCACCCCCTGGAATGGCCAGGGCGTGCGGGGGGCCTACGACTCTGGGCGGGACGACTGACCATGGCACAACCCTCCCCAGAAGCCCGAGACGACCATCCCCTGACCCAGATCGCCTCTGCCTTTGCCGGGACCCACGCGGTGCAGGGGGTGAGTCCGCTGGGCAACGGCAACATCAACAGCACCTATCTGGTGGCCCGGGAGGGGGCGGAGCCCTTTGTGCTGCAAAAGCTCAACACGGCGGTGTTTCCCGAGCCCCAGCGGGTGATGCACAACCTGCTCATCGTGAGCGAGCACGTGGAGGGTCGTCTGCGGGGGGAAGGGGCTGGGGGGCGCTGGGTGCTCCCGAAAGTGCTCAAAAGCCGCTGCGGTGAGCCCTGGCTGGAGGAAGGGGAAGCGTTTTGGCGAGCCATCAGCTTTGTGCCCGCCACCACCTCCCTCGATGCCTTGGCCACACCAGGCCAGGCCAGGGAAGTGGGCTACGGACTGGGAAGATTCCACGAGCTGGTGCACGATCTGCCCTGCGAGCAATTGGCCGACACCCTGGAGGGATTTCACATCACCCCGGGCTACCTGGCCCACTATCAGGCCATCTGTGCCAAGACCTCCCGCCAACCATCTGAGCAAGAAGCCTGGGCCCACCGGTTTGTGGCCCAGCGGGCCCCCTGGGCCGACGTGCTGGAGCGGGCCAAGGCCACAGGAGAGCTGCCCCTGCGGCCGATTCATGGCGACCCAAAGGTGAACAACGTGCTGCTCGATGCCTCCAGTGGCCGGGCGGTGGCCCTGGTGGATCTGGATACGGTGAAGCCGGGCCTGGTGCATTACGACATCGGCGATTGCCTGCGCTCGGGCTGCAATCCCCTCGGGGAGGAAACCCCTGCACTCGATGCCGTCAGCTTCGACCTGAGCCTCTGCGAGGCCCTATTGGAGGGTTACGGCGCAGTGGCAAATCGGTTTCTGCAGCCTTCAGATCACCGTTATCTCTACGACGCCATCCGGCTGTTGAGCTTTGAGTTGGGATTGCGCTTCTTCACCGACCATCTAGCCGGGAACGTCTACTTCCAGACCCAACGGCCTGGCCATAATCTGGATCGGGCCATGGTGCAGTTTCGGCTCACGGAAAGCATCGAAGCCCAGGAGCGAGACATCCGGGGGCTGCTGGATCAGCTTCAGAAGAGACGATGAACACCCCGTTCACCCTTCAGGCCTTTGGTTCCGATCCTGCTCCCTGGGGGCTCCAACTGGGGGGGCAACTGGAGCGGCGGGGGGATCAGCTGGTGATCACCTACCAGCTAAGGGGCCCCCTGGCCTCGGTGGTGCTTCCGGCCCCGGGCACCACGGGCGCCCCCCACCGCCTGGACGGCCTGTGGGAGCACACCTGCTTCGAGCTGTTTCTGGCGGCCGAGGGGTTGGCGCCCTACTGGGAACTCAACCTGGCCCCCAACGGCGATTGGAACCTCTACCGGCTGGAGGGCTACCGGCAAGGCCTGGCGCCCGTAAGCGATCAAAACACACTCCCCTTCACTGTGAGGGCTTCCAATCGGGAGCTGGCACTAGAGCTCACGCTTCAGCTGCCCCAGGAGCTGGCCCTGGCCTGCCAGCAAAGGGATCTCCAGCTGGGCATCACCGCGGTGATCGAGCACCAGCAGGGAGATCGGACCTATTGGGCCCTGGACCATGGGGGGACGGAAGCAGATTTTCACCGCCGGGAGGATTTCCTCCTGCGCTTGGAGCCGACCCTAAACCAAGGGAACGGTTAACCAAGCTCCATTGAAAGTGGTGATGCCAGGGAGCCGCACATTGATATCGGAGATGGCATCGCCATTGAGATCCACCTGCAGCAGGTTACTGGCAAAACGGGCTTGGCCCAGCTGGCGGGAGAAGGCCGCACCGCCGATGAAAGTCAATGGGTTGTCGGGCCCAACGGTGTTTTTGAGGGCATGGTCAAAGGAGAAAAAGTCTTTGCCGGCCTCAAAGTCGGTGATCACATCCGTACTGCCCGGATCAGCCGTGACGTAGTAGAAGCCATCGCGACCGGAACCACCCACCAGCACATCGCTACCAAATTCACCAGCCAGCAGATCGTCTCCCTTCCCGCCGCTGATCACATCGTCACCTGAGCCGCCCACCAACATGTCATTGCCCCGATCGCCCTTGAGGTAGTCGTTCCCCTCCCGGCCATTGAGATAGGAGTGATTGGGCGTGGCCACCATCCGATCCGCTCCGGCCGTGCCCCAGGCGGCATGGGGGAAGAGGGACAGGAGCAGGGGCGATAGTTCGGGAGGGCCACCATCGGCTGGGCTCGTGGAGGTGGACACCTGGGTGGCAGGCGGAGTGAGGGGAGGGGAGGGCGATGGTGTTCCGCCAGGGCCGGTTACGACGGCATCGAGGTGATGGGCCGACAGATAGGGGAAGGGAGTGTAATTTCGATCGGCGGGAATCGGAGAGCCAGGAGCATAGCCGGCGCCTTCAAGATGGGGATCAATGTTGAACATCATCATTGAGTCTTCGTGTTGCGTGATATGGCAGTGAAACGCAAATGGCCCGAGGAAGGTGCGAAATTTCATATACATTACTGCCGTTGTATTCGGCCCCAAAATTGTCGTATCACTTTTAAATTGCTTCTCTGGGAAGTAAGTTGGGCCAGGCTTTCGGCCCTCCAGAAACTCCAACTGATGGGATTCGAGATGGATATGAATGGGATGCCACCAGCCTCCAGAACCATTGACCAGGGTCCACTCCTCTGCCACCCCCACGGGCATGGGTACAAAAGACTTTTGAGAGTCAAATTCCGTTTGATTGATCAACCACATTCCCTTGCCTCGTCCAAACTCAAACGTGCGGCGATTGCTGATTTCAGACGGCTGAATGGGATGGTGTGCCCGTAACAATGATGAGGTATTGATCGTGCTAGTGGGTGTAGTAGGAGTTCTCTGCCCTACCACAATTTTCATGATGCGCTCAGAGAAATCAGAAACGGCCGTTGTTCCGATTCGCTGCAAATCGCCCTTGGGGCCCGTGCCGCTGGTTTGCTCCGCCGTATTCACCAAATAGAGGACCGTGCCGGGGGCATAGCGGGAGAAGTCCATCACCACATCCGCCCGATTGGCGGGCGCCATGGTGAATTCCGTCATCTGAATCGGATTGGGCAACAGCCAGGTGTCGTTGCCCACACGCAGGTGCGATTGCTTTACCCCATTCGCATCTTGAATACTGAGATGAAAGAAACGGGCCCCCGAGGCTCCCAGCATGCGCAGCCTGTATTGGGTGGGCTCCACAACCATGTAGGGGTACGCCTTGCCGTTGACAAGCATGACGTCTCCGAGATAGCCATCGGTGTTTCCACCAATCAGAAAGCCATCGTAGAAGAAGGAGCCATCCGCATTGAAGCGGCGATCACTAATGGCCAGGGGGATGTCGTAAGGGGAGTTATTGCTCATGAACTCCTGTTCATTCCACTCGGCGGTGGATTTCCACCAACCGGGCAACACTTTGTTTTTGATCAGGTTGAGCTCAGTATCGTCAAAGGTGAGCCAAAAGCCCGCCAATCCCTTGATCACATTGAGATCAGTCAGATCCTCCCCGTGATCGTGATACCACATCGTGGATGGCGACTCCGTGAAGTCGGGCTGGCCATTATTTCCCATGGGAACGGTATTGGGATAGTAATAATCCCGATACATGCCTGGATTGATCACAAAGGAGGGATAGCCATCTGTGTGGGCTGGATTATGGCCACCGTGTAAATGGACTCCCACCCGTTGGGGGATAGCGGGCATGCCTGGATAGCGGGGAAGGTCGTTCCAGTGGCGCACCACCACCGGCTCTCCCACCCTGGTTTTGAACGTGGAGCCCGGCATGGTGCTGTCGTATCCCCAGATCTCCGTATTCACCACCTGATTCGCCCCATCCACCACTACCTGGCGTCCAGCCCCTTGCCGCTGGGAATACCAACTCACCACTTGGCCGGTGCTGTAGTAAGGGTTGTTGGTGCCGGCCACATTGCGGTTGAAAAATTCCGGCGCAATCCCCCCATACATCGCCTGGGTGGGATCCACATCCTGATAGAGGGCTGGAAGACCACCGGGAGACGGCAAAGGGGCAAAGCCTTGGGAAGAGCTGGAAGAAAAATATGCTCCTCAATTCAACCCTACGACTGGC
>JBJTUM010000110.1:0-5372 GCA_046080725.1 Cyanobium sp. | reverse complement strand
CCGCCCTGCGCCGGTTTGAGGGGGCCCTGCTGCGCCAGGCGGAGCAGCATGTGGAGACCCTGATTCCCGGCTACACCCACCTGCAGCGAGCCCAGCCCCTCAGCCTGGCTCACCATCTCCTGGCCTATGTGGCCATGGCCCAGCGCGATCGTGCCCGGCTGGCGGACGTGCGTCGCCGGGTCAACATCTCCCCCCTTGGGGCGGCTGCCCTCGCGGGCACCCCGGTGCCGATCGATCGCCGCCAGACCGCGGCAGAGCTGGGGTTCACGGCGATCTATGCCAACAGTCTGGATGCGGTGAGCGATCGCGACTTCACCGTGGAGTTCATGGCCGCGGCCAGCCTGGTGATGGTGCACCTCAGTCGGCTGGCGGAGGAGGTGATCCTCTGGGCCAGCGAGGAGTTTGGCTTCATCACCCTGACGGATCGCTGTGCCACGGGCAGCAGCCTCATGCCCCAGAAGAAGAATCCGGATGTGCCGGAGCTCGTGCGCGGCAAGACGGGTCGGGTGTTTGGCCACCTGATGGGCCTCCTCACCATGATCAAGGGCTTGCCCCTTGCCTACAACAAGGATTTTCAGGAGGACAAAGAAGCCCTTTTTGATGGGGTGCGCACCTGCCTGGACGGTTTGGAGGCAATGGCGATCCTGCTGGAGGAAGGCCTGGAGTTTCGGCCCCAGCGCCTGGAGAGCGCTGTCCACAGCGATTACGCCAACGCCACGGATGTGGCCGACTACCTGGTCGCCCGTGGTGTGCCCTTTCGGGAGGCCTACCAGCTGGTGGGGGCTCTTGTGAAGCAGTGTGTGGCTCAGGGCCGTCTGCTGGCCGATCTTCCCCTCGACCAATGGCAGCGTCTGCATCCGTCCTTCGGGGCTGATATCCATGCCGCCATTGCGCCCCGACAGGTGGTGGAAGCCCGCAAGAGCGAGGGTGGCACCAGCTTTTCTGAGGTGAGGCGCCAACTCCGGTTGGCTCGAGAGCAGGGGTTGGGGGAAGGCTCCGCTCTGCAGTAAGGATGCTGCAACACTTAACCCTCCTTCGTCGGGCCAGATTCCACAGACCGTCTAATCTGAGCGGGTCCGAAATCCCCCGGGGTCTTCGGCATCTGTATCGGTTCCCCCAGCCCCTTTCGTGAGCATCTTTGTTGGCAATCTTCCCTTCCGCGCAGAGCAGGAGGACGTTATTGAGCTTTTCACCCGCTTTGGTGATGTTGTGAATTGTTCCCTCCCCCTGGAGCGGGACACCGGACGTAAGCGCGGTTTCGCCTTTGTGGAGATGGCGGATGATGAGATGGAATCTCGGGCCATCGAAGGACTGCAGGGAACCGAGTTGATGGGGCGCCCCCTTCGCATCAACAAAGCCGAACCCCGCGGCAGTGGTGGCGGTGGTGGAGGTGGCGGACAGCGCCGCGGTGGTGGTGGTTATGGCGGCGGTGGAGGCGGCGGCTATGGCGGTGGAGGCTATGGCGGCGGCGGTGGTGGTGGTTATGGCGGCGGTGGAGGCGGCGGCTATGGCGGCCGCAGCGAGGATCGCGGCTCTGGAGCCCGCGACTGGGAAGATCGCAGCTACGGTGGCGGTGATCGCGGTGGCGACAGCTTTGATGCCGGTCGAGCCAGGCGCCGTCGGAGTGGCGGCGAATCCACCGACCCGGGGTGACCCGAAGCCGGAGCAAGCCCAAGGGGGCCGGGAGCCTAAAGCCCCCGTTCCTCCAGTTGAAGGGCGGCCGCATCAAGCACCTCGGGGCCAGCGTGCCGCTCTCCCGCGTGTCTTGAAAGGGAAGCCCTCCAGCCTTTGGCTCCCTTCACCCCCTCCACCAGATGCACCAGGTGTCGGCCGATGGCCCAGAGCCTTCCCCCCTGCCTGCACCACCGTTCCGCATGGGGAATCAGCCCACGCATCACGGAGGAGGGGCGGGCAGGCTCCAGGGTGGAATCGCCGAAGATCACCCGGTCCACGGCCGCCCAACGCAGGGGGTGCTGGTACACCGCCCGGCCCACCATGACCCCGTCCAGCTCTGCCAGCTGGGCCTGGCACGTCACCAGGGTGTCCAGCCCCCCATTCAGTTCCACCACTAGGTGAGGCCGCTCCCGTTTGAGCTGATGCACCACCTCCCAGCGCAGGGGTGGGATGGTGCGGTTTTCCTTGGGGTCCAGGCCTTGTAGCCAGGCTTTGCGGGCGTGCACGGCAAAGCGGGCGGCACCGGCTGCCGCCACCGTGTCCACAAACTGGAGCAGCTCGGGAAACCCATCCCTCTGGTCGATCCCAATCCGGTGCTTCACCGTCACCGGCAGTCCACTGGCGGCCACCATGGCCGCCACCCCCTCCGCCACCTGTTCAGGGTGCGCCATCAGGCAGGCGCCGAAGTTGCTCTGGCTGGCCTTGGAGCTCGGGCAGCCCACGTTCAGGTTCACCTCGTCGTAGCCCCAGTCCGCGGCCAGCTTGGCTGCTATCGCCAGCTCCCGGGGGTCGTCCCCACCCAATTGCAGCACCAGCGGCTTCTCCACGGCGTCAAACCCGATCAGGCGCTCCAGGCGTTGCTGCCGTTCCGCAGGGCTGTGGGGCGGCCCCTCCCGCGCCAGGTGATCCACGGCCCGGGCCACCACCATTTCGCTGTAGAGCAGGCTGTGGCGGCTCACCTGACGCATCAGCACCCGGAAGTGCCGATCCGTGTAGTCGAGCATGGGCGCCACACTGAAGCGGAAAGCGTTCGGCATCGTTCCATGCTGCCCACCCACCTGCCCCATCGGGTTGCGATCCTGGTGGCTGGCGGCGGCCCCGCCGGTTTCATGGCGGCCATCCTTGCTGCCGAAGGGGGAGCCGGGGATGTGTGGCTCCTGGAGGCCACCTCGGAAGTGCTCCACAAGGTGCGGATCAGCGGGGGCGGGCGATGCAACGTGACCCATGCCTGCTGGGAGGCCCGCGCCCTTTCTGCCCACTACCCCAGGGGTGGCCCGGCCCTGCTGGGGCCTTTTTCCCGCTTTGGCCCCCGGGATGCCGTGCAGTGGTTCCGGCGCCGTGGCCTGGAGCTGGTGGAGGAGCCGGATGGGCGCCTGTTCCCCCGCTCCCAGTCGTCCCTTTCCGTGGTGGCTTGCCTGCGCCAGGCGGCGGAAGCGGCCGGGGTGCACGTGCGCTCGGGGTTGGCCCTTCAGCAGGCCCGGGCTTGCTCCGAGGGAGGGTTTGCCCTCACCCTGCGGGATGGACGCACCCTGGAGGCCGCCCGGCTGGTGCTGGCCACCGGCAGCCACCCCAGTGGCCATCGGCTGGCCGGTTCCCTAGGCCACAGCCTCGTGCCGCCCGTGCCCTCCCTGTTCACCCTGGCCCTGGCGGCCCCATCCCTCAAGGCCTTGGCAGGAGTGAGCAGCGATCCCGTGGCCCTCTCCCTCCACCCCCCTGTCGGGGCTCCTGCCCCGGCAGGCAAGCCGGCCCCCCTGCGCCAGAGGGGGGTGGTGCTGATCACCCATTGGGGGTTGAGCGGCCCGGCCACCCTTCGCCTCACGGCCTTTGCGGCCAGACACCTCAAGGCCTGGAGCTATCGGGCCGAGCTGGCCGTGGATTGGACCGGTGGCTTGCCCCGGCAGGAGGTAGAGGCTCTTTTGGCGGCCGCCCGGCTCCAGCAGGCCCGCCGCCAGATCGCCGTCCACCGGGCCCTTCCCGGCCTCAGCCGGCGGCTCTGGGCGGCATTGGTCGTTGCCGCAGGGCTCAAAGAGGATCGCCACTGGGCCGACCTCGACCGCCAGGGGCAGCGCGCTCTGGTGGAGGCCCTGGTGGCTAGTCGCTACCCAGTGGTGGGCCGGGGACCCTTTGGGGAGGAGTTCGTCACCGCCGGTGGGGTGCCCCTCAAGGAAGTGCAGGGCAGCTCGATGGAAAGTCGGCTGCAGCCCGACCTTTTTCTCGTCGGGGAGCTGCTGGATGTGGATGGGGTCACTGGGGGTTTCAACTTCCAGCACTGCTGGACGAGTGGTTGGCAAGCGGGCCGTGCCCTTGCCGCGGCAGGCGGTGGCGATGGGAATTAGCGAATCTTCTCAAACACGGAGAACATGGGCAGATACATGGCCACCAGGATGGAGGCCACAATGCCCCCCACAAGAACGATCATGAAGGGTTCAATCAGGGAGGTGAGCATCTTCACGCTTGAGCTCACTTCGTCCTCATAAAAATCAGCAACCTTGGAGAGCATGTCGTCCATGTTTCCCGTCTCTTCTCCCACGATGAGCATGCTGATTGCCAGCTCCGGGAAAATATTCTTCATCGCTAGGGCCGTGCTCAGGGGGATCCCCTCACTCACATCGGTGCGGGATGTGCTGATGGCATCGGCAAAGATGGAGTTTGTTGCTGTATCCGTGAGGATGTCCAGCGACATCATGATCGGAACCCCTGCCTTGGACAGGGAGGCCAGCGTGCGACAGAACTGGGCCGTGGCCGTTTTCTGAATCAGATCCCCGAACAGTGGCAGGCGAAGGACCAGCTGATCCACCCGCCGGCGTCCTGCTGGCGTGTCGTAAAACGTTTTTGCTCCAAAAGACGACACCATCAAGAAGCCCACCAGCACTAGGGAGAAGGGCGATCGCAAGGTTTTGCTGAGGTCCACCATCATTTGCGTGAACACAGGCAGGTCCGCACCCAGTTGATCGAAGATTTCGGCGAATGTGGGAATGATGAAGATCGTCATCCCAAGAAAGACCAGGATGGCGAGCACAAATACCGTTACCGGATAACTCAGGGCACTTCGAATCTGGTTCTGAAGCCTGGCGTTCTCCTCCAGCAGCTTGGCCAGGCGTTTTAGGGTCTCATCGAGCACACCACCGGCTTCCCCAGCCTCTACCATGGCAATGCTGAGTTTGTCGAAAACTCTTGGCCAAAGACGCATGGAGCTGGCCAGGTTTTCCCCTTGATTCACCTCTTCAATCATGGCCGCCAGCGCACGGCGAAATAGGGGTGATTTCTGTTGGCGATAAATCAGATCAATGCTGCGCAGAATGGGCACACCCGCATTCACCAAAGTGGCCAGCTTGCTGGCGAACACGGCTTTCTCCTTCACCGATGGTGGGCTCTCCATGAGTCGGCTCCAGCGCCCCTGGGACACGGGTGGGCCGGAGGGAGCGGCGCCACTGGGGGCGTCCTTGCGGGTGAGATTGCTGTAATTGATTCCCCGCCTCCGCAGGGTGCGCTTCGCCTCGGCGGGGCTGCCAGCCTCCAGGGTGAGCACCTTTTTCCTGCCCGCCCGGGTGGTGTAAGTGACCGTGAACGCCGTCATCCTTGGTTCAGTAGGCGCTCCAGCTCCTCGGGCCGGGTGGTTTTGAGGAGGGCCTCGGCATGGCTGATGGCTTCCTCCTGAATGAGATTGGCCAGGGCCCGATCCAGGGTGAGCATGCCTT
>JBJTUM010000109.1:0-20666 GCA_046080725.1 Cyanobium sp. | reverse complement strand
CACTACGCCAAGGTGGCCGCCTGGCTGCCGCAGCTGCACCTCAGTTCCGCACTGCTCACCGGCTCCACGCCGGCCCCCCGGCGGAGGCAGCTGCTGCAGGACCTCGCCAACGGCCAGTTGCACCTGCTGGTGGGCACCCATGCTCTCCTGGAAGACCCGGTGCAGTTTCTACGACTGGGCCTGGTGGTGGTGGACAAACAGCACCGCTTCGGGGTGCGCCAGCGCAACCGCCTGCTGGCCAAGGGCCTGCAGCCCCACCTGCTCACCATGACCGCCACCCCCATCCCCCGCACCCTCGCCCTATCGGTGCATGGGGATTTGGATGTGAGCCAGATCGATGAATTGCCGCCGGGGCGCACCCCGGTGCAAACCCACTTGCTCCGCTCTGAGCAGCGCCCCGAGGCCTGGGATCTGATTCGGGAGCAGGTGGCCCTCGGCCAGCGGGCCTATGTGGTGCTGCCCCTGGTGGAGGAGAGCGAAAAGCTGGATCTCCGTTCAGCGGTGGAGGTGCATCGTCATCTGGCGGAGGAGGTGTTCCCCGATCTCTTGGTGGGGCTCCTGCATGGTCGACTCGCCAGTGAGGACAAGCAGCGGGCTCTGCAGGCCTTCTCTGCAGGCACCATCCAGGTGTTAGTGAGCACCACGGTGGTGGAGGTGGGGGTGGATGTGGCCGAGGCGAGCGTGATGGTGATCGAGCATGCCGACCGTTTTGGCCTGGCCCAGCTGCACCAGCTCCGGGGCCGGGTGGGCCGGGGGGCCGCCGTATCCCACTGCCTGCTGATCAACGACAGCAAAAACCCCATGGCCCGCCAGCGGCTGGAGGTGCTGGTTCGCAGCACCGATGGCTTTGAGATCGCGGAGATGGATCTGCGGTTACGGGGGCCTGGCCAGGTGCTGGGCACCCGCCAGTCGGGGTTGCCGGATCTCGCCCTGGCGTCCCTCAGTGAAGACGGGGAGGTGTTGGAGGATGCACGCCGGGTGGCCCAGCAGCTGTTAGCCCAGGATCCCGAGCTGGAGAGCCTGCCCCTGCTCCGCCAGGCCCTCGAGACCCAGCGCCAGCGGCTGCTTGAATCGGCCCAGCTCAATTGATCTCCCCACACATCCGGCGGGTTGCTGGCGCCTCGCGGTGCCGGGATCTAGGGTCCCACCCAACATCGCTCGGTGGTTCTGAGGTCATGGCCCTTCGCCCCTGGAGCCCGATCCCGATTGTGGAGGGGGGGGAGCCCCTTGTGCCCCTTCCTCTTCCGTTGCACCGCCTCGAACCCCATCCTTACGCCTCCCTGGGGGCACCGTATGGGACGGACGCCTGTCCCTTCCGCCTGCGGCAGGGGGTGGTGGAGCGACTGCTTGCGGCCCAGACTCTTTTGCAACAGCACGTTCCCACTTGGCGACTGGCCATTTTTGATGCCTGGCGCCCCGTGGCCGTTCAACGGTTCATGGTGGCCCACGCCACGGCCGAGGCCTGCCGTGTGCGGGGTTTGGATCCCGAAGGTTCCGGCCCCGCCTGGGAGGCCGTGCGCCAAGAGGTGGGTTGTTTCTGGGCTCCTCCCAGTGAGGATCTTTCCACTCCACCTCCCCATAGCACCGGTGCCGCGGTGGATCTCACCCTTGCGGAAGGAGACGGCGAGCCCTTGGAGATGGGTGGAGCCATCGATGCCATCGGCCCCATTTCTTTCCCCCACCACCACGCTTCGGCTGCAGCCGATAACCCCCTGGGCCCGGAAGCCCAATGGCACCACCGGCGCCTCCTGTTGGCCAACGTGATGGGAGCTGTGGGCTTCGCCCAACACCCCCAGGAGTGGTGGCACTTCAGCTATGGCGATCAGCTGTGGGCCTGGCGGACTGGCCAGGGGCAGGCCATTTATGGACGTACAGGCGATTGAGCCGCCCCTGATCCGCCCCCCGTTAGGTTTAGTTCCTCCGTTATGGCGCTCACCTGGGCTGGGGTGAGAAGGCCCTTGCTCTGGCATTCCCTCAGGGTGTCGAGGGTCATCGCTGCCTGAAGCTGGCGCAGACGCTGCTGCACCACTTCTGGCTGATCCAGCCAAGGGAGCAGGTTGCCGCGGAAGGTGGTGCGGATCATGTCCACCTGGCAGGTCTGGGGGTCAGGGTCGTAAAGCTTCGGTTCACTGCGTCCCTGGAGGCCCCAGAGCGGGAGGCCTGCGATCACAAGTCCCAGTCCCGCGGCGCTCAGCACGGGTTTGTTCAGCCAGGATCGTCTGTCCACAGCCCGGGGTCGCATGGCCGCTCCCATCTTGGCTGGGGATCCGGCACGCGCTTCCATACAGTGATCTAGAGCACACCAGCGCCTAGGCGCCCATGGATGGCCTTTTTTCTTCTGGAGATCGGCACTGAGGAGCTCCCCGCCGACTTTGCCCGCCTCGCCCTTCCCCAGCTGAAAGAGCAGGTGGAACGGGATCTGGTGTCGGCGCGTCTGATGGCGAGCTCAGTGGCGGTCACCAGCACTCCCCGCCGGTTGGCCGTGCTTGTGGAGGGGGTGCCCGCCAAGCAGGAGGATCAGCAGCAGGAGCACAAGGGCCCCCCGGCCCAATTGGCTTTCCGAGATGGGGTGGCTACGGACGCAGCGGTGGGCTTTGCCAAGCGCTGCGGCTTGCCGGTGGAGCAGCTGGAGGTGCGAGAGACGGCCAAGGGCCCCTTTGTGTTCGCCCACACGCTCCAGATCGGACGGCCCAGCCTGGAGGTGTTGGCGGAATTGATCCCATCGTGGATCTGGAGCTTGCAGGGGCGCCGGTTCATGCGCTGGGGCCAGGGGGACAGCCGCTTCAGCAGGCCGGTGCGCTGGCTGGTGGCCCTGTTGGATCGAGACGTCATTCCCCTCGTGCTCCCAGACTGTGACCCTCCGATCCACAGCGGGCGCCACAGCCGGGGGCATCGCCTCACTTCGGAACCTGTGGAAATCCCCTCTGCTGAGGCCTACAGCCGTTGTTTGGCGGCGGTGGACGTCCAGGTGGATCGTTCAGCCCGGGCGTCGCAAATCCGCAACCAGTTGGATGCGGGGGCCAGCCGCGCTGGTGCACGGCCAGATCTGCCGGAAGCGCTCTTTGAGGAACTGGTGGACCTGGTGGAGGATCCCCATGTGATCGAGGGATCCATCGAGACCGCGTTTCTGAGCCTCCCCCCGGAAGTGCTAAGCACCGTGATGCGTGCTCACCAGCGCTATGTCCCTCTGCTCATCCCCGAGGCCACGGCCGATCCCTTGGCCCTGCGAGCGGATGGAGCCCTGTTGCCCCGATTTCTGTGCGTGAGCAATGGGCAGTCCGAGGCGGAGGCCACGGTGAAAAGGGGGAATGAGCGTGTGTTGCGAGCCCGCCTGGCAGATGCCACTTTTTTTCTTCAGGCTGATTACGCGGTGCCCAGCATCGATCGGCGGGAGGCCTTGAGCCAAGTCACCTTTGCTGAGGGCTTGGGCAGCCTGCGGGATCGAACCGAGCGGCTGGAGTGGTGCAAGGATGTGTTGCTCGCTGAGCTCCAGCTGAACCCTGAGGTGGCCCAAGCCGCCCGGCGGGCGGCCCATCTCTGCAAGCACGATCTGGTGAGCCAGATGGTTGGGGAGTTTCCCGAATTGCAGGGCATAATGGGTGCCAAATACCTACTGGCGGACGGGGAAGGCCGGGAGGTGGCCCTAGCTGTTTGGGAGCACTACCTTCCTCGGGGAGCGGGCGATGCCCTTCCAGACACTCCCCCCGGGGCTGTGCTGGCCTTGGCGGATCGCCTGGAAGTGTTGTTGAGCATTTTCTCCCGTGGTGATCGTCCAACGGGCTCGTCCGATCCCTACGGGTTGAGGAGGGCTGCGAATGCAGTTCTCCAGTTAATTTGGCATCAGCAATGGCCCATTAATCTTCATCAGATCCTGGACCGTCTTGCGGGGGAATGGCAAAGGATGTTCCCTGATCTAAACATCATCCCTGAATCTCTCTCTGATGTTCTTAGTGAGTATTTTCAACAACGATGGATCTCCTTGATCGAAGAGAATCATCTGGATCCAGATATTGCTCAGGCCATCGCTGCATCAGAGAACTATGGGTCCTCTGTTTTATCTGACCCTTGTGAGTCACTTGAGAGGGCAAGATTTTTACAACTGCTCAGGGATCAAGGGCGTCTATCGCCGATTCAGGCTGTTGTTCAACGGGCCTCCCGTCTGGCTGATAAGGGTCAATTGGCGAGGGATGTGTTCAGTCCTAGCCAAGCCGTAGACGCTGAATTATTTGTCAGCCCAAGCGAGGCAGCCATGTTTGCTGTTCTTGAAACTCTTGCGCCCCTGGCTCAGACCAAGGGGAAATCTCGCGAGTTGGCTGAGTGCTTACTTGAAAGTAGACAAGCATTGGATAACTTCTTTGACGGATCTGACAGTGTCCTGGTGATGTGTGATGATTTAGCACTGCGGCAGAACCGCCTGAATTTGTTGTCCATCCTGAGAAACCAGGCTAATTGCTTGGCAGATTTCACTAGGCTTGAAACCTAATGCACAGGGTGGGAGGGTCCCTTCACAACTTTTGGGCTGTCACAAACACAGAACAGCCTGTGGGCAGGGATATACCTTTCTGAAGCCAGATGTATTCCAAATCAGCAAGCTTTCCACAGAATTGATCCACGAAATACGAATTCGCATGAACGTCACTTGAAGACGAGGGAGGCGGAATAAGCTTTCGTCTGGCGATAATCAATGGAAAAATTAACATATTAGCATAACTATTAGCGAGTGGTTTTAGTCCCGCATTCTCAACCATTCCTCTTAATTCGCTACGTCGGAATCTATGGCGAGTCTGAACGGCCTCATCGTGATAGGACCACATCCACTGATAAGCTGGTACATTTATAACAACAATACCTCCAGTGCGCAACACGCGGGCGAATTCCTTTAGCGCTACAAAAGCGTCATCAACGTGTGCAATAACATCAGCACTTGTTATGATGTCAAATGTATTACTTTCAAACGGCAGGTCGGTGATCGATCCCTCAATGATCTCAGCCTGGGTCTTGCCCTTAGCTAGATCGCAAGCCAATGGTGAAAAGTCCAGTCCAGTAATCTGCCATCTCTCGGCAAATTCCTGCATCGCCAAGATGAATCCACCTGTTCCGCAGCCAGCGTCTAGAACATGAGCCTCCCTATTTTGCCAATCGTAAAGCGGCAAAAGCATTCGCCTATGGAGGGCTTTAAAGTACCACATCGATTCTTCAAGTTCCGCTAATTTAGCGTATTCATCTATCTGCATAATGTGGGCCGCTGTATGGGGTAAGGGGCTTACTTTAAAATGTATGGAGGCTTTTATGGGGACTTCCTCCTTTCAAGAAGAGAGATCTTGTTAGCAAGAATGAAAGAACAGTCCAAACGGTATAAGTGATGATTGCTATTAGCCAGCTATTCATGTTTATCCTTGCAAGAGCAATACCTAGTGCAAATGCAATTCCGTATCCAGCTAATTGGATTAACAGATAACCCAAAAGGTGTCGATATCGAAAACTTACTCTGAACGTGACACGGGAATGGGCGTAGGAATTAACCAATATACAAATTCCACCTGCGATCCCTAGAGCTAGAGATGAGTTTTTGTCACTGAGACTAAGAACTGTACCATAAATAATGAAAAAAAGAGCTTCACTTATCAATCCAACTAATCCAAATCGAACTACCGTAAATCGAAATAAGGAGGACATATTTCTTAGAAGTTCTTTTCAATCGTGCGCACGTGTGCTTGAGGTTTGCCGTAAACTGTGAGATAAATCCTACCGACATATTCTCCGAGTAGTCCCAACAGCAAACATTGGATCCCGCCAAAAAACAGGATGGCTGAGATCACTGAAAGCCACCCGGCTACTTCAACTCGGCCAAACAGACTGCTAGCCAGCAGGTAAATCAGTGAACAACTGCCGATCATTGCTGCCAACACGCCCACTAAACTGGCTACTCGTAGTGGCATCAGCGAAAAACTTGTAAGAATAACGAGCCAGAGGCGAACTAAACGTCGGATATTATAGCCACTCGAGCCATTCTCCCGCTCAGTGTGCTTAACATTCAGGCTCCCAATCCGATTGGTGGCCTGCGAAAGCAAGCCATCAATATAAACGTAAGGGCTATTAATTAACGAGATTTTTTCGCCGATCAAGCTGCTGACACAGCGAAAGCTCGACAAATAATAGGAATCGGGGAGATCTAGCAGGACGCGGGCCGTTAGGTTGGCAAACGCACTCCCGAGATTTCGGAAGATATTATGTTTCTTTTCAATATAATCACCATAGACCACATCAAATTCATGCGTCCTGGCATGTTCTAGTAAGCGCAGGGCTTCTTCAGGAGGATTCTGGAGATCGTCGTCGATATTGATGAAATATTCTCCCTCCGCGTGGCGATAACCCGTCAGAACCGCATGATGCTCTCCAAAATTTCGTGTGTGGCGAATAAGAGTTGCAACAAGAGGGGAATCCTTCAGGCGGCGCTGAAGACGTTCGTGACTGCGGTCTGGACTCCCGTCATCAACAAAAACGACTTGCCATGGTTCCTGTACATAAAGGGTTTCAAGCCCAGTGACCAGCTTCTCAATCGATTCTTCGCTCCTGTAGATGGGTATGATCAGACTAAATGCATAGGTATTCTGCATCTGATTAATGATAGTTATGTTGAAGATGGGTACTGACTTTTTCAATATCAGTAGTTATCAGGTACGGATTTAATGGTAAGGATAGGACGCTGGCCGAAAACTTCTCGCTGTTTGGTAGCTGCAGGTTTTGGCTGCCAGCTTGCTGAGCCATATAAGGATGTTGATGGCAGGCTAATGCGTAATGGACTCCGTAAGGGATACCATCTCTTTTCCCAGAGGCAAGGAGGTTATCTCGACAGTCCGGATCAATCCTGATCACAAAAAGATGAAAGCTATGCATCCAATCTTCCCCATCATGGGGAAGCTCTATCTGCGAGCTCGCTGCCCAATCCTTCAGTTGAATCTGGTATTGAGTTGCCAGATTACGCCGTTCCTCGATCTTCTGCTTTAAGTCGTGAAGCTTGCCTCTTAAAATCCATGCTTGGATCTCATCAAGTCGGCTGTTGACGCCAAAATCAACAGCCGCCCTTTGTTCGTTCCAACCGTAAAAACGTAATCTCCTTGCTTTTTCAATAGTGGAGTCCTCTGCCTCCTTCCCGACCACTAACATCCCGCCATCCCCAAGTGCCGCAAGATTTTTAGTGGGGTAAAAACTGAAGGCGGCGTAATCGCCCCATGTTCCAACAGGCGTTCCGCGATAATTTGTTCCAGTCGCCTGGGCACAGTCTTCAATGAGAGCAACGCCATGCTCTCGGCAGAGTTTTTGGAGGCCATCAAGATTGCACGCTTCTCCATAAAGGTGAACAGCGATCACTGCCTTCAAGGAATCAGCACTTTTATGAGTAAGGAGCCGATCAACCTCCGTTAAACTGATTACTGGTCGATTAGCCTCGATATCAGCAAAAATTGGCTTGGCACCTGTTCTCAGGATGGCAGCCACGGTGGCATAAGCCGTTAAGGAGGGAACAATGACCCCGTCTCCGGGTTGAATCCCTGCACAACGCAAAGCCAATTCCAGTGCATCTGTACCATTGCCAACTCCGACGCAATGCTGGCCGCTGAAACCGGCTCCAAGCCAGCTGGCAAAGTCTTCCTCAAAACCCCGAACTCCTTCACCGAGGATGGTTTGGCCTGATTGGACCACGCGTTCCACTGCAGCCTCGATGGTCGGTTGGTAAAAGAGACAATCCAGAAGTGGGAAGTTTGCCCGGTCCATCGATTGGTCGTTGCTAAGGAAATCGGCTAATGAACGGCGCTTAGAGGCGGTGAATGGAGCTTATTAACAATACAGCGCTAAATTACGCCGGTAGTAGTCTAATGTATTTGAGAGGGTAAGAGCCAGTTTCCGTTGAGGAGCCCAGCCGGTGAGGCTACTGATTTTCTTATGGCTGGAATAATAATCCCCGATATCAATCTTGCTCCGTTGTTCTGGAAACTGCATTATGGTCAAGCTTCCTGATCCATTTAATTCAATCATTAACTGAGCCAACTCAAGCAAACTTACCTTCTCTTCGCTTCCTAAATTAAAGACTTGGCCATAACTCTCCTCTGTAAGTGAGGTGATCAGGAAGGCGTCGACCACGTCCTCAACATCGTTGAAATCTCTAAGCTGCTCTCCCCCCCAGACCTCGATCGGTTCATCCTCTAGTAGACGGCGAATCCATATGCCGACAAAGGTCTGCCGTGCATCTTTGATTCGCATCCGGGGACCAATGGTGTTTGTCAGGCGCAGTATGGAAGATCTAATATCGTAGAGATCGTGATACATCTTGTAGTACTGTTCGGCTGCATACTTGTGAATCCCATTAATGTCCACTGGTTTGATCGGATGGGCTTCATCTACTGGCTGATAGTCGGGCCTGCCATAAATCTGGCGCGTGCTGGCAAACACGATGCGCACTTCTGGATTCACTTGTCGACAGGTTTCTAGAAGGTTGAGTTGAGCCCCGCAATTAATGTGTAAATCGGTATGGGGATCTGCCATGGAATCCATATGGCTTGTCTGCCCGGCAAGACTAAATAAAATATCAACGTCTTTCAGCAGGGGCTTGAGGGAATGTGGCTCACGGATGTCAGAAAAGTTGATATGGATCCTGCTGGTGCAGTCAGATAAATTATTGAGATTCCCGCCGTATTCAGGAATCATGCTGTCAACAACGGTGACACGACTCCCATAATCTGCAAGGCGCAATGCAAGAGTGGATCCAATGAATCCAGCGCCACCGGTGATTAAAACACGTTTACCTTCCCAGGCTTCAGCGTCTGGCAATGAATCAAGAATATTGCTTTTCACCTATTCCTCAATGCAACAACTTTAATGTGCTGAATAGTGCAAATCTTATTGGTTTTGTCTGAACTTTTATGGGAAGAGGTTTTTTGGCCGATCTGAATGTGATCAATGTCCCCCATCAGAAGTTTCATCGTTTGTGGAAGAATACCTCAGCCCTTGCCCTGGAGTGGGCTCAACATCTCTAACCCGGCTTCTTTTCTGGCTACAGCCTTCTTCCTCGCTCTCTCCGAGCCCTTCGTGCTTCCAGACCTGTTGATCTCGCAGACCTGGAGGGTGGCCTCCCTGATCCCAGTGGCAGCAGCCTCAATGGTAAAAAGCTCATCCACCCGTCGTTTTCCCGCTTCTCCCATTCGCCTTGAGGCTGCTGGATCATTGGCCATGGTTCGCAGGCAAGCGCTGAGGCCTTGGATATCCCCACAAGAAAATCTCAGCCCTGTGGTTCCTTCAATCACCAGGTCTTCCGCACAACCCACCAGATCGCTCACCACTGCGGGCAACCCGCAGGCCATGGCTTCGTTAACCACTAACCCCCAGGTTTCTCCGTGATCCGAAGGGAGCACAAGGCAGTCTGTCGCTGCATATGCGGCTGCGATCTCCGATTGATTAAGAAATCCACCGAAACTTACCGGTAGCTGGCTTTCCGCCACCCTTCGCCGGCAGTCCTGCTCTAAGTGCCCAGATCCCACGATGAGCAGGTGCACCCTGGAAGCTGCTGCATCCCCACCATGCCCCACGAACTGCTCCATCGCGGCGAGCAGATCAAAAGGGCGTTTTTTGTCCTGAAGTTTGCCAACAAAGAGAAAGCAGTAAGCGTGTTCAGGAATTCCCCAGCGTGCCCGTAGCTCCGTTCGTTGTTTCCTGTGTTGGTCTGCTTGCCGTGCAAAAAGGTCGTTGTCCACCAGATGAGGAGAGCTGATCAGGCGGCTATCCCCCATGCCGTGGCTGTGATACCAGCGGGCATTGGCGATGCCCACCGGCAACCCGATGGCCACACCTTGAAAGAGGCGTTGGTAAACCCATCGCAATGGCCTCGATCGGGGTCGCGCCCCGTTGGAATCCATGCGCAGCAGGATCGGAATACGAAGACAACGCGCTGCCCAATGGGACTGGACCATACTGAAGAAGTGCCAGCCCGTGAGCAGGATGGCATCGGGGCGCTTACCTGTCTCACCCCATCCCAATTCAGCCAGGGGATTGGCTAGCCAAACACCCAAGTAGCCGCAGGTGATTCCTTTTCCCCGTCCGCTGCGAGCCAGGCGCCAGCGGTATCCCTCCAGAAGGGGCACATCCCAGGTGAAATCCAGTCCGAAACCCAGACCCTGAGTGCGTTCATCAGGAATGGTGTGGTACAGAACTTCGCTTTTCAGTTTTGGGTCCGCCGCTAGATGGCGGTAAAGGGGGGTGTGGTACTGCACCGGATGGCTGCCCACAATCAACAGTCGAGGTATGCGTGTGGGCAGGTAGGCCGCACCATTCCCGTTCAATCGCAAGGCCCAGATCAGCCCACGGATTTCACCCAACAGGGTGATTGGGATCCACCAGGGATGACGCAGATGGTGGCGGGTTCGTACGCAGCGCAACATCGATCCCAGGCTCGCGCTCAAAGCTGATCGAGAAGGCAAGGTGCGCAGCAAAAAGTAGTAGCGCCCAACAGAATGATCTGGTTTGGCTGTGGTGAGGTGCTTGCCGAAGGTGCGAGTGCCTCCCCGTTCGGCGCGTAGGTGGTGGATGAGCGCATTTGGTTCGTAAAGGATGGTCTGGTCGTCCATGCACCATCGATGGGCGAACTCCGCTTCAAAGTGGTAGGCCACCTTCACGAAATTTTCGTCGAACCCCCCGAGCCCAAGGGCTGTGCTTCGAGGGATCGCCACATTTCCCCCCATGAACGTCTGCACCCATCTTGGTTCGAGGCTATTGAAGAAAAAAGGAGATCCCTCCGGATCACTCTGGCCCCCATGCCATGGCTGAAGCACCCTGCCTGCCACCATCGCTTTGGGATGCTCCTCACCTGCTCGCTGGTGGGCCTCAAGGAGGTGGGGGTCGGGAAGGATGTCATCGTCGAGAAACAACACCCGATCTCCACGGGCCTCCATGAGGGCTACGTTCATAGAAGCCGTGATGGATAGCCGCCCCAACCGCAGCCAACGGATTTGGCCCTGTTGATGCCAGGTCAGCAGTTTTGCCTCGCTCTCCGCGTCATGGAGCGGGGTCTGGTCCACGATCAGCAGCTCCCAAGGGGGAGAGGCCAAATCCAAGAGCGCGTGGATGCTGTCGGTCAGGACTTTGTCCCTGCCGTACGTGGGAATGGCAACACTGAGCTTCATCCTTTCCGAAGCATCCATGGGGGGGGCGTTGCCAACCAGTGTGCCGTGCTGATCACGGGGAACCTGGCAGGTGTGCCTGATTGCCAACTTGGCTAACTATCTTCCACGCCCCGCACGATCCGGGAGAGCTCGCTGCGTTCATCACTGGTGATTCGGTGGGGGACCCCGCTGATGATTCTCTCGAAGTTGGTGAAGGAGTCCTTGATTTCCGGCCCATTGCCCGTGATGACAAATTCACGAATGCCCTTGTCGTGCCAGGACCCACGCATTTTAAACACGTTCAGCGCCCGGGCCATCTCGCCACGAATTTCAACGTATTGGAGCAATAGAATTGTATCTGTTATGGTAGATATATGGGAGTCTGTGATGGAGTGACTCCCCATAAACTCCTCTGAGGTGTTCGTAAAGAATCCAGCTATTTCTTCCTGCTTTGCATAACCAGTTACCCCGATCACGAACTGGCGAAAGGCATTGTGGCTCACGCCCCTGGCGAGGGCGGAAAGTGAATCAATGGCCATCCTTGAAGGCTTAAATTGTCCAATTTCGGTTTTGATGATCTGCAGGTGATCTTCCAGGCCAGTGGATTCGGGATAGGCACAGATGATCTTCAACAGGCCATCCTGCTCCATCTGTTCAAAGTCGATCCCCCAACTTGTGGCGTTGCGCAGGAGTTGAGCTCTGGATTCTTCGTAGGCAAAGAGAATAGCCCGCTCTTTGCTGCGGCAGGCATCTTCCACAAACTTGCTAACGAGCAGGGTTTTTCCTGTGCCAGTGGCTCCCGTTGCCAGGATGATTGAGTCTTTGAAGAAGCCACCTCCACACATTTCATCGAGCCTGGGCACACCAGAACTCAATCGCACATTGGAGGAACGCTGTGTGAGGCGCATGGCACCGAGTGGAAAGATGCTCACCCCGTGGCTTCCCATGGTGAAAGGAAACTCCCCTTTCATGTGGGTGGTGCCGCGCAACTTGAGGATTTCAACGGTTCGCCGCCTTCGTTCACCTTCGAGAACGTTGCGGAGAATCACCACGTTATCAGATACAAATTCTTCCACTCCGTAGCGCGCAATTGGTCCGTACTCGTCAATTCGTTCCGTGGTCATGACCGTGGTGACACCGATTTCTTTGAGCCTGGCGATCAGCCGAAAAATCTCGCGGCGCACAACGGAGATCGCATCGTATTGCTGAAAGACAGCTGTGATGGAATCAATGGCAACTCGCCGGGCCTTGTATTTGCGAATCGCGTAATTAATTCTTTCGATCAACCCAGATAGATCAAAGCTTCCTGCCACGTCCTGGCCTTCAGGATCTGGGGAGGCGTCGAGCAAGAAAAGTTTGTCTTGTTCGACCATTTCTTGCAGGTTCCAGCCAAAGCTGGCCGCATTTCGCCGAATATCTAAGGGGGATTCTTCGAATGTAACAAATATTCCAGGCTCGTTAAAATCCCTGATTCCATTGTAAAGGAAGTTCAGAGAGAATACGGTTTTGCCTGTTCCTGATGTCCCGCTGATCAGCGTGGATCGACCGATGGGCAAGCCCCCATGACAGATGTCGTCAAACCCCTCGATTCCTGTGGGGAGCTTTTGGACTTGAAGAAGAGTGTTTTGATCCTGCATGACACGGGGGAGAGCGGTGGGAGGGAGAGGGAAATAGGAGCTCAGAAGGTTTCCATCGGATCCTGCCCTTCGGTATGGCTCTCAGGACCTGAGGCTGGAGTGAGGTCTGGATGGTTTTCCTCCATGTTGAAGTTCTCATCCGCCAACTCCTCATACAGCAGGTCAAGCCCAATGAGAACCCGTTCTCGGTCGGATAAGTCGCCAATGATTCTTCGTACTGGTGGGGGCAGAATCTTGGCCAAAGTTGGAGTGGCCAAAATCTTGTCCTCTTCTGCCAGCTGGGGATTTTTCAGCACATCAATCACTTTTAGGGCGTAAACTCCGCGGAATTCGGTTTCGAGAATGTTTCGCAGGGTCTTTAGTGCACGCATGGAGTTAGGCGTGTTTCCTGCCACATAGAGTTTGAGTATGTAGGTTTTGCGTGCGGCCATCTAAGCGTGCTCCTGAAGAAGGCTGAACGTGTCTTGTGGTGTCGCCATGGGACGGTCTGGAGGAACGGATCGTCGGTACATTTCACAGAGATGGGCCATCACATCCAAGAGAGCTAGCCGGTAATCTTGGAGAAAATCAATCTTATGTCCTTCGAGCTTTAGTTGTTTCCAGAAGCCATCAATCAGGTTCATGTGGATCTCTACTGTTGTTGTGATCGGTAGATCGGCGAAAAAAGCGGTGTTCACGAAGCTTTCCAGCGCTTGGTTTGCAGCTGCCGGATCACGGAAGTAGCTCACCAGCAGGTCTCGGTAGGTGCGACTCAGGGAACGCAACAACTCTTCGCGCTCCAATTCGGCCAGATTGCGAAAAAACCGTTCTGGATCCCGCTTGTAATACACGCCCAGGTAGCCGAGGCGGCCCTTGAGCCGATTGGCTAATTTCCAGCGCTCCTCCGTTTCGTTTCCGCCACCCTTCAGGTCCTCCCCTCTCGCCTGCCCCCTCCTCAAAAAGCGGGCAATGGCCGCATCCAAGCTGTAGGGCAGTTGTTCGAGTTGGTCGGCGGGAAGATGCACCTCGGCGTCGTGGTATTCCATTTTTCCAGACACTTCCCCAACCACGACCGCTGGAAACAACAACTCTTCCTCCCTCAACCGCTCAAAGAGCTCAGGGGGCCAGGCGTCCTGCTCTAACAGCACCGCGTCCACTCCCTCCCGGTGCGCCCGAAGCTGGGCCAAGGGGTCCCGGTTGTCCTCCAATGGCACTAATTCATAGCGTCTGGATTTCAGCCCAAGGGCACAGGCACCCTGGAGAGCAGGGGTAAGCAGGAGGCTGGCAATGGTGAGGGCAGGTTCGCTCATGGATGGATGCAACCGCCCGACCAGTGGGTGGCGCCCCCAAATGTTGACGAATCGGAGGTCAGAACGGGAGGATCTTTGTTTGTCTTCCAATTGCCGTGAGCTCAGGCCCAATGGAGGCCTTCCTGCCCCAGCCTGGCCGCGCCCCCTTCACCCATGAGCGTTTCCGCCTCCTCCGCCCCAGAGAGCCCCAAAACCGATCGTCCTTCTGCGACCGCGAAGGGCGCTGAGAATTCTGTTGCTTCGAACTCAGACGGCCAGGTGTACGCGATTGTTGAGGCCTCAGGCCAGCAATTTTGGCTGCACCCCAACCGCTATTTCGACCTTGATCGTCTCGAGGCAGAGGTGGACAGCACCATCACTCTGGAGTCGGTGTTGCTCCTCAGCGGCGTTAATGGCGTCACATTGGGGCAGCCCTACGTCAAAGGGGCCACGGTGGAGCTCAAGGTATTGGCCCACCGCCGTGGACCAAAGATTCTGGTTTACAAGATGCGCCGCAAGAAAAAGACCCGACGCAAGACGGGTCACCGCCAGGAGCTGACTAGGGTTCTGGTGCAAGCGATCCAGGTGGGTGGCAAGGCTTTCTCTTGACGCCTTTAGACCCCACATCCTTCGATCATCCTTTCCTTCCTCGATTTTTCCCTTCCCCCTCCAATGGCTCATAAAAAAGGCACTGGCTCCACTCGGAATGGCCGCGACTCCAACGCCAAGCGTCTTGGCGTTAAAGCCTATGGTGGTGAAACGGTCACAGCTGGCTCCATCCTCATCCGCCAAAGGGGCACATCCGTGCTGCCTGGCGACAACGTGGGCCGTGGTTCAGACGACACCCTTTTTGCCCTCACGGATGGAGTGGTGCAGTTTGAGAGCATCAAGCGGGCCCTGCGCAATCGCAAGCGCATCAGCGTCGTCACGGCCTAACCGCTGCCCGGCTGCTGCGTGGTAAGGGGTCTTTTGCTTTGACCTGCGGTTTTTTGGTGCTCGACAAACCAGCCGGGCTTACATCTCATGCCTGTGTGGCAAGGGTTCGCACGGCGTTTGGTCTCAAGCGGGTGGGCCATGGCGGCACTCTCGATCCGGCCGTGACCGGGGTCTTGCCTATTGCCCTCGGCCCCGCCACCCGACTCCTCCCCTATCTCCCAGGAGATAAGGCTTATCGGGCCACTGTTCAGCTAGGGGTCCGCACCACCACAGATGACCTGGAGGGGGATTGTCTGGAGCGTTCGGATCCCCCCAGCTCGCTCACGACGCCTGATCTGGAGATGGCCTTGAATCCCTTTCGGGGGTCTATTGAGCAGCGACCGCCAGTCTTTTCTGCCGTGCATGTGCAGGGGCGACGGGCCTATGCCCTGGCCCGCGCCGGCGAGGCTGTGGTTCTCCCGGCCCGGCGGGTCACGCTCCACCGACTGGAGCTGTTGGAGTGGGATCCGGAACTTGGCCGGCTGGAGTTGGAGATTCAGTGCTCCTCCGGCACCTACATCCGATCCTTGGCCAGGGATCTGGGGGACAGCCTTGGCTGCGGTGGGGCCTTGGCCCGGTTGCGCCGCACAGGAGCCTTGGGCTTTGCTCTCAGCCAGAGCGTCCCCCTCGAGGCCCTACCCCGAGAACCTGCACTCCGCGATGGCGTGGCTCATCCCCTGCCTCCCCTCTTGGACCCCCTTCAGGTGTTGGCCCATCTGCCCCAGCATCTCCTCCGGGAGGAGGAACGACCCGGTTGGAGCTGCGGCCAGTGCCAGACCAGCTCCCAGCCCTGGCCCCTGGGCACGGTGGTGGTGGTAGTGGCTCCGGATGGCAAGCTGGCTGGGCTGGCGAAGGTGGAAGGTGCCGGGGTGTTGCAGCCTCGCCTTGTGCTTCACGCCACCGGCTGACGCCCCTCCCGACCTTCCCGATCCGCCCCGCCATGGCCGGCCACAGCAAATGGGCTCAGATCAAGCGCACCAAGGCGGTAGTGGACGCCAAGCGTGGCGCGGTCTTCACCCGCCTGGGCCGGGAAATCACCGTGGCCGCCAGAGGGGGCGCCGATCCTGCCGGCAACTTCCAGTTGCGCACCGCCATTGAAAAGGCCAAGGCGGCCGGGGTGCCCAACAGCAACATCGAGCGGGCCATCGCCAAAGGCAGCGGCCAGGCCGGGGGAGCGGCCGACAGCTTCGAGGTCGTGCGCTACGAAGGTTACGGACCTGCCGGGGTGGCCGTTCTGGTGGAAGCCCTGACCGACAACCGCAACCGCACGGCCGCCGATCTGCGCCTGGTGTTCAACAAGGCGGGGGGGAATCTCGGTGAGAGCGGCTGCGTCACCTATCTCTTTGACCAGCGCTCCGTTGTGCGCCTTGAGCACACTGGTCTCGAGGAGGAGGTGCTCCTGGAAGGTCTGCTGGCCTTTGAGGACCGCTCAGGAGTGGTGGTACTCAGCTACAGCCTGGAGCAAGACTGGGCCGATGTCATCGGTCGCTTTGAGGACCTGGAGATTCTCCAGGATGGACTTCAAGCCCTGGACTTGCCCGTCGGCAGCTGGGAGCACCGCTGGATCCCCAACACCACCTGTCGGGTGGAAGACGGGGAGGTGCTACAAGCCCTGCTACGCATGCTCGATGCTCTCGAAGACCTGGAAGATGTGCGCAGTGTCACGTCCAACCTGGAGGCGGAAGAGAACCTGATGGCGTCTGTGATGGCTTGACCCTGTTTCCACCGTTCAGTTCCCTAGGGCCGAAGGATCGGCCATCAGATACACCGAGCGATGGAGGTGCAGCCAGCTGGCAGGCAAATCAGCAGAGGGAGGTTCCTCCAGAAGCCTTCGCAGGATTGGGGCTTTCTGGGCTCCTGTGACCACCAGCAGAATCCGCTCTGCCCGCAGAATGTCGGCCAGGCCGAGGGTAATCGCCCGGGGGGGAACCTGATCGGGACGGCCGCCGAAGGCCCCAGCATTGGCCTGGCGCGTGCTTGCGCTGAGCCTCAGGCAGCGGGTAGTGCTGTCCGGTTCGCAGGGTGGTTCATTAAAGCCCACATGGCCGTTGAGCCCGAGACCTAGCAGCTGGAGTCCCACGCCCCCTGTGCCGTGTAAGGCCAGGCCGTAGCGATGAGCTTCGGCCGCGGGGTCTGGCGCCAAACCATCGGGCAGATGCACCTGAGCCGGATGAATGCCGAGAGGATGGGCCAGGCTATGGAGCATTTCCGCAGCGAAGGATCCAGGATCCTGGGGGCCAAGTCCCACGTATTCATCCAGGTTGAAGCTGCACCATCTTTGCCGCAAGGCTTCCTGAGCTTCCTGGGGTTGGCTAAGCACCAAGGTTACCAAGGACGCGTAGATCGGTGCCATCGTTTTTCCCGTGGCAAGGCCCAAAGGCCGCCTAGGAGCCTGGTGGGAGGCTTCCAGCAGGGCCTGAGCAGCGGCTTGGGCAACCGCCTCGATGGAGGGTAAGGCCAGAAGATGGAATCCAGATGGAGCGGCGGCGGAGGGATCAGTAACGACGGAGCACGGCCCCTTTGTAGTAGTGGCGAAGGATGTCCTCATAGCTCTTCCCTCGCAAGGCAAGGGCGTAGGCCCCCCACTGGCTCATTCCTACACCATGGCCGTAGCCCCGCCCCTTCACCATCAGCCGCAGGCTTGGGGAGGTCTCCGGAAAGGAGAGGACCACAGGTGCGGCCTGGCTCTGCCCCTGGGTTTGGGGGGTGATGCGGTCTGCCGGCTCAAAGGAGAATTGCACCAGCGTGCTGCGCAAACCAAGGCGCTGCCGCATCTCGCTGCCCGTAAGCACCAGTTCCCCACCGGGCCCGATCACCTTGGCCCGCCGCAGCCGACCGGTTGGGGAGGTTTGCAGGGGCTCGATGGCGACAGCCCCGCCGATCTCCTTGAAGCTCTGGCGCAGATCCTCAGGTTCAAGGGCCTTTTCCCATCGGCTCACCGGGCTTGCGGAATCAAAGTCGGGCACACTCACCAGATAGGGCAGCTGGCGGCTCCAGAGATCGCCGCTGTTCTCCGTGGCCCCACCACTGCTGCTGTGAAACACGGCGTTGATGAGCTGCTGGCCATGGAGGAGCACCTTCCCTTCGGTGCTGGTCACGGCCTGCCGCACTGCCGTGGATTCGGCTTCGACACCCTCGTAGACCTGGCTGGCCACGGTGGCCTTAACATCGAAGGGGGCTTGGGGGCGAAGCTGTTGCAGCACGAAGGTGCGGCTGGCCACAGCCTGGGCCCGGAGCGCGGCCTGGGGCCAGGAGTCGGGCATCTCACTGCCGACGACCCCCATCAGATAGGGCTCGAGGGGCAGCCGATTGATTGCCTGGAGGCTTTCCCCCTGGGGCCGCAGCAGAAGGCTTCCCCTATAGCGCCGTTGGTTCAGCACCAGCAAATCCCCACTTGCAACGGGCTCCAACCGCAGATCCTGCAGGGGTATGGGCAAGGGACCAGGGGCCTGTGGGGGGAGGACTGGTAGGACGGCCCGGAGGGGCTGGATGGGGGCTGGATCGGTCCCCCTGGCCAGCGGTTCCAGAGTGAGCACCTTGTCTCTTCGACTCACCCGCAGCCGCTGTCCAGGGTCCACCTGCAACAGCAGGCGTCCACGCGCGTCCCGCAGGCGCAGCCCCTCTTGACCTGCTGCCCCCACGGTGATGACCGGTGCCTCCAGCAGCAACACGCGAATGGGCGGGCCCATTGGTTGGGTCGAGGCCGCTGGGTTCAGCCGGGCGGCCTGGGCGAAGGGCGCGGCCGCCACAACGAGCAGGGGCAACAGAAGGGTTCGGGCCTCAGTCACCAGGGCGTCGTTCACAGCAGGCCCAACCATTCTTGCGGCGCTTCCACGGGCTTGCCAGGGGACGTGTCAGCATTTCACTGGCAGAGGTAGGCGGTTGCAGGTCACCTTTCTTGGCACTAGCTCAGGCGTTCCCACCCGGTCCCGCAATGTTTCTTCGGTGGCCCTGCGCCTCCCCCAGCGCGCCGAGCTCTGGTTGTTCGATTGTGGTGAAGGCACCCAGCACCAATTTCTGCGCAGCCCGCTGCGGGTGTCCCAGCTGCGGCGCATCTTCATCACCCACATGCACGGCGATCACGTCTTTGGCCTGCCTGGTCTGTTGGCCAGCCTGGGACTCTCCGGCCAATGCGATGGCGTGGATCTGTACGGTCCCGATCCGCTGAAGGAGTTTTTGGAGGGTGCCCTGCACACCTCCTCCACTCGCTTGAGTTACCCTATTCGGGTGCATCCTGTGCGAGAGGCGGCCCGAAGCGGAGCCCCTCTGCTGGAGGACGGAGATCTCAGGGTGCGGGTGGCCCCGCTCACCCATCGGGTGCCTGCCTTTGCCTATCGGGTTGAGCAGAAGCCCAGGCCGGGTCGCTTTGATGTGGAGGGGGCTAGGGCCCTGGGGATTCCCCCAGGGCCCCTGTACGCCGCCCTGAAGGCGGGTCAGTCCATCACCCTGGAAGACGGACGGGTGGTGTCTGGAGCCAAACTGTGCGGCCCGCCTCAGCCCGGTGTGAGTTTGGTGTATTGCACAGATACGCTCTACTGCGAGGAGGCCGTGCAGCTGGCCCAGGGGGCCGACCTGCTCATCCATGAGGCCACCTTTGCCCATGGCGAGGCGGAGCTGGCGTTCCAACGGCAGCACTCCACCAGCACCATGGCAGCCCAGGCGGCCCTGGCTGCTGGCGTGAAGCAGCTTGCGCTGACCCACCTCAGCCCCCGCTACGTGGCTGGCAACCCCGTCACAGCTGAGGATCTGTTGCGGGAAGCCCAGGTGATCTTCCCCCATACCTTGCTGGCCAAGGATTTCCTGACTCTGAACCTCCCTGCAACAGTTCGCGTCGTCCCTGGCGAGCCCACCACCCCCCCGTGATACAAGGGCTCAGTGCGGCCCGTCCGCCCTTTCTTCGGCTTCTTCCATGGCCCCCACCCTCCGCTCAGTCGTCCGCGCCATTGCCAGATCCCTTCTGGTTCTTCCCTTGGCGGTGGCGCTGCTCGTCTGTTCTGCTGGCCCTGCCGCCGCCGCGCGGTGGGATGAGGCAACGCTTACGGTCCCTGCTGGTCCCGACGGCTACACCGTCACCTTCAGCGAGAAGGAAATCAAGGCTGGCCGCAAGCAGTTCAACAACAGCTGCGGCACCTGCCACGCCGGTGGCATCACCAAAACCAATCAGAACGTCGGCCTCGACCCTGAAACCCTTGCCCTAGCCACGCCTCCGAGGGATTCAGTGGCCGCCCTCGTGGATTTTCTCAAAGACCCCATGTCCTACGACGGGGAATACAGCATCGCCGATGTGCACCCCAGCCTCAAGAGCACTGACATCTTCGTGAAGATGCGCGATCTGGATGAGGAAGACCTTCGCCTGATGGCCGGTTACATCCTCGTTGCCCCCAAGGTTCAGGGGATCCAATGGGGTGGCGGCAAAATCTACTTCTAGGGCTGGATGCCGGTCAGGCTTGAAGCGGCTCTGCCGACTCAAACCTTTTCTATCGCCTTCAAAGAGCCGCCTCGCTCCTTCCGCGCCCCAGCTGGGGCGTTTTTTTATGGGAGGAGCGGGAGCTCTGGAGGATGCAGGTTCTCGGGCTCAAGGGAGGAGGGCTGCTTGCTGTACCACCACTCCTGCAGCTCCTGGGAGAGGCGCTGGG
>JBJTUM010000108.1:0-4981 GCA_046080725.1 Cyanobium sp. | reverse complement strand
GTACACACCCCAAGGATTGCCTGCGCCAGGAGCGTCAGAGAGAACTGGAATCGGGCTCGGTTGGTGGGAGGGGGGGGTCGAGCTGGACTGGTCCGCAAAGCAGTGTTGCCTGATCAAAGCGCTCAATACTCTCTGCCTGGCGTTTTCGCGCCATGGCCTCCGGCCGACTTCGTCTACAGCTGCTCGGTTTCTCTCTTGATCTGCTCGGTGTCTCTCTCGATCCGCTTGGTCTCTTTCGCGATTCGCTCGCTCCTTGATGCGGCTACGCAACTTGCGGCTGAAGCCGAAAGCAGCGCCAGCACCCAGGATGGGCAGGGGTCCTGGGACATCGTATGCAAAAGTATTCAATTGATTGTCTATTAACGTTAGGGGTCCCAAGGGAGGACAAGGTTTTAATGGGTGTAAATTCGGAGTTAGTTGTGTTAACTGTAAGGACACCAGTGGGATCTATTGGGCAGAGGCCATCAGCTCCGAGAGTAGTGCAAACGCTCTTAGAGAATTCTGCTCCCGGGAAAAAAGGAACTATGTTAGAGGAAAGGGCATAGTCAGTCCAAAACTGTCCAGCAGGAGCAGTAAGGGAGTAGGTGAAAGTGCCAGTAGCTCAGCTATATTCAGATTGGGAAACCAGTCAGTGTCAACAGTAACAACCTTAGGGGCTACGACACTAAACTCCACATTCCCAGCACCGAGAGTTGGACCCGAAATTCCTGTAATTTTGGATCCGTCATCCAACGTTGCGGCAGGAGTAAAGGGGGTAGGGGGGGAAAGTATCAGTTTCATTGAGCGCTACCATCGCCCCACCTGCATTCAGCAGGGAGCCGCCACCGGCGAGCACACTGGCGGGTAGCGCGGCTTGGCCGACGAGTTGCGGGAGGCGCCCCATGGGAAGGCGCGTGTTTGCAAGAGGACGCATGTGGTTTGGGGGGGGAAGGATTTTCTCATTAGCGAGCCTCCTAACCTCATAGCTGCTTTCAGCTGAAACAGACCAAGCAAAAATTATTAGGATATCAATACAACTTATGAGTCTTGCGTATTATTTCGAAAGACTAAGTGCTCTCCTCCGTGCTGGTGGTCTCAGCCAGTGCTTGGCGAGCAGCCTGCTGCTCAGCCATCCGGCGTGACCTCCCCCATCCTTCAGCCAATTTGTATTTTTTGGGTTGTGTGGTGGCGAGATGTACGCAGCAATAAAACCGCATGGGGTCCCCATGCGCAAGGCTTTTTTCGACGCATTCATAACGCGGTAGCCCATATCCGTGCTGTTGGCTCCACTCCTGTAGGGCCGATTTCCAATTGTTCCGGTGGGGATCTGCGAGCACAGCTTCTGCTGTCCTCCGCCAGAAGGGGCTGAGCCAGCAAACAACAGGTTCCAAGCCACCCAATGGGCCACCCCAGGCCAAATAAAGGCCCCCCAACAGCGCTTCGGTGCATTCCGCCAATACGGTCGCCCGCCCCGCTTGATCTCCGCTCGCCATTGGCCCCATCCTCACCACATCTGCCAGGCCACACTCCTGCCCAAGATTCGCTAACCACTCATCGCTCACCATCTGGCTCCTCAACGCAGATTGCTCTCCCACCCGCAGCTGTCGCTGTTCCCTCCTCAGATAGTCCGTGGCGGCCAACCGCAAGACCGCATCACCAAGAAATTCCAACCGCTCATGGTTGCGGCTCTCCCCCAATGAGCTGTGGCTAAGCGCCTCATCGATGGGAGCCAAGCCGCTACTGGTTGCTCCAGGGCCACCGGGGGCGCAGGGATCCAGCCCCAGTTTCTGGAGAAACGCCACAAGCTGGGCAATGCGCTCGGGTGTCACCAGCTCCATCAGCAAAGGGGGGAAAGCAGGCCATAAGCCGGGTTCTGTTCCCCACCGCCCCCCCCCAGCGCGGGGCTGACGGGACGGTGGTGGTGGATCATCTCTCTCGAACCGCCGTTACCGGCGGCCTCTAGCGGCGCGCTACAGACGGAACGGGACCATGGCCAACCCTTGTTCCGCGGGCCGAAGCCCTGGCCTTGCTCCCTGCTGGGGTTTACCGAGCCGGCACCTCTCGATGCCGCTGGTGCGCTCTTACCGCACCCTTGCACCCTTGCCTGATCCCCGGCGACAAGCGCCCGGGCCATTGGCGGTGTGTTTCTGTGGCACTGTCCTCACGGTTTCCCGCACTGGGCGTTACCCAGCAAGCCTGGCCATTGGGGAGCCCGGACTTTCCTCAACCGGTTCCTCATCCCACGGGTTGGCTCCGAGAAGCTGGGCCCACAGGAGGTGGCCGGTCGCGATCACCTCACCTGCTTTCAACAACCAACCTAATGGCTTTGGCACACAGGGCCTGACTAGGATTCCACCGATGGGGCTGTAGCTCAGCCGGATAGAGCGACGGTTTCCTAAACCGTAGGTCGTGGGTTCGAGTCCCGCCAGCCCCGTTTTCGTTCAGCCCACAAGCACGCAGACTTGATTGCCTGGCCAAGAGCCGTACCCTTAGCCAAATTTGGCACGTTCATGAGCCAGCTCCATCATCTGCGTTTGCGCTTGCTGATGCAGCAGGAGAGAGAGCAGATTTCGGCTTGCCAGCCAGACGACCTGCATTTGGTGCTGGTGCAGGCCAAAGCTCTCTGTTGGCTGGCCCTTCTCGCGGATGCCCACGAGCACCAAGCATCCGATGCGGAGCTCAGTGGGGATGCGGAGCAAGCCATGGGTTGGTTTGCCGATGCCATGCGCCTGCGGGATGTCATCCAGGTGGTGAGCTCCATCGAAGTGCCCCCACCCCAGGATCTGATCGACGAGCAGCTGGCCGCCTGAAACCGCCCCATGCCATGGGTCGTGCCGGATGCCATGATGGGACATGATCAATCCAAGGGAAGCGGTGCCAGAAGAGCCCTGCCAATGCCCTGACTGCCAGCGGTTCTATCGGGAACACGACCGTTTGATTCGTGAACATCCCAGCCTGCGTCAACAACAGGAACTCAACTGGGCTGCCCTCCAATCCTTCCGGACCCTGGCGGGGCGGGTGCTGGAGGAGCTGCAGAAACAAACCGCCGACAGTGATGCTGCCCCAGCAGCACCCCACGCGGATGGCATGGCGGCTGGGGGCTCCAGCACCCCTGCGAGCACGGCCGCTCTGGAAGCCGACGCCATCCAGCAGGCCATGGCTGATCTGGAAAACATCAACGCCCATCTGTTCTCCATCGAGGCACTGATGGAGCGCATCTTTGATGTGCGTGTTCCCGAGGATGTGGAACAGAAATTCCGTGAGGTGGCTGGTGAACTGGCTCCTGATCCGCTCAATGCTGATCGGCTGAGGCTCAACCGGCTCCTTCATCAAACGCCCGACCTTCCCGATCGGGACCGAAACTAAACATTCACCAGCGAGGGCCTACTCCAGTTCGCAGGTGATCGTCACCGGGAACGCCTCGGCCCGCCAGATCTCCTTGGCGTATTGGCGGATGGAGCGATCCGAGGAGAAGAATCCCGTGCGGGCCGTGTTCAGCAGGGCCATCCGGTTCCAGCGGTTGCGATCGGCCCAGGCCTGGCTCACGTCCCCTTGGGCTCGCAGGTAATCGGCAAAATCCGCCAGCACAAAGAACGGATCGGAGCCGGTGAGATTCTGGAGCAGGGGCCGGAAGAGCTCCTGGTCGCCGTTGCTGAAGTGGCCCTGCTCAATCAGCCGCAACGCCTCGGCCAGCTCGGGCATCGAGGGGATCAGCTCCCAGGGGCAATATCCCGCCTTGGCCAAGTCGGCAATCCCTGCGGTGGTGTGGCCAAACAAGAAGAAGTTGTCTGCCCCCACCTGTTCCCGGATCTCCACGTTGGCCCCATCCAGCGTGCCGATTGTGAGGGCGCCATTCATGGCAAATTTCATGTTGCCGGTGCCCGAGGCCTCCTTGCCTGCCGTGGAGATCTGCTCTGAAAGATCTGCCGCCGGATACACGCGCTCGCCCAGCTTCACGTTGTAATCCGGCAGAAACACCACCCGCAGCAGCCCATCCATGTCTGGATCAGCGTTCACGGTTTCGGCAATGCCGTTGATGAAGCGGATGATCAACTTGGCCATCGCATAGCCCGGTGCCGCTTTGCCGCCGAAGATCACCGTGCGGGGCACCATGCCCTCGCTCTTGCCATTTTTGATGCGCAAGTATTGGGCCACCACCTGCAGGGCATTGAGGTGCTGGCGCTTGTATTCGTGGATGCGCTTCACCTGCACGTCAAACAAGGAGGCCGGATCCACCAGCACGCCTATGTGGCTATGGATGTAGTGGGTGAGCTCCCGCTTCACCGCCAGCTTGGTGGCCTGCCAGCGCTCCAGGAACCCCCCATCTTCGGCCAGGGGCTCCAGGGCGCGCAGTTGGTCCAGGTCGGTCACCCAGCCTTCGCCCACCGCTTCGGTGAGCAGGGCCGCCAGCTTGGGGTTGGCCAGGGCCACCCACCGCCTTGGCGTCACCCCATTGGTGACATTGGTGAATTTCTTTGGCCAGATCGCAGCGAATTCCGGAAACAGATCGCTCTTCACCAGAGCGCTGTGCAAGGCCGCTACCCCATTCACATGGTGGGAGGCCACCGTGGCCAGATGAGCCATCCGCACCGCTTTGCTGCCCTCCTCATCAATGATCGACACCTTGCGCAGGATTTGCTCGTTGCCGGGATACTTGAGGCGCACCTGCTGGAGGAAGCGGCGGTTGATCTCGTAGATCAGCTCCAGGTGGCGCAGCAGCAGGCTGCCGAAGAGATCCAGCCCCCACTTCTCCAGGGCTTCGGGCAGAAGGGTGTGGTTGGTATAAGAAATGCAGCGACGGGTGATGTCCCAGGAGGTTTCCCAGTCAAGATGTTTGTCATCCAGCAGCAGGCGCATCAGCTCGGCCACCGCAATCGCCGGATGGGTGTCATTCAGCTGGATGGCCCAGTGGTCGGGAAACTCCTGGATCGGCAGCCCGCGCATGTCCAGGCTGCGGATCATGTCCTGCAGGGAACAGCTCACAAAAAAGTGTTGTTGCTTC
>JBJTUM010000107.1:0-3577 GCA_046080725.1 Cyanobium sp. | reverse complement strand
TCAACAAAGTGGAAACGGCGGTGGATCTCTTTCACAAGCCAACGGGCATTCGGGTGTTTTGCACCCAGGAGCGCTCCCAGCTGCAAAACCGGGAGCGGGCGCTGGAGATCCTGCGGGCCAAACTGCTGGAGAGGGAGTTGGCCGAAGCTGCTGACCAGGAGCGAACGGCCCGCCGAGCCCAGGTGGGGAGCGGCGATCGCAGCGAGAAAATCCGCACCTACAACGCCAAGGACAACCGGGTGACCGACCACCGGCTGGGCCGCAATTTTTCCCTCGACACCGTGCTCGCAGGCGGCCTGGAGGAGATGATCGAAAGCTGCATCGCCGCCGAGCAGAGCGCCAAACTCGAGGAGCTCACCCTTCAGGCCGCCGGGGTGGGCGGCTGAGTTGGACCCGGAGGCCCCTCAAGCCCCGATGAGATACTTCTCCCACTCGCTGTTGAGTCCATTACCCATGCGGCGTCGCGCCTCGAAGGTGAGGCTGCTCAGAGGGCGATGGGGTTTGGCCTTGAGCAACATGCCTGCTTCCCAAGGCGTGCGGTTCCCTTTGCGCACGTTGCAGGCCAGGCAGGCAGTGGTGACGTTCTCCCAGCTGTCGGCTCCGCCCCGGCTGCGGGGCACCACATGGTCGATGGAGAGGGGATCGCTTCCCGTGCCGCAGTACTGGCAGCGGTGGCTGTCCCGTTGGAACACGTTGCGGCGGGTGAGAGGCATTTGCCGGTAGGGCACCCGAACGAACTGCCGCAGGCGGATCACTGTGGGTTGGTGCAGGTTGGGCCGCAGGAGTCTTTTTCTGTCGTGCTCAAGGCCTTCCGCCTTACCCATCATCACCATCACCATCGCCCGCTTCCAGGTGGTGATGTTGAGGGGTTCGTAGGAGGCGTTGAGAACCAGAACCTGGCCCATGGCCAAAGCCGATTTGAGCCATGCTAGAGGGAATTTAGATGAAGTTTCAGTGTCCCAGGCCACCGGTGCCTATCCCGATCCGGCGGCCATGGAGGCTCTGCTCCGTGGTGATCTGCACGGGTCCGCGCCGATGGCTTCCATCCGAGGGGTGGCCATTGATTCGCGACGGGTGCAGCCGGGGGATGTTTTTTTCGCGTTGCCCGGACGCCATGCTGATGGCCACAGGTTTTTAGATGCGGCCCTTGGGGCCGGTGCCGCCCTATTGGTGATGCGGCAGGACCTGCCTCGGCCTGCGGGTCTGTCCTTGGCGGTGGCGAACCCCCTGGCTGCGTTGCAGGAACTTGCTGCTTGGTATCGGCGCCGCCACATCCGCCAGGTGGTGGCGATCACCGGGAGCAATGGCAAAACCATCGTCAAAGATGCCCTCACCGCCGCCGTGGCCAGCCGATTTCGAGTCGCGGCCAGCCCCGGCAGCTGGAATAGCCAGGTGGGGGTCCCCCTGGCTGTGCTGCAGGCGCCACCGGGCACGGAGCTAGGGATTTTTGAGGCGGGTGTGTCCGCTCCTGGGGAGATGACCAACCTGGCGAGGATTTTGCAGCCCGATTTCGGGATTCTGGTGAACGTTGGGCTCGCCCACCTGGCCTCCTTCGGCAGCCGGGAGATCACGGCGCGGGAAAAACTCCAGCTGTTTCAGACCACCCCCCCTCCCCGTTGGGTCCTGCGGCCCAACGACCCTCTCCTGCATGCCTTTCCTCTCCCCTGTCCGGTGGTGCATCCGGAGGAGGGGCCAAGGCTGCTGGGCCAATCCCCTATTCCCAACGGCCTTCTGCTCACCATCGGCTTTGGCGGGGATGCCGACCCCCTGCAGATCCCCGTGCGCACCCGCTCCAGGCCCCTGGTGGACGATCTCCTCTTGGCGATCACGGCAGCGGTGCGCCTGGGGGTGGAGCCGGAGGCCATCTCCCAGGCCCTTCACGACTACTCCTTCGGGCCCACTCGCATGGAAACCTGGCGCACCCCGGAAGGGGTCACGATTGTCAACGACACGGCCAGTTCCGATCCCCTTTCGGTGCAGGCGGCATTAGATGCGGTGGCGGCAAGCCCTGAGGCGAAGGGTAAGCGGATCTTCCTCTTCGGTGGCATGGCGGAGTTGGGGGAGAGGGCGGCCCTGGAACACCGCTTGATTGGCCGGGTGGCTGCCGAACGAGGCTTTACCCACCTTCTGCTGCTGCCCCACCCGGCTCAGCTCGCCACGGCAGAGGGCTGGCGGGCCGCAGCCCCGGAGGCGCCCCTGTTGGAGCTGGCTGATCCACTGGCCCTGCGGCGCCAGCTGCGGGAGCTGGCCCGGCGGGGTGATCTGCTGCTGGTGAAAGGACCCTCTTCCTCGGGCCTGGCGGCCCTGGCCTGTGATCTGTGGGAGTCGATGGCGCCCCGGCGCTTCGTGGTGGATTTAGGGGCGATCCGAGAGAACATCGCACGCTTTCGGGCCCTTTGCGGCCCTGATGTGGCGATCCTGGCCGTGCTTAAGGCCTGGGCCTACGGCACGGAGTTGGCCCGCCTGGCTGCGGCCTTGCAGGAGGGCGGTGTGGATTGGATTGGTGTTTCGGCGGCTGATGAGGGGGCGATCGTGCGACGAGCCGGGGTGCACTTGCCGGTTCTGGTGCTTCTGATGGACAGCGACGAAGTGGACAAGGCCGTGCGCCACCGGCTCACCCCGGTGGTCTACTCCCATGCCTTTGCCCTGGCCCTGATCGAATCCCTGCGGGCCATGGACGTCACCCTTGAGGTGCACCTGGAGATCGAGACCGGCATGGGCCGGCTGGGGGTGGCACCTGAGGAAGCCCTCACGGTGGTCCGCTTGTTGCGCAGTTCCGGCGTGGTGCGGCTCACGGGGGTGATGACTCACCTGGCTTCTGCCGATGATCCCGCTGCCGATGGCCACACCCGCCGTCAGCTGGGGGTCTTTGAAGGTGTGGTGGCCCAGATCCGGGCGGAGAGCGACGACACCTTGGTGGTGCACGCCGCCGCGACATCCGGCGCGGTGCGTTTTCCGGAAGCTCGCTATGGGATGGTGAGATTGGGTTTGGGGCTCTATGGAATTGCCCCATCGAGGGCAGTGGCTGAAGCCCTGGATTTGCAGCTGGCAGTGGCTTTCGTAAGCCGTCTTGCCCAGGTGGCCACCCTGCCGAAGGGTCAGCGGGTGGGATACAACGGCACCTACGTGGTGGAGGCGGAGGAGCAGCGAGTGGGCATCGTGGCGGCCGGCTACAACGACGGTGTTCCCTGGACCCTATCCAACGCAGGGAAGGTGATGGTTCAGGGGCAGCGGGTGCCGGTGATCGGCCGGGTGTCCATGGATTCGATGGCCATTGATCTCTCCGCCTTGCCCCAGGCGGCCGTGGGGGATGAGGTGCTGCTCTTTGGCACCCATGAGGGCCATACCCTGCGGCCCGAGGAGGTGGCCGCCGCCGCTGGCACTATCCCCTACGACCTTCTGGTGCATGTGGACAGCAGGCGGGTGCAACGCCTCTTCCGCAGCGAGTAAGGGATAGGCCGCGGGTGTCGGGTTAAGCTCTTGGAGCCGCTGGAGAGGTGGCTGAGCGGTTGAAAGCGGCTCCCTGCTAAGGAGTTACAGGAGGCAACTTCTGTCGAGGGTTCGAATCCCTCCCTCT
>JBJTUM010000106.1:0-4485 GCA_046080725.1 Cyanobium sp. | reverse complement strand
GTGACGAGCAGCCGGAAACGGAACGACGGCTTCGACGCTGACTTTGCTGATCTGGGCGGCAGAGGGGATGACCGGCGCCCCCGGGGCTGAAGGCCCCCACTGCCGAACCGACGGGGGGGGCCCCAGCTGTTTCTGGTGGTGCTGGGAGGCCGGGCGGCGGGGGCCCATATCGAGCTCCACGATGTGCGCTTCGTGGTGGGCCCCACCCTGGACGCCACCCTGCCGGCCCTGCGGAGCCAGTGGTTTGGCCGCCGGAAAGGGCTCCACATCGACAGCTACATGGCCGTGCGGCAGGTGGGGGCGTTTGCGGTGGAGCTCCGCCGGGAGCCCTTTGCTGGGGCCGAGCGGCTGTGGTTTGTGAATGTGGGGGGCTACCAGCCCCACCTGTTGGCGGAAGAGCATGCGTTTGGCCTGGTGGTGGCGGACACCGCTGCAGGGGCCAAACGGCAGGCGCTGGCCCAGTGGTTGCCGGTGAGCCAGAGCCGTCATAAGGATGATCTTCATGCCCTGGAGACCGTGGACGACTGCTTGCCTCTGGAGGGGGTGGGGGGGTGGCAAGTGCACCTGATCCCGGTGACGGAGCCCGCCCCGCCCCAGCGGCCGGACTGGTTTGGCTATCGACCGATCTGAGCACCCGAGCAGGAGCGAGGATCAGGGGAGCAAAACCATCACTGATTACAGCCCCGATGAACATCGACGGCAAAGCCTGGCGCACCATCTGGCTCGAGGAGGGGGGCAGGTCCGTGGGGGTGATCGACCAGACCCTGCTGCCCCATCAATTCCGCATCCGCTCCCTGACGCACTGGCAGGAGGCGGCCGAGGCGATCCGCACCATGGTGGTGCGGGGGGCGCCCCTGATCGGCGTCACCGGGGCCTATGGGTTGATGCTCGCCCTGCAGGCCGATCCGGGGGATGGGCCGCTGGAGGAGGCCTTTGCTGGGCTCAACGCCACCAGGCCCACGGCGATCAACCTGCGCTGGGCCCTGGAGCGGGTGCGGGCGCGGGTGCGGGAGCTGCCGGAGAGCGAGCGGGCCGCCGCGGCCCAGGCGGAGGCGGGTGCCATCGCGGAGGAGGACGTGGCCATGTGCGAGGCCATCGGCAACCACGGCCTGCAGATCTTCCAGCAGCTGGCCGCCGCCCGGCCGGCGGAGCGCCAGGGGGAGCCGTTGCAGGTGCTCACGCACTGCAATGCGGGTTGGCTGGCCACGGTCGACTGGGGCACGGCCCTGGCGCCGATCTACAAGGCCCATCGGGCTGGCCTGCCGATCCAGTTGTGGGTGGATGAAACCCGCCCCCGCAACCAGGGCGCCAGCCTCACCGCCTATGAGCTGGGGCAGGAGGGGGTTCCCCACACCGTGATCGTCGACAACGCCGGCGGCCACCTGATGCAGCACGGCCAGGTGGATGCGGTGATCGTGGGCAGCGACCGCACCACCCGCTGCGGGGATGTGTGCAACAAGATCGGCACCTACCTCAAGGCCCTGGCCGCCCACGACAACGGCGTGCCCTTTTACGTGGCCCTGCCTGTTTCCACCATCGACTGGACCCTGGCCGATGGGGTGGCGGAGATCCCGATCGAAGCCCGCAGCCCGGCCGAAGTGACCCATATCCAGGGGCGCGATGCCGAGGGCAACGTCCGCACGGTGCAGCTCAGCCCCGATGGAACCCCGGGATTCAACCCCGCCTTTGATGTCACCCCAGCCCGGCTGGTGACTGGCCTGATCACGGAGCGGGGGGTAGCGACAGCCAGCGAGGCCGGGTTGGCCGGGCTGTACCAACGCTGAGAGGAGATGAGCAAAGGCCTGCTGCAGTGCCCAACCATTCAGTATCTACCCAAGCAAGATCTCTAAAGAGGCATCTGCGCATGGACGCCAAGAATCGCTTCAGTGCCCTGGTGGGCTCCGCCGCGGAAGACGAGCGGCTGCGCCGCCTCGATCAGGCCCAGGCGCCTTCGCTGCCCGAGCTGCTGCTGGCCCTGCCGCAGGACGATGAACCCTTCGAGCGCATCAGGTGGATTCGGACGGCATGAGGTCTGCCAGCTGCTGGTCCGCAAAACCCACCACGGCCCGTGCCACCTCCAGAGCCAGGGCCCCATCCCGTTCGTCGAACAGCTCCGCCGGAGCCTCATCGCCATCGGGATAACGGCTGGCGGTGATCATCCGCTGCAGGGCTTTCCGCGGCAGTTGGCGCAGCGGGGTTGTGGCGACGCCAAGCGACTCCAGGGCGAGGAGCAATCGCTCGATCGAGTGGGTCCGCTCCGGCTCCTGACTGGGAGCAGTGGTAGCAGGCCTGGGCATGAAATCCTCCATCGCAGCCAGGCGTGCAGGCGGCCCGTCATGGCCTGTGCAGCGGTTGAAGCCGGATCGCATCGCGGCAGATGCCGCGCCACCAGGGATCATCGCCCCGCTGGCGTTCCAGCCAGCGGCCCTGGCGGAGACCAATCACGTCATCGGCCAGGCCTGCTCCCAACAGGGCCTCGGCCAGCTGGTCGGCGGCGCCTTGATCCGGCGCCACCGCCAAAAGATCCACATCCGAGTGGGCATCCCAGTCGCCACGGGCCAGGGAGCCGAACAGCCACACTTCGGCCCCAGCCCGTCCTGCCAGCAGGGGCTCGATGCGGGTGCACAAGGTTTGGATCCGCTGGCTGCGCAGCCGCTTGCGGATCTCGAGCACGCTCGCCATGGACTCGCTCCGCCTCACTGAGGTGGCTTGTGGTGAAGAGTAACTGCGGCAGCAGGCTCGGTTGGAGAGCGGGCTGTATCGCGATGAACACTCTCCGAACTGACCCACCCCTATGGCAGGGGCTGCGATCGGAGCCATTGTAAAAACTCTGACCCAAAGGCCCATGGACGATCCCTTGCTGGAGGTCCCTGGTCGACGCCACGGACGCTTTGAACTGGTGCTCCACGGCAGCCGCCTGTGCCTGGAGGGTCACTGCGAGGAGGCCGGCCAGGAGCCCTGGCAGTGCAGTGCTTGGCTGGAGCCCTTCGATGCCCCCATGGAGGTGGCCCATCAGCTGCTGCAACGGCCGAGCTGCTGCTTGCCCTGACGAGGGAGCGGCCGGGCCCTGTGAGAACGATCACGGATGTGGTCCCTGTGTACCGGTCTTGAGCTGCCTGGAGGGGTGATGCGAGGAGCCCATGGAAGTGGCGCATCACCTCCTGCAGACCCCAAGCTGCTGCCTGGCCTAGTCCTGCAGAATGACGCAGTTGCCTGAGGGTCAGAGCTGTGCAGTCACCCGAACCCAAACCGTGGACCGAGTCGCGGTGGGCCAGGAAGCTTGTTTATGTCAAAGAGGATCAAGTCAATCCTTCGTTTCTAGGCCATGCTCTGCTGGCAGTTGCAATTGCGGGGCTGGCTATTGTTGCCTACAACATTGTTGTTCGGAATATCACACACAAGGCGGAAGAATGGCGAATATGCACTCAGATCCAAAAGCAGACGAACAAAACCACTGGATCGCCCACTCCATCGTCCAATGCATCGCCTGCGCAAGGCCCCCTGGATATGGAGAAGATCGCAGCCGACATCCAACAACTGCAAATAACTAAAGACAATCCCCCACTCCCCTCCCAGATCAGCCGGCTCACCACCCAACTCCGGGAGCTGGAACATGCCCAGCAGACAGCCTGTACCTTGGGCGTTTACTTTTTCGCCCATCGCAGCGCCACCTACGCCGTTGCAACAGCAGCGGGTATCGCCACCCTGGCAGCCCTGGCCTTCGTGAGCAAAAAAGGGTGGGATCAATCCAACAATGCGATCATCAATATCGGCATGACATCCGGCTTGGTTCTCTTTTCAGCGTTGACCTTCAGCCAGCTATATGGCCAGGGCAGCAACTACGAAAGTCAGAGAATCAAGTATGCACTTGCGCTTGATCTGATCAACAAAGTGGCGAGCGCCACGGCGAATCTCAGTGCGGAAGCGGAAGCCCCCCCTTCCCCGTCTCCATCCACATCCACATCACCAGCCACGAACCAACTACCCAAGACGGAGATCAAACTCAACACATCAGAAGGGCTAAAGAAGTTCATCAACGCGCTCGATCAAGATCTCAAAACGCTGCACAAGCTTGACTTCGGCATGGACGCCACTTTCGCCCAGAATGCCGTCCTGCGAATCGCCCCTTTCCTGAACTCGGATCATCCCCTCAAGACGCCAGGTGGGGGAACCCCATGAGCCCAGTACGGATCAGCCCACCTCCACCGCTCGACGCCAAGCGCGTGGGATGCCAAGATTCATGGGTCGGTCTTCAGGCCGACTAGGTGGTCCACACCAGTGTTTCGGACAGCGGTTCGATTCCGCTCAGCTCCATTCCCCCGCTCCCGGTTTCACCGGCAGCACCGCGGGGCTGCAATGGTTTCGACGGGGCGCCAGGAGGATGACTGAAGCCTGCTCGGTAAGAGCAAAACCGTAACAGCGAACAACATCGTTCGTTTCTCCCGTCAAGCCGCCCCTGTGGCTGCCTGACACTCTTAACGGAGA
>JBJTUM010000105.1:0-5067 GCA_046080725.1 Cyanobium sp. | reverse complement strand
AAAAACGAACGCCATCAACCTTGCTCAACCCGCCAACTTTGGTCGGCTGGCTGCCAGTCACTCAGCTCACTGGGCGCAAACCAGAGGGCAATTTCTTGAACAGCCGTTTCTGCTCCATCCGATCCATGGATCACGTTTCGCCCAATATTCACAGCCAGGTCTCCGCGGATGGTGCCAGGGGAAGCGTCCAAGGGTTTCGTGGCCCCGATCATCAGCCGGGCTGCAGCAATCACCCCATCTCCTTCCCAAACCATGGCCACGACTGGACCACTGGTGATGAAAGCCACAAGGCCAGCAAAAAAGGGGCGTTCCCGGTGGACGGCGTAATGGTTTTCCGCCAGCTCCCGGCTCGGAGTGAGTTGCTTCAGACCGACCAGTTTGAAACCCTTCCGCTCAAAGCGTCCGATGATCTCCCCCACCAAACCGCGTTGCACACCGTCGGGCTTGATGGCGAGAAAGGTGCGCTCGGTCTGCATGGCGGGATAGCAAAAAAGAAAGCCTCAAACATGCTGGGTTTCGAAGTGGCCTGTTGGCAAGGGCTCGTGGTCAGGTCAACGCGCGACCCAACAGGCCTACCCTGCAAGCAGGCGCCAGGCTCAAGTTTCATGGCCGTTGCCCCGTTGACGGATTCCCTCTTTCCCCCTGCTCGCCCAGATGTGGAGCGGCTGCAGGCCTACAGCGCCCCGCTGGAGGGCCGCAGGGGGTTGCTGCGGCTGGATTTCAACGAAAACACCCTGGGGCCGAGCCCCAAGGTGGTGGAAGCCATCCAGGCCATTCCCCCGGATCAGTACGCCGTCTATCCCGAATACGACGGTCTGCGGGAGGCTGTGATCAGAGCCTTCGGGGGTATACAAAGCCGCCTCAGCCCTGATCAGGTGGGTCTGTTCAACGGCGTGGATGGGGCCCTCCACGCTCTGTTCCATGCCTATGGCAGCCCTGGTGAACGGCTTCTCACCACCTCACCCACCTTTGGCTACTACGCCCCCTGCGCCCGCATGCAGGGCATGGAGATCGAGGCAATCCCGTATCACCTGCCTTGCTTTGCCTTCCCTCTGGAGGAGATCCGCGCCGCTCTGGCCACCTCTGGAGCTAGGCAGCAGGCGCCGCCTCGGCTACTGCTGATTTGCAACCCCAACAACCCTACGGGCTCCCGGCTTGCCCCCGCCAGGATTCTGGAGCTGGCTGCCGCGGGGCCCGAAACACTGGTGGTGGTGGATGAGCTCTATGAGGCCTTCAGTGGCGACAGCGTGCTCCCGCTACTGGCGGAACGGGCGGGAACGGAGGGAACGGGCGATGCGTTCCATTCCTTCCCCAATCTTGTCGTGCTCCGCTCCCTCTCGAAAACAGCCGGGCTGGCTGGCCTGCGCATCGGGTTTGCCCTCGGTTGTGCGGAGGTGGTGGATCGGATCAGTCGGGTCACCGGTCCCTATGACGTGAACAGTTTTGCCGTGACCGCCGCCTTCGCAGCTCTGGCGGACCAGCCCTACTTGGACAGCTATGTGGAGGCGGTGCTGGAAGCCCGCGACTGGCTGGCCGGTGAACTGGCGCAAGCGGGGGTGCGGCACCACGTAGATGGGGGCAACTACCTGTTGATCTGGCCCGATTCGCCCGTGGCAGAGGTGGAGCAGGGCCTGCGGGAGGTGGGCATTCTGGTGCGATCGATGGTGGGAAAACCCCTGATCGATGGATCCCTGCGGGTGAGCATTGGCACCCGCCACCAGATGGGACAATTTTGGCAGGCTTACCAGGGTGTGGCGGGCCTACCAAAGGATTGATTCGGGCGGCCGCTTAGGGAGCCGCCGGATCAGGGAGCCGGTGAATCGGCGGGGGCCACCTGGGGAGGACGGCGGCGACCGGTGCGGGCGCTGACCGCCCTGCTGCGCTCCTGGTAGCCGTGCACCACCGGCAGCCGCTTGTGTTCCCAGTTCTGGAGGGCCTCTTCTAGGCTCGGCGGCCTGCCGTTCACAGCAATTCGCTGGGGGTCAAGCTCCCTGGCCAGTTCCACTGCATCCTCCAGTCCCGCCGTCATGCCCCGGGCCTGGGAGGAACTCATGGCATGGGCCGCATCACCGATCAACACCACCCGGCCCTGCCCCAGTCGGGGGAGGGGATCGATGTCGAACGACCAGTTGGCCACCAGGGCCTCCGGGGTCGTGCGCCGAATCAGCTCCGCCAGATCCGCCGGAACCTTGGCCAGGGCGTCCTCAGGGACCGGTTCGAACAAGAGCCTGCGCTGATCCTTCCTTTCGGCGGGCAAGGGCTCCTCCTGGAAAAAGCCCCAGTGGGTAAGGGGTTGGCCCTTGTTGTCCACACCAAGGTCAAACACGTTGGCGTACACCCCTCGGCCCCTGGCATAGACAAAGAATTCCCCATCCCGGCAGAAGGTTGCATCGGGCACCACCCCCCTCCAGACCCGATCCCCCAGATAGTTCAGACGCCGCTCAGGGGCCACCAGGGGCGCCGCTCTGGAAAACAGCCCATCCGCCCCCACGAGCAGATCACCCGTCCACTGGCGCCCATCGGCAAAGGTGGCCTCCACGGCAGACTCCTGCTGGCTGTTCTGCCGCCAGCCGAGGAGCTCTGCGCCAGGCTGGAGCAGATGGGGGGGCAGGGCGTCGGCCAGAGCCTCCAGGATGGCCCGCCGATGGATCAACAGGGAGGGGAGCTCCCCGGCCTCCCGCTCCGCCGGAGCGCTTTCGATCAAATCTCCCCGCAAGTTGCGCACCACAAAGCGGCTCACGGGCAACCCTTCGGCCAAAAGACGATCCAAAAGGCCTGGGATGGCACTGGCGGCAATGGCCTCCACCCCACTCTTCACCAGAAGGATGCCGCAGCCATCGGTGCGCACTCCATCGGCCTTTTCAAACACCTGCACCCGGTGGCCCTGGCGGTGCAGCAGGGCCGCCAGCAGCAGACCCGCACTTCCGGCCCCGACAATGGCAACCGAGAGGTAGCTCAGCGCATCACCTCCACCACCGTGCTCTCCCCGAGGGGTGGGGTGAGGCTCAAGCTGGCTCCGGCCTGGCGAACAGTGGGGCTGCCCAGAGCGTCGAGAAAGGGCTGCATTCCTCCCTGATCGCAGTTCGCCGGGGCCTTGCCGCCGCGTAGGTACTGCACGGGGATCACGCGGCGGGGGTTGAGCTCGCGCACCACAGCCGCAGCCTCCGCTCCTGTGTACACCTTGGCCCCCCCGCCGACGCCGATCACCAACACATCCGGCCGGCCGAGGAGCACCCTGTCGGATGGGGTGATGGCCCCTGCCGTGCCTCCAAGGTGGGCGAAATCCAGTCCACCCTGCCGCCACCGCCACACGGTGGACTGACCAAACCGCCGCCCATCCACCCGGTCGTGGGGCACCCCGACTCCTTCGATCTGCAGGCCGGCCACCTTGTAGGAGCCAGGTTTGCTGAGCAGCCGACCGCTGGCCACAGCAGCTCCCTCATCCTTCAGGAGGCTGCTAGCCAAAATCACATCCGCGCTCACCCTGGGCTCCGCCAATCCGGCGGCACAGCCCACAGCGCGAAACGGGTTGAGGAGAACCCTGGCACCACCCCCCTCGATCAGCAAGGCGCTGTGGCCATAGCTGGTGATCCTCACCCCCCCTCCGGCAGCCTGCGCTGTGGGGACACCGGTCGACAGGCTCAGCAGGGCCAGGGCAAGCAGAGGATTGGTGACCAGGCTGAAGCGCACAGGCACGGGAGGAAGGGCGTCAGGGAAGGGCCGCGAGGCGGCTGGGCGCGAAGCTAGCAGTGTTCGCGGGCAGGGAAGTGCTGGGCCTGGCTCAGAAAATTAGCCAGCAGGGCATGGCCGCTTTCGGTGAGCACGCTTTCCGGGTGAAACTGCACTCCCTGTAGATGGGGCCACTGACGATGGCGCAGACCCATGATGGTGCCGTCCTCCAGCCAGGCGGTGACCTCTAGGGCCTCCGGCAGGGAAGGCCGATCAACAATCAGGCTGTGGTAACGCGTGGCGGTGAGGGGCTCGGGAAGACCCTCAAACACCCCTACCCCGCTGTGGTGCACGGCGGACGTTTTTCCGTGCATCAATTCGGGGGCGCGCACGACCTGGCCTCCAAACACCTGCCCCAAGCACTGATGGCCGAGGCAGACGCCCAAGATCGGGAGCTCAGGCCCCAGCTCTCGCAACACTTCCAGGCATACTCCGGCTTGATCCGGATCCCCAGGGCCCGGGGAGATCAGCACAGCCTGGGGAGCCAACCGGCGGATCTCGGCAAGCGAGAGAGCATCGTTGCGCTCCACGCGCACATCGGCCGCCAGGGGGTGGGCCTCAGCCAGCTCACCCAGGTATTGCACCAGGTTGAAGGTGAAACTGTCGTAGTTGTCGATCACCAGAAGCATGGTGTTCACTCAAGCAGGCAGGAGGCCCAAACGCTGGAGCAGGGGCGGAACGAGCAGGAGCAGGGCAATCAGCAGGGAGGAGATGGCTGCCACCAGCACCGCGGCGGCGGCACAGTCCTTGGCGATGCGGGCCAGAGGGTGAAATTTGCGCCCAATGGCCAGGTCCACCACAGCTTCCGTGGCAGTGTTCAGGAGTTCCAGAACCAGCACGGCGGCAACGGTGAGCACCAGCACGGCCAAACGATCGAGACTGAGCTGGAGCCAAAGGCCCAGGCAGAAAACCACAAGCCCCATTCCCACGTGGATCCGGAAATTGCGCTGGCTGGCGAAGCCGTAGGCCAACCCTTGGGCCGCATAACGGAAGCTGGAGGGAAGGTCACCAGCGATTTTCCAGGCCCCCACTCTTAGGCGGCGCCCTCGACGATGGGAGTCCACGCCCACTTCACGAAGTTGGGTGGGCTGGTGATCAGGAACGGGTACAACCACTCCTCACCGATGATGGATGTGCGGAACCTTACCTCGGAGATTCCCCGAAGCAATGTTCAGCCGACCCAGGGAACAGGTGGGCGGTGTGGGAAAGAAGATCCATCTGACGGCTGAGCATGGCCTCCAGGGAGGGCTCGTCCGGATGGTCCCAGCCCAGCAGGTGGAGAAGACCATGGCTGGCCAAAAAGAGCAGTTCCTGATCCAGTTCATGGCCAGCCTCCTG
>JBJTUM010000104.1:0-4611 GCA_046080725.1 Cyanobium sp. | reverse complement strand
TCAGCTCCAGGGCGTTGGTGGGCATGAAGAGCACGTGGGAGGTGCGGCCGGGGGTGTGGGCCGAGCGGCCCGCCCGTTGCAGGAGCCGCGCCAGATGTTTCGCTGAACCGATCTGCACCACTTGCTCCACGGGTTGAAAATCCACACCCAGGTCCAAGGAGCTGGTGCACACCACCCATCGGATCTCCCCGTCCTTCACCCCCGCTTCCACCCCTTCCCGGGTGCTCCGATCAAGGGAGCTGTGGTGGAGCGCCAGGGCGCCTTCCATTTCCGGACAGGTGTAGCGCAAGCATTGATGCCATCGCTCCGCCTGGTTTCGGGTGTTGGTGAACAGCAGGGTGGAAGTGGTGGGTTCCAAGGCGCCCACCAGGGTTTCATGCATGCGCAATCCCAGATGCCCTGCCCAGGGGAACCCGTCGATGGAGTCGGGCAGCAGGCTGCGGATGGCGGTGCCCCGCTGGAGAGAGGCCGTAATGATCACCGGTTCGATTCCGGCTCCCACCGCCGTCTGGGCGGCCTCCTCCAGATTACCGATGGTGGCGCTGATGGCCCATCGCCGCAATCCGGGCCGTTGGCGACTGAGCCAGCTCAGGCAAAGCTCGCTCTGGCTGCCCCGCTTGCTGCCCATGAGCTCGTGCCACTCATCGATCACCACGCCGTGCAGCTCTGCAAACAGCCCCTCGGCATCGACTGAGGCCAGGAGCAACGCCAGCGATTCCGGAGTGGTAATCAGGATCTGGGGGGGGCGTTTGCGCTGGCGGGTCCGCTCGCTGCTAGGGGTATCACCATTGCGAAGACCCACCTGCAGAGGCCAGCCCATGGCATTGATCGGGCTCTCGATCGCCAGCTGCAGATCCCTGCTGAGGGCCCGCAGTGGCGTGATCACCAGCAGCCACAGTCCCATCCGCTCTTTCGGATGGAGATCGGCTTCCCGCACAAGCTCCGCCAACGGGCCCATGACGGCCGCATAGGTTTTCCCCGAGCCCGTGGGTACCTGGATCAGTCCACTTCGGCCGTCCAGATAGGCCTGCCAGCATTGCCGCTGGAACGGCTGAGGTTCCCAGCCTTGCTGGGCAAACCAGGCTTCGATGGGAGCCAGGATGGGCTTGTTGCTGGCTTCAGCCTGCGTCGGCTTTTTTCGGGCGCGGGGGGAGGCAGCAGGGGCCATCGCGCAAGCATGGGAAGCCCAGAGCAGCACCCTATCGAGTCTGCTGAGGAGTCGCTGGGGATCCTGCCGCGGCTGGGGCCAGCAAAGCCAGCGCGTCCTCCAGGCTGTCAGCCTCCAGAGCCCGCTTATCTGTGCGCCAGCGGCTGATTCGCGGGAAGCGCACCGCCACTCCGCTGCGATGCCGAGAGGAGGGCTGGATTCCCTCGAAGGCCAATTCGAACACCAGTTCAGGTACCACTGCGCGCACAGGACCAAAGCGCTGCAAGGTGTGCTTGCGAATCCACTGGTCCAGCCGCTGGATCTCCCCGTCATCCAGGCCGGAATAGGCCTTGGCGAAGCTCACCAACTGGGGTTGGGGTCGCCCATCCTGGGCTGGTGCGGTCTCGTCCCGCCAGGGCCGATCCCATAGCCCAAAGGTGTAGTCAGTCAAGAGGTTGGCACGCCGGCCGCTCCCGGCCTGGGCATAAAGCAGCACGGCATCCAGCCGATGGGGCTCCAGCTTGTGTTTCCACCAGTACCCCCTCCGCCGCCCGCTGAGATAGGGCGCCTCTTGATGTTTGAGCATTAGCCCTTCGGCGCCTTCTGAACGGGCCCGATCCCTTAAGGGATCGAGATCCTTCCAATGGGCGAGCGGCAAAACGGGTGCCAATCGCAGCGGAGCGGGCAGCCCTCCCCGTTGCAGCTGGTGGAGCAGCCCTCGGCGCTCCCTGAGGGGCCTGGCTCGCAGGTCGCTCCCCTCCTGTTCGAGCAGGTCGTAGATCACATAGGAGGCAGGCGCCTGAGCCAACAGGCTGCGCCCTGGAGCTAGCCGGCCCAGGCGGCGTTGAAGGGCGGCAAAGGGGCGGGGATGGGGTTCCCCTGGCCCCCAGATCACCACCTCCCCATCCAGCACCAATCCCTCAGGGAGATGGGCTGCGGCGGCTGTGAGATCGGGAAAACTGGTGTTGATCAGATCTTCTCCCCTGCTCCAGAGAAACACCTCCCCTTTGCGGTGGATCAGCTGGCAGCGAATGCCGTCGTATTTCCACTCCAGCTGCCATTGGCTGGCAAGGGTGGTGTGCAGGATGGCCAAATCCAGGGGCGAGGCCAGAAAGAAGGGGTAGGGCCGGCTGGGGGGAATGACACCGGAGTCCAAGGGAGTGGTGAGCGCTTCCCATGCTGCCGCGGTCGGTATGCTCCGGCCCATCAGCCGGTGCTTCAGGGTGGCTTGGTCTAGCCCGCTCAGGCGAGAGAGCGCGCGGATCACCAGCCCATCGCTCACCCCCACCCGCAGGCCGCCGGTGAGGAGTTTGTTCACCACCAGAAGCTGGATTTGGCTCAAATGGCGCCAGCAGGCCTGCACGGCTTCCGCCTGGGCATCCCCCTGGAGGGCGGCCAGGGCAGGCAGACGCTGCTCCATCCAGTCCTGCAGAGAGCCTTGTTCCGGCGCATCAGGCCCTCCAGAAGAGACAAGAGGGGATGGCGTTGTGTCCCAAAGCAAGGAGATGGTCTCGGCCGAATCACCCACCTGCCGGTGGCACTCTTCAAAGAGCCAGGAGGGCCAGGTCGTGCCCATCAGGCAGATCTCCCTCAGGCGGCGTCCCGTGATCAACCGTCGCTTCTGTCGGCCGAGCAGCACATGGAGGGCCCAGGCTCCCTCCTCGGCCGAACAGGCCTGGAAATAGGCAAGGAGGGCGGCAACTTTTGCTTCGGTTCCTGGGGTTTGATCAAGGATCTGAAAGAGGTGGCAGAAGGCCTCCATCGTTCCTCGATTGGGGATAAAAAAATTATTTAAGTACGGGGCTGTTCAGACCTGGAATTCATTTCTTTGTGCAGCTCGGTATTGCGGGTACGGACCAAGCGACGCAGGGGGGTAGGTCGGCCAAATTTATTGAAGCCCATTCCAGCAAAACCAATTGCATAGGCTAGGGAAATCAAGCCATCTCGCGATAGGGGGAGGAGGATCCGCTGGAGGGCTTGATCCTGATTTTCCTTCAGCTGATTTTCCAATCGGTTGACCGTCGATCGGATCCTTTTCAGCAAGAAGTCTCTGACGGTTGGCACATCGCCACCAAGGGGACGGCTGGCCAACTGTTCGCCCCCCGGGATGGTAGTGATGGCGCGACGAAGTTCAGCTTCTGTTTGGGCCTTTTGGATCTCAGGCACAGCGGCGAGCACCTTTTTTAGCTCGGCCTGTCGTTCCTCCACCTGGGCATTGATGGCCTTCACCGTTCCGTAGGACTGGAGAGGAATCAGCAGGAGAAAGCCCAGGGCCGCGAGGGTAGCGAGGCGGCGCATCCAGTTGATCTGTTTGGAAGAAGGCAACACATCGCCATCCATCGTGTTGGCCAGCATGAACAAGCCCAACGCCAGAAGGGGCAGGCTGGCTGTGCCACGCAGGGCCCCACTGAAACGCACCATCCACTCGGGCTGAATGAGAGCAATCGGAAAAATTGCGGTGATCACCTGGGCCAGAAAGATAAGGATCAGCGCATAGGCGATCCATTGAAGGGAATCTGCGGCTTGTCGGGAGCTGATTCTTCCTTTTTCCACCAGGTGACTCCTGACGCAATTGCATTATTATGCTCTGTTGAGCGGCTTCTTGCCTCCTTTCGGTGCACTTTTGCGGATGGATATCCAATTGTTTTGCACTTTTTGTCTGATCAGGACAGCAGAAGGGTTTCGTCTGCGCTGAAGTCCGGGCCCTCTGAGGCCGTCTTGATGTAATCCAGCTCATAGCTATCCGCCAGGCTGGCGAAGAGATCAAACCTGGGTTGCCAGGCCAGCTCTCTCTGGAGGCGATGGGTATCGGTGAGGAAATGGGACAGTCGCAACGGGAAGGCCTTGCGGGCCTTGGGCTCCAGCCTTGCAGGGTCGAAGCTCCGGATCTTCACGGTGGCTGGATCTTTGCCACAGGCCTTTGCGGCTGTTGCTACCAGCCCCCTCAGGGTCACTCCCTGAACTCCCGAGCAATGATAAATGCGGTTGCAGGCCGTCTCCACATCGATGCTCAGGGCCATGGCCCGGGCCAGATCTCGCACGTCTCCGAGCTGGGTGATCAGCCCCCCATCTCCAGGGAGGGGGACCGGGCGATCGTGGGTGAGGCGATCAAAAAACCAGCGTTCAATGGGGTTGTAGTTGCCTGGCCCAATGATGTAAGTGGGACGAAAGCTGGTGAAGGGAATTCCCTCAGCCAGCAGCCAGGCTTCCGTCTCAGCTTTTCCAGCGTGGCGACTGGCGGGGTCGAGGGGGGCGTCCTCATCTAGGGGCCAGAAATCGCTGTCGGCATACACCCCGGCGGAACTGACATACACCAGTCGGTGTCGGGGGGCCCCTGTGAACGTCAACACGCTTTTGGTATCGGCAAGGGTTCGACCCGAGCTGTCCACGATTACATCAAAGTCCCGGCCGGAGAGTTGGCTCAGGTCGGTCTCCTGGGTTCGGTCCCCCCGGAGGTGCTCCAC
>JBJTUM010000103.1:0-6256 GCA_046080725.1 Cyanobium sp. | reverse complement strand
GAAAAAACACCAAGCTGCTGGTGTAATTCAGCTCCAATCCCGCCCGGTGGGCTTCCCCCTGCCAGTGGAAGATTCCGTCGCCGTCGTAATAGGTGGGAAAGCATCCCAACTGGAACTCCTTGAGCAGGGAGACCATCCGGTGATGGGTGGAGCCCACCCACTGGCCGCCGAGATCCAGCACGGTGCCCGCGGCGGTGGTGTGGCTCTCCAGCCGCCCCCCGATCCGCTCGCGAGCCTCGAGAAGCTGCAAGGACAAGCCCGAGCGCTGCAGGGCCCGCGCGCAGATCAGGCCCGATAGCCCAGCCCCCACCACCACCACATCCACAGCCCGATCCACCGAAGCCATGGTCTGTCGCGCAGGTGTGGGATGGCCTCCCATCCTCCCTGGTGTGCGCCATGGGCACAACAGATCAGGAAGGCCTTGCTAACCCGGCGCGGCGCTCCACCTGCCCTGTTGGCCCTCTCTCCCCTGCCATCGGCGGAGCCCGTGATTGCCCTGGAGGGGGTGAGCAGGCGCTACGGCGCCCTCACCGCCTTGCACAACCTGACCCTCACCATCGCCCCTGGGGAATTCTTCTCCTTGGTGGGCACCTCTGGGTGCGGCAAAACCACCACCCTTCGGCTCATCGCCTTTTTCACCAGTGTGGTGCTGGCCCTGGCGGCGGCCGCGGTGGCGATCGTCCTGGGGGGCCTCCTGGCTCTCGGCCTCAGCCGTGCCCGGGGCCGCGAGATGGGGGCGATTGAGGGCCTGGTGGCCCTTCCCCTCACCAATCCCGAGATCGTGCTGGCCGCTTCGTTGCTCTACCTGTTTGCGGGGCTCAATCTGCCCAGGGGCCCCTTACCCTGCTCCTGGCCCACAGTTTGTTTTGCCTGAGCTACGCCACCCTCGCCCTCAAGGCCCGGCTGGCGGGCTTCGATTGGACTCTGGAGCTGGCGGCCCAGGATCTGGGGGCGCCGCCCCTGGCGGCCTTTCGCCGGGTGACCCTGCCCCTCTACCTGGCGGGGGCCTTCCAGCGGGAGATCGCGCCCCAAATTCAGGTGCTCTCCACCTTGGTGTTGGTGGTGAGTGCCGGCTTACTGGCTCTGGGCTTACGGCGCCCATCCTCCAGGTGAGCCCTCGGGTGTGTAACAAGCCCGGCGGGCCCCGGTAGCCTCGCGACCGGCGAGCTCTCCCCTGCCCGATGTCCAGCCAATGGCACAACTTCCAGCAGAACCTCGGCGAATGGCGGGGGTCATTTGCCACCGTTGATGCGGCGGGCCAGATCCTGGAGGTGTCGCCTTCGATCCTCACCCTGGAGGCTGGGGAGGACGGGCGTTTGGTGCGGTTCGGGCTGCAGCGCTGGCCTGCAAACACGCTGGTGGCTCCTGGGGGCGGCCCCGGACCCGAGTCGGGCCCCCCCACCCGCGACATCCAGCAGGACTACCGGAGCCTGGGGCGGCGGGTGGTGTTTTTCGCACCAGGCACCTTCTGCAAAGGATCCCTGCAGATGGCGCCCAACACGGCCTTTGGGGGGGAATTTGGCTTCATCGGTGCCGATCGGCGCCATCGCCTGGTGGTGTTCTACAGCGAATCAGGCTGCTTTGATCATCTTGTGCTGATCCGCGAATACCGTGCGGGCAGCGGGGCCCAGGAGTTGCCGGCCACCACTGCGGATCAGCTGGCCGGGAGCTGGAAGGGGGAGGAAGCCACGATCAGCGCCGATTGGCCGGAGCCTGAGATGAAGATCTGCCACCTGGAGTGGGCACCGGAGGATCTGGAAGGTTTGCAGTTGCTCCCAGATGGGGGGTTCTGTCGTCTTCCCGCCCAGGTGAGCCATCGGGAAACCTTTGCAGTGGAAGGGGGCTGGCTCACCGCTCCCGACAGGATGGAGCGACTGATGCGCCGCTATGACGCTACTGGGGCGTGGCAATCAGCCAGCCATCAGATCTTCTATCGCAGCTTGGGCTGAAGGATCATTGATTTGCTGGTTAAGTTATGATCTCCTAAAGATTGGGCGCGTCTGCACTAAATTCATCAGAGATGTGCAACACCTACAGCAAAGTGCAAAATTCGCCAACAGATGCCTGCATTTTCGACCAGAGCCTGGCGAGAACTTGACATGGACAGGCCGCTGTTTGTATCGATCATTATTCCAACATTTAATGGTGGCAAACATATTGAAGAAACACTCGCAAGTTGCTCAAAAATTAGGTCTATTCCAATTGAAATCATCGTGGTTGATGACGGTTCCACCGATGGCACCCCTGAACGGCTCCTCCAGCGCTTTCCCCCGATCACGCTCCACCGTCTCACGGGCAACAGTGGATCGGGTTCCGCCGGTCGGAATGCAGGTCTAGCTCTGGCCAAAGGCCGATACGTCAAGTTTCTCGATCATGATGATCTGATCCAGCCACGCGGATTCACGATGGAGTGTCGTGAGGCCCTGCGGACGGATGCTGACATTGTGATGTCCAAATGGGGTGTGGTTTCTATCGATGAGCATGGCCGCTTCTTGAAAGAATCCCTACGTGTTTTGAGGCCCCCTGATCCTGATCAGCTGACGGAAGCCATTCTGCGGGGGGAATCCATGCCCTATACCGCAGCAGCCCTTTATAAGCGCAGCTTTGTCGCCGATGAACGCTGGGATGCCACCGTCTCCATCATCGATGATTACGACTGGTTTTGTCGGTTGGCCCTCAAAGGTGGCAAAACCATCACCACCGATACGATTGCCTATTTTTGGCGTCTCCATCCCAACTCCATCCAAGGGCGTAGTCATGGGGAGGCCACGATCTACGAACGGCTGATGTTCTCTCGCTGCTGCGTGTACGAAAAAATTGAGCACCATCTCGAGAGCCTTGGTCAACTCACTCAACCCCGCCGTCAGCTTCTGGTTCGGCGTTATTACGACTGCCTCCGTTGCTCTTGCCCCAACGACCGGGCCTTGCTGGAGCACATGCAACACCTCGATCCCACGTTTGTGGTGGATGCCGCCTGTGAGCCGGATCCACGAGCCCTGTGGTTGATCCACCAAATCGGGTTGCCGTCTTTCTTGCTGTTGTATGGATTCGCCAGGCGTTTCGGTGGAGCCGTGAAACGGTTACGCCGCCGTCTGTCGTCCCTGCGGCTGGAGCCCACCGGCGGCCTGTAGCGCCCAGATCAGGTCAGCAGGGGCCACCAGCGGAAGGCCAACATCTGCAGGGCGTTGCCGCCCCAGAGCACCAGTGCCAGGATCAGCCAGCGCCGCAACCATGCGGGCCTGCAGGCCAAGGGCCAGAGCAGCTTCAGTTGCCAGAGGCGGATCAGCGTGAACACCATCCCCACCAGCACCCCCAGGCCCTTCCCCCCGACCCTGGTCACCAGCCCTTCCGTCAGGATTTGCCCGGCCAGCAGCACAAGGTAGGGATCCAGCACCTTGGCCGTTTCCGGCTGTCGCCGGTGGAGCCAGCGAAGCACCAGGGGCAGCAGGGCTCCCAGCAGGATGAACAGCAGGAAATACCAGGCGGGCAGGGGCCGGGCCGCCATCGCCCCGGCCAATCCCCTCTCCAGGGGGGCCAGCGCACCAGCCAGCGCCGCCATCGCCAGCGCGATGGCTAGCGCGGCCGAGATCCCCGCCCCACCCAGGGGCGCCAGGAGCCAGCGGCTGGCAGCGGGAGCGGGAGGGGTCATGGTGGGTGGGCAACCAGCCGCCGAGGGTAGGCCTGGTGCGCCGGCGTAATCTGATTCCCCCCCAGAGGCCTCCCCATGCATGCCGTGCCCCTGCAGCTGGCCCCCGGCAGCGATCTACGGCGCAGCCTTGAGGAGTTTGCGATCGCCCGCGCGGCCTCGGGCTTTGTGCTGGGGGTGGTGGGCGACCTCTCCCGTGCGGCTTTCCAGTGCCCCGGCCAGCCCAGCCCCTCGGTGATCGAGGGCGATCTGGAGATCATCACTCTCAATGGCACCCTGGCCCCTGAGGGGGTTCACCTCCACCTGAGCCTTTCCGATGGGGCCTGCCAGGTGTGGGGTGGCCATCTCGAACATGGCACGGTGGTGCGGAAGGCAGCCCAGCTGCTGGTGGGCCTCTTTGCCGAATCGGCGGAGGCCACCCCCCATGACGTGGACATCGCCGTGCTCAGTGGCTGTCCCTACTCGGCCCGGGCCCAGCGCCTGTTGCGCACCCTTGGCATTCCCCACCGGGTGCAGGTGGTGCAATCGGCGGAGGAGCGGGCCGCCATCCAGCAGCGCAGCGGCCAACCCACCCTGCCCCAGGTGTTCATCGATGGCCAGGCCATCGGCGGCTATGACGCCCTCGCCGAGCTTCACGGTCAGGGCGCCCTGGAGGCCTTGCGCACCTTCTGAACGCAGCGGCTTCACCTGTGGCTAAAACAAAGAGAGGTGCGGTGTTGGCGTGCAAACCGAACGTTTTGACAGCCAGCGCATCAGCCAGATCGTGCTCCACCAGGGCGGCCGGCCCGATGCCCTGATCGAAGTGCTCCATCAGGTGCAAGAGCTTCACGGCTACCTGCCCCGGACTGCCCTCGATGAGGTGGCCCGCCAGCTGCGCCTGCCCCTGAGCCGGGTGCAAGGGGTGGCCAGCTTTTACCACCTCTTTCGGCTAGAGCCCCCCCCACCCCATACCTGCGCGGTGTGCCTGGGCACAGCCTGTTTCGTCCATGGCGGTGCTGATCTGGCCAAGAAGCTGGAAACACGGCTGGCCGTGCGGCTCGACGATCCGGCCGGCGATGGCAGCTGGGCTCTGCAGCAGGTGAGCTGCCTGGGGGCCTGCGGCCAGGCGCCGGTGCTGGATGGATGGGGCGATGGTGATCCGGCTGGAGGTGGGAGATCCTCTGCGCCTGGCCCAGCAGCTGGAGGAGGCTGGTCTGCCGATCGCGTCCGGAGGGGCCCCATGACGGCTGGCCAGGCCAGGGTGCGTTGCTGCGATGCCAGCGGTTGCCGCAGCGTGGGCAGCAGCACCCTGCTGCAGGCGCTGGAGGGGGCCCGGGAACAGCTGGGCCTCCCATCGGAGCAGGTCGCCATTCAGCCCGTGGGCTGCCTCCGCTGGTGCGGGCAGGGCCCCCTGGTGGCTGCAGAGGGGGCTGATGGAGCGTTGGCCCTCTACGGCAAGCTGACCCCCGATCTGGCGGCCCCCCTGCTCCAGCAGCTGGTGTCCCCCGCCTCCACGCCCCCTTCCTCCCTGGCAGCCCACGGGATCGATCCCGCCCATCCCTTCCTGGCCCTGCAGAAGGCTGTCGTGCTGGAGGGCTGCGGCCAGGTCAACCCGGAGTCCATCACCGAGGCCCTGGCGGCTGGCACCTACGGCCAGTTCCGGCGCTGCCTGTTGGAGCGCACGCCCCAGGAGGTGCGCGAGCAGGTGAAGCGCAGTGGTCTGCGGGGCCGGGGGGGGGGTGGCTATCCCACCGGCCTGAAATGGGACACGGTGGCGCTCCAGCCCCCAGGGCCCCGCTTTGTGGTGTGCAATGCCGATGAAGGCGATCCCGGGGCCTTCATGGACCGCAGCGTGCTCGAAGGTGATCCCCATCGGCTGCTGGAGGGACTGGCCATCGCCGCCTTTGCCGTGGGGGCCAGCCAGGGCTATGTGTATGTGCGGGCGGAGTATCCCCTGGCGATCGAGCGCGTGCGCCGGGCCATTCGCCAGGCCCGGCAGGAAGGGTTCCTCGGAGACGCCATTGCGGGGTCGCCCTTTTCTCTCAACCTGGAGGTGCGGGTGGGGGCGGGGGCCTATGAGTGCGGCGAGGAAACAGCCCTGCTCCATTCGATCCAGGGCCAGCGGGGCACCCCCCGCACCCGGCCGCCCTATCCGGCCCAATCGGGTCTGTGGGGAGCCCCCACCCTGATCAACAACGTGGAAACCCTCGCCGCCATCCCGGCCATCCTGCGGGAGGGGGGTGCCTGGTTTGCGGCGATGGGCACCGAGGGAAGCAAGGGCACCAAGGTGTTTTCCCTCTCGGGCGCCGTGGCCAATCCGGGCCTGGTGGAGGTGCCCATGGGCACCTCCCTGCGCACCGTGGTGGACACCATGGGGGGTGGGGTGCCGGATGGCTCCCCCATCAAGGCGGTACAGACCGGCGGACCCTCCGGAGGCTGCATCCCGGCGGCCCTGTTGGACACCCCGGTGGATTACGAGAGCCTGCTGGAGCTGGGCTCGATGATGGGCTCCGGGGGGTTGGTGGTGATGGGGGAAAGCACCTCCATGCCTGGTGTGGCCCAGCATTTCATGCGCTTCAGCGTGAGCGAGAGCTGTGGCAAGTGCGTGCCCTGCCGGGCGGGCACGGTGCA
>JBJTUM010000102.1:0-11218 GCA_046080725.1 Cyanobium sp. | reverse complement strand
CCCGCGGCTGCGGCCGCCCTGCTGCCGGTCGTGCGGGGTGCCCTGGCCCGGGCGGCCCATGGGGCAGGTTGTGCCAAGCGCTGGGGGCTCCATCTGCGGGCCACCCCCCTGGCTCGGGCCGTCACGGATGATGCGCGCCTCCCGGATTGGGCCAGCCGCGGTGTTGCCACGCCGGATCATGTGATCCGCACCAAGGCCCACCCCCTGGTGTTGCCTCCCGCTCCAGCTGGCGCCGCACCCGCAGGGGCCCCGGCTCCCGCCGATCTGGATGTCTGGCGCATCCAGGTGGAGGCCGCTATCGGGGCCTACATCCAGGAGTATCAAGCCTATGTGAGCCGCCAGAACGCCAGGGTGGGGGGCAGCAAAACCCCGCTCGATCCCCTGCCCCGGGTGCTGGCCCTTCCGGGCGTGGGCCTGATCGGGGTGGGCAAGGGAGCGGCTGATGCAGCCGTCACGGCGGACATCGCCGAAGCCTGGGCCCAGACCCTGCTGGCTGCTGAAGGCATTGGGTGCTTTCAGCCCGTCGGGGAGGCGGACACCTTTGATATGGAGTACTGGAGCCTGGCGCAGGCCAAGCTGGGTAAGGCGGCGGAGAAACCCCTGGCCCGCCAGGTGGTGGTGGTCACGGGTGGGGCGGGAGCCATCGGCGCCGCCACGGCACTGGCGTTTGCAGCTCAGGGGGCGGATGTGGCCGTGCTCGATCGGGATCGGGAAGGAGCTCAGGCCGTGGCCAGCCGCTGTGGCAAGCGGGCCCTCGCCCTGGACTGCGATGTCACCGACCCAGGGGCCGTGCGAGCTGCCTTTAGCCAGGTGTGCGCCCACTTTGGTGGGATTGATGGGGTGGTGAGCAATGCAGGTGCCGCCTGGACTGGCGCCATGGCCACCTTGAGCGATGCAGATCTGCGGGCCAGTTTTGAGCTCAATTTCTTCGCTCACCAGGCCGTGGCCCAGGCCGCCATGGCCATCTTTCGCAGCCAGGATGGGCTCAACGCCGAAAGCCCCGCTGATGGGGCTGGCGGCAGGTTGGGGGGACAGCTGCTCTTCAACGTGAGCAAACAGGCCCTCAATCCGGGCCCCAATTTTGGCGCTTATGGCATCAGCAAGGCGGCCTTGCTGGCCCTTGTCCGCCAATACGCCCTGGAGGAGGGGCCGGCGGGAATTCGGGTGAACGCGGTGAATGCGGACCGCGTTCGATCGGGCCTGCTGGATGACGCCATGATTCGTGAGCGGGCCGCTGCTCGAGGGGTGTCCGAGGAGGTGTACATGGCCGGCAACCTGCTGGGCGAAGAAGTGCTGGCGAGCGACGTGGCGGACGCCTTTGTGGCCCTGGCCCGAATGGAGCGCACCACGGGCGCTGTGCTCACGGTGGATGGGGGGAATGTGGCGGCGATGGTGCGCTGACGCCATCCCCAAGCACCACCGCCAACCCCACGCAGAGAAGCACCATCGCCAGGCAGAGGCCCGTCCAGGCTGGAAGGCCCCAGCGGCTCACCGCCAGAGGAGCCATCACCGTGATCACCCCTCCGGCCACAAAGGGCTGGAGGAGAAGCTGTTTGATCGAAAACGAGGTGAGCACATCGCCTTGGTCGTTCGGATCCGCCATGTTCAGCAGCAGCAAGCCGCTGGCCGCCACTCCAGTGGCCTGCCCGAAGTCGATCAGTCCCCGTTGAAACCAGGGGGCCGGAAGCATCCACCGGCCCGGACCCAGCACCACCAGCAGATTCCACAGGAGCCCTGCCAACCCAAGCACCAGAAGTGGTTTCCAGAGCTGGCTCAAGGAGGTGAGATCCAGGCAGGCCGTGGCGGCGGTGATCAGCAGATCGGCCGACAGGGTGCCAATCCGGTTCTGAATGGGACCAGAGGCCAAACGGGCCGTTCCCGTCCGCTCTAGAAGGGCTCGCATCAGAACGGAACCCACGAGGGCAAGGGGAAACACCGGGAGGGCGTTGATCACCGTGGCCACACCGGAACCCAAATGGGGGGCTAGAGCCCTCAGTCCCTGCATGAGAGTCCAGCCGAGGGCCACTGCCAGACCCGCTAGGGCGAGGTTCACGGCCCAAGCGCGAAGCTGGACCAGCCACTGATCCAGGCCGCCGGCAGGAGGAACGAAGGCTGGTGCAGCTCTAGAGGCCCCCCCCATGGCCTCGGACGCTTCTGCGGGAACGGGAACAAACTCCTCCTTCACCCAGCCTTGCCAGCGGCCCAACACCACCAGGAGGCCTCCCACCAGGGTGGAGGTCAGCAGACCCACGGTGGCAAGGGCCAGACCCAGGGCCTCCGCCCCTTTGACCCCCAGTTGCTCATAGGTGGGCGCCATGGCCGCCGCCGATCCATGGCCCCCCTCGTAGGCCACCTCGATCAGGCAGGCCATCACGGGGCTGACCCCCAGCCAGGGCTGGAGCACCAGGAGCACCATCACCCCACCGATCAGATACTGACCAAACGCCAGGGTGAGCGACAGCAACACCTGGGCGCGCAGGGGATGCCATAGACCTCCGGGCTTGGGGAGTGGTTTTCCCACCAACAGGCTCCCGAACACCAGGGTGAGGAGGATCAGGGGCAGGCCATCCCAGAGCGCAATCACCCCTGCCGGCAGCAGGGGCCAAGGTCCCTGGGGACTGACGAGCAGCCCCACAAGGCCCGCCAGCAAGGCCTCCGGGATGCCCCAGCGATGCACCCCCACCCCCTGCCCCAGAGCGGTGCCTACCAGCAGCAGAACGGGCAGCCCCGCCACCGCCAGGGCCCAGACGATCGGTGGATGGCCAGCCAGGAGGGCTCCCTCGCTCATCGAGACAGCCCCAGGTGGCGCCTGAAAAAGACCTCGGTCGCTACCAGCACCTGGGCTTGCACTGCTCCTGAGCGGAAGCCGTGCCCCTCTCCGGGGAAGAGAAAGAGTTCCACCGGCACCCCCTGCTCGCTCAAGGCCAGGGCCAGCCGCTCGCTCTGGGCCGGGGGCACCACGGTGTCGTCCAGGCCGTGAAACAGGATCACCGGTTGGTGGATTCGTGCCACCTGCTGCAGGGGTGAGCGGGAGACGTACTCCGCCTTGGCTTCGGGAAGGGGGCCTACCAACCCATCGAGGTAGTGGGCTTCGAAGCGATGGCCCTCCCGGGCCATCGCCTCCAGATCGGTCACCGGGTAGCGGCAGGCCCCGGCCTGCAACCCCCCGTCTGCCACCAGGGCGGCCAACACGGTGAAGCCGGAGGCGCTGCTTCCTTCCATGGCCACCCGCGTTGATGCCGCCCGGCCGCTTGCCACCACGGCTGCTGCCGCTGCCAGGCAGTCGCCCACATCCAGCACGCCCCATTGGCCTTGTAGCCGTTCCCGGTAGGCCCGGCCAAAGCCACTGGAACCCCCGTAGTTCACATCCACCACCCCCCAGCCCCTGGTGGTCCAGAACTGCACCACAAGGTTGAGACCCGTGCGGGCCATGCCGGTAGGACCGCTGTGGGCGCGGATCAGCAGGGGGCTCTCTGCGCCACCGCCGCCGGTGGGGGGGTAGAACCAGGCTTGGGTGGGCTCGCCGCTGGCCCCCGTGAACCAAAGGGCTTCAGGAAGGCTGACCTCTTCAGGCTTCAAGGGGCTGGGAGCCGTGGGGGTCTGGACCCAGCTGCCGGTGGTGAGATCGACCTCCAGGAGCCCGGCCATCGCCTGGGGGGCACTGGCCATGGCCACCAGCCGCCCCTTCTCAACGCAGAGATCGGCCAGGTCTGTGAACGGCACCGCCAGGGGCTTCCATTGCCAGGGCTCCAGGGAGCCCTTCTCCAGCCGTCCCAGCTCCCAGGTGCCCTGCCGACAGACGGCCGCCAGAAGCTGCTCCCCATCCCAGCCGGTGGTGCGCAACCCGGCCACCCACTGCGGCACGCCAAACTCCGCCTCCATCTCCAGCAGGGGTTCCCCCACCAGCGCAGCAAGTCCCCCGTCTAGTTCAGCGTTGGCGAAGCGCATCAGGTTCCACCAGCCGTTGCCATCGCTGGCGACCACCAGATCCGGCCCCGCCCAGAGGGGTTGAAACACCGATTCCCCTTCAGATGAGCTGCCATCGGAACCGGCCAGACAGCGCACCTCGGTGAGGCCCCCAGCACCATCGAACCGACCGATCCAGAGTTGGCTCCGCTCCCACGGCATAAAGGGCTGCTGCCACTCCAGCCAGGCCAGATGGCTTCCGGAGGGGGATAGGGCGGGCGAGCTGCAGAAATCCCTCGCCTGGTGCAGGGTTTGGGGGGTGCCACCCGTCAGGCTCACGGCCACCAGCTGGTCGGGGCCGCCGGCTTCCATCACACCGATCCAGCGGTTTCGCGGCCGATCGATGAGCCCATCCCCAAAGGCCCGTTGGTCATGGTCCTCCTCTCCTACGACGGGATCAGAGGGGGCGGTGAGGCGCTGGGGGGCGGGCAAGGGACCCTGGGAATCGGCCAGTTCCAGCTGCCAGAGCTCGCGATCTCCATCGTTCACAAACACCACGGTGGCTCCATCACTGGTGAACGCCCCACCGCCATAGCCGTGCAGTCGGCTGCGCAGGTTCCATGGGGGGGGCGTGAGCTCCCGGGGGAGGGCGTCCCTGTCTGCGGCGTGTCGCATCAGAAGGGTCGTGCGGCCCTGCTCCTGCGGGCGCCCCTCAAGCCAGAGCAGGTGGCCGCCCACCAGGCGGGGTTCCCGCCAGGTGGGCATCGCACCGACGGTTAAAGAGGCCGGAAGGGGTCTGGGGGTTGCTCCTGGCCTCACCTCCCGCCTCCGGATAGCTCTTAGGATGGAACTACTGTTTTAGGTGATCACTTGGCGCGCAGCTTCGCGGCGATGGCACGCAAGGCGGAGGAATCAAGCCGCACCGTGCTTGTGCCCAAGCAACCCGATTCCCATCCTCCCCTGCCGATTCACCAGCTCGGGGCGACGGAACTGCGTTCTTCAGCCCGTCGGATCAGCAAGGTGGATGAGAGCGTGAGGGATCTTGCACGAGACATGTTACGCAGCATGTACAGCGCCAAGGGCATTGGGCTGGCGGCGCCCCAGGTGGGTGTCGCCAAGCAGCTGCTGGTGATCGATCTGGATCTGGAGGAGGCCAGCACCCCTCCACTGGTGTTGATCAACCCGGAAATTACGGCCGCTGGAGCCTCCTGCAACACCTATGAGGAGGGATGCCTCAGCATTCCTGGCGTCTATCTGCAGGTGGTGCGTCCGTCGGTCGTAGAGGTGGGCTTCCGGGATGAATTCGGCCGTCCCCGGCGTCTCAAGGCGGATGGTCTGCTGGCCCGCTGCATTCAGCATGAGATGGATCATCTGAAGGGGGTTCTCTTTGTTGATCGCGTCACCGATGAGCTGGCCCTCAATGATGAGCTCAGGCAGCACGGCTTCCGTCGCGAGCATGTTCAATCGATCCGCTGAGCCTCCCTCACCCATGCCCATGAAACCTCTGGCGGGGCTTTTCCTCGCCCTGGCCTGCCTCCTGGGGATCGCGGCCACCGGCTCCGTGTTTGAGCTGGCCTATGGCGACCCAGACCTGGGAGTTCAGACCACCCGACTGATCCTGGCGGCGAGTTTACCGGGCACCTTGGTAGCGCTGCTGCTGGCGATCCGCATCAACCGACCCGCCTGAGATCGGATCTGATCCAAGCGATCCATCCTGCTGCCTTCGCGGGCCCTGGTTTCCCCCGAAATGGGTGCATACCATGGCTCGGTTGTTTCAATGTTCGACGTGCGGAATTCTTCCCACCTACAGTCCAGTCGTTGCGTCGGGGCCCTGCTCCTCGGGGCGGTCTTGGCGCTTCCGGTGGGGAGCGGAACGGCCCAGGCCCAGGCTTTGTTTGGGGCCGGTGAAGTGGATCCCTCCCGGTTCCTGCTAGTAGCCGCGCCGATCGGCACCTCCGGTGAGCGCTATCAGCTCAATATTTATGAGCAACTCAAGCCCACCCGTCCCTGTTTTGCCGTCGGCGAGGGAAAGCCGGCCGCCGTCAATCCTCTGCTGAGCACCTTTGATTTCACCGGGATCTGCGGCCGCTTCATCGATGCCAATGGCTATTCCCTGCGCATCGGGGGCAGCGATCTGGCCACCTCCTATCGCCTCAGCGTGGTCAAGGGCGGCGGGGACGTCCTTCTGGTGGCACGGCCTACCAAATCCGCTGCCCAGGGTGAACTGGTGGTAGCCCGGGCCGGGGGGATTGGCTCCGGGTTCCTGAAACTCGAGCTGGAGCACGGCTGGCGCCTCAAGCGGCGCCAGTTCGGCGGCCGCTCCCTTGGCCATGTCTACGTCTACAACGAGTCCTGGCCCGGCTCCAGTGAGCCGGGAGCTGCCCCCCCTCCGGCCGGGGGTTGAAGAATCGGGGCCTTTGCTAAGTTGGTGGGCTGTTTGTGGTCTTGGCCCCCTTTATCCTTTATGACCCAGGTCACCGTCGGCGAAAACGAAGGGATTGAATCCGCCCTGCGCCGGTTCAAGCGACAGGTCTCGAAGGCCGGGATCTTTGCGGACCTCAAGCGGCTCCGCCACCACGAAACCCCAACAGAGAAATACAAGCGCAAGGCCCAGCAGCGCCGCCGCCGTCGCTGAACCTCACTCTGAGCAAGTCCACTGGAGCGGTTTTTCCCTCCCTTGGTTTGGTGGGGAAAGATCCGAGTAAATTCTCATTGGCTTGTACGCCCGTGGGGTCCATGCTGAAGGTTTCCTTTCTCTTGCCATGGCCCATCCCCTTTCTTCAGTGGCCGCCTTTGGCCGCTGGCTCGCCGAGACGGTGCAGCACGCTTTTGGCGATCCTCGAGAAGAATCCCTCCACCAACCCCCGCTCGTGGGTGCTCAGCCTTACAGCGGCACACCCTCCCGCCGCCGCTGGAACTAGACCAACGCCTCAGGCCATCTGGTCAAAAGTCCGGTAGCTAAAGGCTTCCGCGATGGCGGCCATCCCCACCTCCTGCTCACCCGCCAGATCGGCGATGGTCCGCGCCGTGCGCAACACCTTCAGCCCGCCCCGCAGGGTCAATTGACGGCGTTCCAGGGTGGTTTCCCACAGACTCCTGGCGCTGCCCTCCAGCCGCAGGATGGACCGGAATGCCTCGGCGGGGAGGCGGCCATTGCCGCAGCCCTGGGGATTGCGCTGGCGCATGCGCCCCCGTGCGCGTCGCACCCGGGCTGCTACCACCCGGCTACCTTCCGGTGCCTCGCCTTCCCTGGGGTGATCGGCGCCATAGGCACTGGCCAAATCCCGGGCGTTCGGGTGGCGCATCACCACCTGCAGGTCCATACGATCGAGCAGGGGCCCCGAGAGCCGACTCCAGTAGCGGCGCCGTTCCGCTTCCGAGCAGCGGCACTCTCGGCCCGGTTCCCCAAACCATCCGCAGGGGCAGGGGTTGGTGGCGGCCACCAGAATGATTTGGCATGGGAAGTGGGCCCGCTGGCGGCTTCGGGTGACCCATAGTTCTCCATCCTCCAGGGGTTGGCGCAACTGGTCGAGCACGGAGCGGCGGAATTCCCCCAGCTCATCGAGAAACAGGACGCCGAGATGAGCCAGGCTCAGTTCGCCCGGCCGCGGCACGGCGCCGCCTCCCACCAGGGCCGCCCCGGAACAACTGTGGTGGGGGCTGCGGAAAGGTCGCTGCTTCACCAGCCCTCCCCCCTCTGGGATCAGCCCGGCGACGGACTGCAGCCGGGTCAGCTCCAGCCCCTCCTCGCGGCTCAAGGGGGGGAGGAGACCCGCCAGGCGGCGGGCCAGCATGGTTTTGCCGCTGCCCGGTGGACCCACCAGGAGCAGGTGATGGCCCCCCGCCGCCGCGATCTCCAGGGCCCGGCGCCCATGGCTAGCCCCATGGAGATCCGCCAGGTCTGCCGCAGGGCCGGGGGGGGAAGGGCTCGGGCGAGCCAGCGGGCGGCGGGCTGCATCAGGATTCTTGAGGAGCTCCAGGGCTTCTCTCAGGTGGCTGGCCCCTAGCACCTGGAGGCCCTCGACCAGGGCCGCCTCTGCCGCGTTGCCCCAAGGAAGCAGCAGGGCCTTTGCCCTGGCTTCCCGGGCTGCCATGGCCAGTGCCAGGGCCCCGCGGATGCTGCGTAGGGCCCCATCAAGGCCCAGTTCTGCCGCGCTCCAGATGCCCTCGAGGTGCTCGGGGGGCAGTTGGCCACTGGCGATCAGCAGCCCCAGGGCAATGGGCAGATCAAAAGCAGGTCCCTCCTTGCGCACATCGGCCGGGGCCAGACTCACGACCACCCGCGTGAGGGGCACCCGAAGGCCACTGTTGCGCAAGGCGGCTCGGACCCGTTCTCGGGATTCCTGAACGGCGGCATCTGCAAGACCCACCATCTGCAACCCAGGCAGCCCAGGAGAGATGTCCACCTCGACGCGGACCGGTTGGGCATCGAGGCCCCGCAAAGCCGCGCTTGAACATCGTGCCAACATCTGAGATGACCTGATTCACGTTTTCAGTGAATGAGTGCCACCCCTGTCCCATTTGCCCATCGATCGGCCTATGAGCGACACCATTTTTGGGCGCATCCTCAAGGGTGAAATTCCCTGCCAAGAGGTGTACAGCGATCAGCTGTGTCTGGCCTTTCGGGATGTGAATCCCCAGGCCCCCATCCATGTGCTCGTGATTCCTCGCAAGCCCCTGCCATCCCTGGCGGAGGCGGGGCCTGAAGACCAGGGACTGCTGGGCCATCTGCTGCTAGTGGCGGCTCAGGTGGCCCAGCAGGAGGGCCTGGTGGGGTGGCGCACCGTGATCAACAGCGGCGCCGAGGCTGGCCAGACCGTGTTCCATCTCCACGTGCATGTGATCGGCGGACGCCCCTTGGCCTGGCCGCCTGGCTGAGGGTCTGCCTTCTGCAGACCAACGCTGATCTAAGGCGTTCCTTGGACTGGCCTTGAGCCGCCTTCCGGATGGAGCAATTTGACCACTGGACGCCTCCATAATGAAGCTCGTGACCCTTAGGGCCTTGGCGGTGAGGGTCTCCTGATTAAGTTAAAACCTGTGATGACGACCGGATGACCAACACCCGCACGCAACCTGGTCCAGGGGCTTTAAAGAGCAGTCAGTTGCAGAAACTGCGCAATCTGTCGCAACCTTTTTTCCTGCCGCTCGATCAGGCTAGTGGCTGGCAGTTCATCTGGCTGCTCATCTCGCTTTTGTTTTGCGTCGGCGGCACTGTTCTGCTGATCGTTACACAGTTGAATTATATTCTGTTTCAGCTTAAGCCTGAACTGACTGAAAAATATCTTGGTGGAGTCGCGAGCACCGTCAACTATGTCTGGTCGTCCTGGTGGGGTATTGCTTTCAGTGGCCTATTCCTGATTGGCCTGGCGAGCTTTGTATCGATGCGCAAGCAGTTGAAGGGCAGGAGATGGCTGCACTGGGTTCTGCTCGGACTTATAGTCTTAATGCTTCTAGCCGTTAACGGCATCAATGCAGGCATCGGTTTTATAGCCAGAGATCTTACCAATGCATTGGTTGAAAAGCAGCAGGAAAATTTCTACCTGATCCTGACTGTCTATGCATGCTGCTTTCTGGTAGCTCTGCCGATAAGGGTTTCTCAGTTCTATCTCACACAGAAGTTGGGGTTGATTTGGCGTGATTGGCTTTCGCGCGGCCTCATCGCTGACTACATGCACAATCGGGCTTACTACGTCCTCAATCCCAACGACGAGACGGTCACTGATGTCGACAATCCAGATCAGAGGATCACTGACGATACCCGCTCGTTCACGTCGCAGAGCCTTGGTTTTACTCTCGGGATCTTCGATGCTGTTCTTACATTCGCGCTCAACATCATTATCCTGTGGAGTATCAGCCAGAAGCTGACTTGGGCGCTTTTCTTTTATGCCCTGGTAGCTACCGTGATCCTTGTCATTGCTGGCTTAAACCTGGTGAGGGTGAACTACAACCAGCTTCGCTACGAGGCTGATTTTAGATACGGACTTGTGCACATCCGCGACAATGCCGAGTCAATTGCATTTTATTCCGGTGAAAAGCCTGAGGTGGCAGAAACATTGCGGCGGCTCTCTACTGCTGTTCGCAACTTTGACATTCTGATCATTTGGCAGGTGGCCATCGGTGCCATCCAGCGTTCGGTGGGATACGCAGGCAACTTCTTCCCCTACCTCATCATGGCTGGGGCATATTTTAGTGGCCAGATTGATTACGGCAGGTTCATCCAGGCTTCCTTCGCGTTCAGCATGGTTGAGGGTTCCCTGATGTTCGTTGTCAACAACATCACTGAACTCGCACAGTTTTCCGCCGGTGTCGGTCGACTCGAGGGCTTCCAATCGAAGGTTGAGCAATTTCGGCTCACCTCCAGTGCTAACGAATATTATATTACAACTAATCCAAATTCGATCGTGCTGAGGAACGTTGACATCCGCGCCCCAGGCACTGCGACTACCTTGATTGAGGATCTCAGCCTCACTGTGGGTCAGGGTGAGCGTCTGCTGGTTGTGGGCCCCTCAGGTTGCGGTAAAACGTCTCTGCTGCGCATGGTTTCCGGCCTTTGGGCACCTGAGAGTGGCACGGTGGAGAGGCCCGAGACGGGCGAACTTCTGTTCATTCCTCAGAAGCCCTACATGATCCTGGGCTCGTTGAGGGAGCAGCTCTGTTATCCCGGTGATCATGCCGTATACAGCGATGATCAGCTGCGGCACATCCTCGGCCAGGTCAGGCTCGAGAAGTTGGCCCAGCGCTATCCCGATCTTGATGTAAAGCAGGACTGGACTCGGGTGCTTTCCCTCGGGGAGCAACAGCGTCTGGCCTTCGGCCGACTCCTCCTCCATTCCCCCAAGATGGTGGTGCTTGATGAGGCCACCAGTGCCGTGGACGTTCCCACCGAGCAGCACCTCTACCAGATGCTGCTTGACCGTGAGCTGGCGGTCGTCAGCGTGGGGCATCGCAACTCGTTGATACCCTTCCACGAGAACGTCCTGAGACTTCGCGGCGGTGGCCAGTGGGAGCTGCTCCCGATGTCTAACTACATTTCCACCTGCAATCCCTCCCTGTGAATTCTCCGCAACGGGCCACCGATCCTCTCTCTCCGCTCACTAGCGCCACCACCGGCGACCCACCGGCCTTTGGCTGGAGCGCCTATGCGGAGCGGGTGAACGGTCGCTTCGCGATGGTGGGCTTTGCCGCTGTACTGCTCATCGAGCTCCTCAGCCACGACACCTTTCTGCACTGGGCGGGCCTGGTGCCCTGATTCAGTTCAGGGAACCTGGATCAGGTCGACCTGCACCCGCCCATCCCGGCTGACCTCCACGGC
>JBJTUM010000101.1:0-3863 GCA_046080725.1 Cyanobium sp. | reverse complement strand
CGCCGGCTTTCCACCACAGACCACCACCTGCACCGAGGTTCAAGTTGTAGGTGCCTGGTGCACCGGCTTAGGTGAAGATGTCGAGAACGGTGTCAGCCGGATAGGCACTAGGCCACATGGCTAGCATGTCGTCCTGACGGACCCGACCACCGATGGTGGCGGTGAAGCTGCTGCCGATGGGGAACTGGTAGAAGAGGCGGTTGACGGCCACCACGTCGCCGCAGTCGGTGCCGGTGCCGCAACCTTCTTCAAAGGCAATCTCCATGGCATTGAGGCCGATGGGATTGTTGGTGCCGCTCCAGGGAGACTGGCCAAAGTTGCCGGCCCGCAGGCGGGTGCGGAGCAGGTCCTTACCCGTGAAGCTGGTATCGAGGTAAAGGCTCAGGTCGTAGGCGAAAGAAGTGGCGCCATCAAGAGTTTTCGCCGTATTGGAATACTTGGCGGGAAAACCGGAGGTGCCCAGCCTGTCTAAAATTGCTCGGTCAAAAAGGCCAGGGCGAGCGTCACCGCTGAAGCTGTTGGCACCAATTACGAAGGTGGCCACACCCTTGAGCTTGGTGGTAGTGGAGAACTGATTGGCTTCCAGTTCACCCACACGGGCTTCAAGACCATCCACCCGGCCGCGGATCACGGCCAGCTCCTTCTCGAATTCCTTCATGAGCTTTTTGAGCTCATCGGTGATTTCGGTGATGCGATCGAGACAGGCGTTGAGGAGAGCAGCTGCCTCGTAGCGGGTCATGGCCCGCTGGCCGCGGTAGGTGCCGTCGGGGTAGCCGGCGACGCAGCCGTAGCGCTCAATCAGGTTGGAGAGCGCCTGAAAAGCCCAATCGGTAGGCTTGACATCGCTGAACTGGTTGATGCTGGTGACCTGCTCTTCACTGGCGTACTGGTTGACGCCATTGAGATTCAGGTCGGCGGCATTGGCCGCGAAGGGTGCCATCAGGCCCAGGGCCGCAGGCGCCACCAGCAGTTGCTGGAAGAGTTTCATGGGGTTAAACCTCACACAACAGGCGCAAGGCGCCGCATGAATTGTGGCGAGATGTTCCTTGAAGTACCTCCTTGGGTGTGACAGAACACTGAACGCCCTTGGCTGGAGTGTTGCAGCAATGGTTTCAGCACCTTTTGCCAAGGGGTTCTGGGGGCCACACTGCGGACAGCTTTCTCAGCTGCGCTGCAGACCATTTCTTACCCTCGCCCGATCAGCCCGAAGCAGCTGGACCGCCTCTGGTGGATCGGTCTAGCGGCCCTCTGGGCAGTCGCCACTGCAGCCGATCGCCTCTGGCTGGCCCTCGATCAGCGGCTCCCAAGTTGGGACCAGGCCGATTACCTCAATAGTGCCGTTGACCACGGGCGGGCCCTGGGGCTGCTGAGCCCCGGCCAGTGGAACGGCTGGCCTGCTTTGTTGGATCTCTCACCCAAAATCCCGCCCTTGGCCTCCCTGGTGAATGGCACCGTGATGGCCATCGCTGGCGACTCACCGGATCAGGCCAGCTGGGCCCTGGCCCTCTGGCAAGCCCTCCTGATGGCGGTGGTGGCCCTTTGGGGGCGAGGGTTGCTGGGGAGGAGCTTTGGCCTGCTCTGCGCCGCCTTGCTTCTTCTCGCCCCAGGGCTGATCCATCCGCGGGTGGACTACACCCTGGATCTGCCCTTGACAGCTACAGCAACCCTGGCGCTCTGGCTCTTGGGGCGCTGGCAAGGCAAGGGTCCGCAAGGGGGACGGTGGGGGGCGCTGCTGGCGGCGGCCCTGGCCATCGCTGGGGCCTTGCTCGTGAAACAGAGCGCCCTGCTGCTCTTGGTTGGACCGGTGCTCTGGGCTGTGGGGACCAACGTGGGCCGGCGCCAACAGCGCTGGCAGATGGTGGTGGGAGCTGCCGTGGTGCTGGCCCTGCTGGTGCCCTGGCTCCACCACAACTGGATCACCACCCTGGGGGGAACCAATCGAGCCGTCCTGGAATCCGCAGCCGCAGAGGGCGATCCACCCGTGTGGAGCTGGGTCTCCTTCACCTGGTACCTAAAGCGTCTACCCGCCCAGCTGGGTCTGGTGCTTCTACCGGCCCTGCCCGTGGCTGCGATTCTCGGATGGCGCGGGCTGGGGAACCTCGGCCAAAGGAGAGCCTGGATAGGCCTTCTTGAGGGATGGAGTTGGCTGGGGCTCTGCATTCTGGGCGGATGGCTCTTCACCACCCTCAGTCCGAACAAAGACGCCCGCTACATCACCCCGGTGCTTCCGCTGGTGGTGATTCTCCTGGCTCGCGCCTGGTGGGAGGTGGGCTGGTGGCTCAGGCGCCTCGGTGGGCCATCCCTGGCCTGGGTTCTTCTACTCACGGGTGTGGCTGGCACGGCCACCCAGTCGGCCCAGGTGGCAGCAAGGCAGATCCAGCACAGCACCCCAGCACCTCTGGCCGAGATCACAGGCCACCTGCGGTCGCTGGTTGGGGAAGCACCCACCACCTTGCTGGTGGTGCCAGGAAACCCAGAAATCAACGAACAGACAGTGACCACCTTCGGGCGCCTCGGGGGGGGACGCATTGAAGGACGACGGCTGGGACGGGCCCGCCATGAGCATCCACTCGTGTTGGAGCGAAGCCGCTGAATCCTTTTGGCCACAGGGGATCAGGGCACCAATCGCCCCATCTCCCGGGAGCTTAGCCATCGGGTGCGGGCTGACGGGCGCTTCGAGCGGGTGAAGGCGTGGCCCTGGAGCGAGGGCCGAGAGGTGGAGCTCTGGAAGCGCAAGCCAGGGAACCCACCCGAATGCTTTGATTCCACCTTCATCCAACTGTCCCGAGGGATGGAACGGGGACCAGCAGGTTTGGCGCCCGTTTTTGCCCGCATTGGACCGGAGCACCAACTCGACGCCCAGTTCCTCTATCAGGACCGGGTGCGCCAATGGGCCGAGCAACGCCTGCAGCACCAGCCGCAGGACCCCAATGCGCTCTGGAGCCTGGCCCTGATCGCCACCCTGCGCAATCGGCCCACGGAGGCGGCCCAGTGGTATGGCCTCCTCCAGAAGCAGAACCCCTCCAATGCCTGGCCGGTGGCTTACCGCGCCGTGGTGCTGCTGGCCAACTGGCAACCGGCCAGGGCCCATGGCCTGCTCGCCACCGCTCCTGCAGATCTGCGCCGAGAACCCGTCATCCAGGCTCTGGAAGATCTTACGGGGGTGTTGTCCGGCCGGCTTCTTCGGCTTGGCACCCTTCAGAGCACCCTTCCCAGGGCCATCGCGGAGATCAAGCAACAGCTGGAGAGCGAAAAGAAGAGGGACAAACAAAAAACCCCAGGGTGAGGAAACTCCCTGAGGAAATGGCTTGGGTCCGCACGGTGCGGAACCGAAAGATCTAGGAGAAGTGATCAGGCGATCGAAGCCAGATCAGGCGGCATTCTCCGCGAACTGCAGACCCGATTGGTAAGAACATTCGGCCATGGACACCTCCTCCGTTGGGAAAATGACAGCCGGTGCCGCTTTCGGCTCAAACTGCAAAGAGCTTGGTGCCACGTCACTGCTGCCGGAACTCTTCCATCTTAACGGCTCTTCATCAGTGAAGGGCACTTGATTCAAAAGAAACGAATCAGCAGCATAAAAAAAGCGCCTTGCGGCGCTTTGGGAAGGAGCTTGGAAATTGACCCTTAAAGAGCGTTTCCACGTGGTAGGACCTCTTCAGGGAAGACGAATTTTTCGTGGGGTTGGTCTGCGGGAGCCATCCAGGCGCGCAGCCCCTCGTTGAGCAGGATGTTTTTGGTGTAGAAGGTTTCGAACTCCGGATCCTCAGCGGCGCGGATTTCCTGCGACACGAAGTCGTAGGCCCGCAGGTTGAGGGCCAGACCGATGATGCCGATGCTGCTGGTCCACAGGCCCATCACTG
>JBJTUM010000100.1:0-2973 GCA_046080725.1 Cyanobium sp. | reverse complement strand
GCACCGCTCCAGGCGGCGGCCCTCACCAATGGGTCCGGAGATGCGGTGAAGCCCACTGCTGAAGGGGCACAACAAGCGCTGGCCTCCATTGAACTGGGTGACGACCTGATCGGCAGCAATCCCAACCCTTCCAAGGGATATCCCATCGTCACCTTCCGCTGGATCCTGCTCTACAAGACGGGGAACGGGTCCAACCATGCCGCTCTTCAAAAAGTTTTCGACTACACCCTGAGCCAACCGGCCCAGGGCCTTGCAGAAGGCCTCGGTTTTAGCAGCCTGCCGCCTGCCGTCATGGAGAAGGGGCGAAAGGCCCTGGCAACGATTCAGCCGTGAACCAGACCGATGGAGAGGAAAAGGTCAGAGGGCGCAGCTCTGGCGGAAATGCAAACTGTCTGGGGTTTGCTCCTCCACGGACCAGCCATAGAACTGAAGCATCTCGGTGAATTGGCACACCTGCCTGTTGCTGCTAAAGGCCTGACAGGACTCAGGGGAAGCCTCCCCTGCTCCTGAGGGCGCGGGCGAATGGCAGGCGGAGTAGATCGTTTCACCCTGCTTGTAGATCTGCCAAGTGCCCTTGAATGGCTTGGCATGATCCACCAAGGTGAGCAGCAGGTGCCCCTTGAAGGCAGATTCCATGACCGGTTGTATCGATGGATGACTTCTGTGTAGCGCTACTGGCCCAGCTTGGCCGTGCTTGGCGACACCGTTGAGCGAAACAACGCCCTACCTGGAGATGCAGGGGGTGGAAACCTGGCTTGGCTCGCGCCAGGTGTTCCAACACCTCGCACTGAACCTCTTCAAGGGGGAACACACGGTGATTCTGGGACCGAACGGGGCAGGGAAAAGTTCCCTCATCCGACTTCTCACTCGGGAGTTGTATCCAGTGGTGCGGGAGGGCTCCTGGCTAAGACTGTTTGGGAGCGCCACCATCAATCTCTGGACGCTTCGCTCACGGATGGGTGTGCTGCCTCAGGATCAGCACACCACCTACAGGGGAGATGTGCGGGCATTTGATGTGGTGCTCTCCGGCTTTTTTGGTTCCGTGGGGTTGGGGAGAAGCCATGAACCCGATAGCCAACAAAGGCAGAGAGTGGCGGATCTGATGGACCAAATGGAGTTGAGCGATCTGCAGGGAGAGCCATTCGGCTGCCTCTCTGAAGGTCAGAGGCGAAGGCTGCTGCTGGCACGAGCCTTGGTGCACGATCCTGAGGTGTTGGTTCTGGATGAACCCACCAACGGCCTGGATCTCCAGGCGAGGTATCAACTGCTGAATCTTCTTCGCCAGCTCTGCCAAAGGGGAACCACCCTGCTGCTGGTGACCCATCGCCTGGAGGAAGTTTTGCCAGAGATCCATAGGGCGGTGTTCCTGAAAAATGGCACGGTGGTCGCTGATGGGCCTTGCCATGCCTTGTTGGCAGATCAACCGCTAAGTGCCCTATTCGATACTCCGCTGCACGTTGTGGCCTATGGGGGGCACAGACAGGTGCTGCCTGGAGCGGGCCAGGCGGATCGCGATTCTGAGAACGATTGATGGAGGTTTAGAGGCGACACCTGGCGAGACTCATTGATTGGCAATGTGTTTTGCTTCTCCCGATCAAGAGAAAAAATAAAACGCGCTTGCTGTAGACCAACACCCCCTCCACTCGTTAAGATGTGAGTGTTCTTGGGTAACGAATCATGCTGACCGGTTCAGACCTTCTCAGCAAAGTAAAGGAACTGGGCGATGTCTCCAAATCCGACCTCGTTCGCAGCTGTGGCTATGTGAGCACCAAGAAGGATGGAACCGAGCGCTTGAACTTCACCGCGTTCTATGAGGCCCTGCTGGAAGCCAAAGGTGTGAACCTGGCTGAATCCGGCTCGACCAAAGGGAAAGCCGGTCGGAAACTGAGTTATGTGGCCACAGTGCAAGGAAATGGCAATCTGCTCGTGGGCAAGGCCTATACAGCACTCCTCGACCTGAATCCTGGCGATGAGTTTGAAATCAAGCTTGGTCGCAAGCAAATCCGGCTGGTGCCTGCTGGATCCGCCGAAGAGGAGTGAGGTCATTCAGGTGACCATGCCAGGCGGCTTGGATGCTTGAAGTCGCCCTGGCCATGGTGGAGCAGCAGGGAAAGTGGTTACTCCAACTGCGTGACGATCTCGATTGGATTGTGGCGCCGGGTTGCTGGGGTCTGTTCGGAGGACATCTGGAGCCAGGCGAAACGGCTGAGCAAGCCCTACGAAGGGAATTGCTCGAGGAAATCTGTTGGCGCGCGGAAGCCGTACGCCCATGGTTCACCCATCGCAATCAAAAGCGGATCGCCCATTTCTTTCTCACATCGCTTCTAGAGCCTCTGGACACGTTGCGACTCCAGGAAGGTCAAGATGTGATTTTGGCTGAAATCCAAGCTCTGCAATCGGGACGGGTGTGGAGTCCAGCGATCTGTGAGTTCAGGCCCCTGGCTCCCTCGCTTCAACTAGCGATCGAAAAAATGAACCGTGGTTCACACTTCTCAATGGAAGGCTAGGTAGCTCTGCTCAATTCGCTTGTGTCAGAAGTTCAACACCTATACGTTGGACGCATTCGACACCCGTCAACACTCATGAGCCACCCCAATTCCTCCCACGGTCCTTCCGACACAGTTGGAGCTGATGTCAATCCTCAACTGGGGTTTGCTCAGACCTTAGAAGGAGGAGGTGACCCCGTCGAAGCGTATTTCGAATGCATCACCCAGTGCTCACTGGACGATGGAGAGTGCATCACGGTCTGCACATCAATTCTAAAGGAAAGCTGAAATCCCGACCAAGTCACTGAGAGAGGTTGAGTGGGGGTCTGCCCTATCTCAACCTCACCCTGATCCCGTCAGAACCACTCAGCGACTGCAGTCTCCCGGCTATTCACATGCGCATGGGGTGTGGTGCGGCGAAAGTCCAGGGTGATCGAGCGTTTTTGTTCGCCATCAGCAGCAACAGCCTGGATGGGATAGTTTTGAT
>JBJTUM010000099.1:0-6753 GCA_046080725.1 Cyanobium sp. | reverse complement strand
GTTCCTGATCGAGAGCCAGCAACAGGGCCTTGAGGGCCCTCTCTGCAGCCTGCGAGCGTTGATCGCAGGCCTGTGCGTGAAAGCCTCCCTGGGAGGCATAGGCCGCCATGGCAAGGTCGCTATGGGCCTGACGCAGCCAGGCGCTCAGACGGCCGGTCATGGGTTCTCCATGGGCTGCAGACGGATCGCATCGCGGCAGATGCCACGCCACCATGGATCATTGCCCTGCTGGCACTGCAGCCAGCGGCTCTGGCTGAGGCCGATCACGTCATCGGCCAGGCCTGCTCCCAACAGGACCTCGGCCAGCTGGTCGGCGGCGCCTTGATCCGGCGCCACCGCCAAAAGATCCACATCCGAGCGGGCATCCCAGTCGCCACGGGCCAGGGAGCCGAACAGCCACACTTCAGCCCCAGACCGTCCTGCAAGCAGGGGCTCGATGCGGCTGCGCAAGGTTTCGATCCGTTGGCCGCGCAGCCGCCGGCGGATCTCCTGCACGCTCGCCATGGGCTCGCCTCGCCTCGCTGTGCTGGCTTGAGGTTAGGTGCAGCTGCGGCAGGCTTGGCTCAGCGTGTCCAGCGAAGACGCGAGGCGGTTCGATGCCTCTGCGCTGGTAGCGGCCCTGCTAGTGGCTGAAAGCCCGATCGGAGCGGTCGGTTCACCAATATGTTTACAGTGTGAATGTGGTTAAGTTTGATCGCCCACCCATCGCTATCCAGCAGGCCAGCACTGAAGCCCCCCTGAGCGCGAGCTCCAGAGCCTTCACGCTGACCCTGGATGGCGAGCAGCAGCTGATCGCCAAGAGCAAGAAGAAGCAGAGGGGGCTGAACCTCCCCTCCCCTCAGGCCCGCCCGCCTGAGCCTTTCGCTCCTCCAGCCACGGCTGGAGGAAGAAGTTCTGCCCTAGGGCGATACCCCTGTAGGCCTCAATGTTCACCTTGGCATAGAAATCGTTTTACAGGATCCCCAGCCTCGGACCTTGCTGCGGGGGCCGCGGTTGACGGCGCAAAGGCGTAGGGCTCATGGCCTACCGTTGGCAAGAGTAGTACATTCAGGAGGTCTAAAAATGAACACAACAAAAACATCCGGGTTAAAACCGGCCATTGCCAAGTTTCTTGGCTTTGGTGTCGCGTTGGATCAGCACATCATAGGTACCTACTTCAGTCTGCGGATCTGCATGATCATCCTGGCCCTGAGCCTGCCATTGGTGCTTTGGATCGGAGGAGAGAATGGGGTCTGGCTGGAGAAGGTGCTTCACCAGCAGAATTCGCTCAGTGCTTACTACCATGCCATCCCTGATCTGCCTTGTAGATCAAGGGCTGGTGTATACCGGGATTTGTTCGTGGGCATCCTTTGCGCGATCAGTATCTGCTTGATTGCTTATAAAGGCTTCAGCACTCTGGAAAATCTGCTTTTGAGTGCCAGTGGGATCTTTCTAGCCCTGGTGGCTTTCTTCCCGATGGGCTGGCCACCATCGGAAACAATAGGCTGCCCCAATCCAAATCCAGATCTTTTCAATGGCACAACGATCCCTGGCATCCCTGTAATGCAGATCCATTTTACAGCAGCGATTCTTTTCTTCATTCTCCTCATCATCACCGTGATATTCACCTCAAAGTCAACATTACGGCTGGTAGAAGACAGCAAATTGATCGAACGTCAGGGCGCCAGTGCACTGGTGAGACGGTGGAAACAATGGTATAACTACTTCAGTATACTAATGGTGGCCATACCTAGTTTAGTCATGGCTCTGGGCAAGATTGTGATCCCCAGCTGGCACGCGCATGTGTTCTGGGCAGAGGCAGCTGGAATCTATATTTTCGCCCTCTACTGGGCCCTGAAAACCCTAGAGATCTGGAGCACAAAACTGAACAAACTTTTCCTCAGTGCTGGTCCGCTGAAAAGAGATTGACTTGCAAAAGTCCCAGCCTCAGCCCTTGCTCCGGAGTCCCGTGCCTCAAGCCCTGCCGCGGGGGCCGCGATCGACGGCGCCGGCATAGACCGCCTGGCTGCCCAGCTCGTCTTCGATGCGCAGGAGCTGGTTGTATTTGGCCACCCGATCGCTGCGGCTCAAGGAGCCGGTTTTGATCTGGCCGGCCCGGGTGGCCACCGCCAGATCGGCGATGGTGACATCCTCCGTTTCGCCGCTGCGGTGGCTGATCACGCTGGTGTAGCCCGCCCGGCCCGCCAGATCGATGGCTTGCAGGGTTTCGGTGAGGGAGCCGATCTGATTCACCTTGATCAGGATCGAGTTGGCCACGCCCCGCTCAATGCCCTGCTGGAGGCGGGTGGTGTTGGTAACGAACAAGTCGTCGCCCACCAGCTGCACGGTGGCACCCAGCTTCTGGGTGAGCAGGCTCCAGCCGTCCCAGTCGTCTTCCGCCACCCCATCCTCGATCGACACGATCGGATAGCGGCTCACCAAAGCGGCGAGTTGATCCACCATCTCGGCGCTGCTGTAGCTGCCCCCGCCGAAGGCGTAGCGGCCGTCCTTGAAAAACTCCGTGCTGGCCACATCCAGGGCCAGGGAGATCTGGTCGCCGGGGCGGTAGCCGGCCTTCTGGATCGCCTGCACCAGGATGTCGCCCGCCTCATCGTTGCCCAGATCGGGGGCGAAGCCGCCCTCATCGCCCACGGCCGTGCTCATGCCCCGGTCTTTCAGCAGCCCCTTGAGGGTGTGGAACACCTCGGCGCCCATGCGCAGCGCCTCGCGGAAACTGCCGGCGCCGTGAGGCACGATCATAGACTCCTGGAAATCCAGGCTGTTGGAGGCGTGGGCGCTGCCGTTGATCACGTTCATCAGCGGCACGGGCAGCAGGTTGGCCATCGGACCGCCCAGATACCGGTAGAGGGGCAGGCCCAAGGCCCGGGAGGCCGCATGGGCTGTGGCCATGCTCACCGCCAGCACCGCATTGGCGCCGAGGGCGCTTTTGTTGTCGCTGCCATCGAGTTCGAGCATGGCCGCATCCACGGCCGCCTGATCCAGGGCGCTGAGGCCGCAGAGGGCCGGCGCAATGCGCTCCTCCACGTTTTCCACGGCCTGGCTCACCCCCTTGCCGAAATAGCGGCTCCCATCCCCATCCCGCAGTTCATGAGCCTCATGGGCGCCGGTGCTGGCGCCGCTGGGCACGATGGCCCGCCCCATGGCGCCCCCCTCCAAATACACCTCCGCCTCCACCGTGGGGGTGCCCCTGGAATCCAGCACCTCACGGGCCACGATCGAATCGATCACCAGGTCGAGGGAATCGAACACAAACACGGAGCGGGTGGGGCGATCCTATGGGCCACCCCCACCAGCTCGGATGTCACCATGCCTACCCCCTTGGGGAACCGTCCCATGAAAAGTGCTCGTCGTCCCAGGCCCGGGGGTCTTCGATCGGCTCGAGGTGGGTGAAGCAATGGCAGCGGGGCAGCTCGGCCGTGATGCGGGCCTCCACCTCCTCGCAGAAATCATGGCCCTGCTGCACGCTCCAGCCCCCCGGCACCAGCACATGGCAGGACACAAAGCGACGGGAGCCCGCCTGGCGGGTGCGCAGGGCGTGGAAGGCCACCCCCTCCCGGGTGTGGGTGTCGAGCACGGCCTTCACCCGGGCCAGCTCATCGGAGGGGAGGGCCCGATCCAGCAGGCCCGCGGCCGTTTCCCGCAGCAGCCGCCAGCCGGTGTAGATGATCTGAAAGGCCACCGCCATGGCGATAAGGGGATCGAGCAGGGGCCAGCCGCTGGCCTTGGCCAGGGCCACCCCCACCACCACGCCGATGGAGGTCCATACATCGGAAAGGAGATGGTGGGCATAGGCCCGCAGGGTGATGGAATCAAGCCGTTTGCCCGCCTTCAGCAGCACCCAGGCCACACCGCCGTTGATCGCCGTGGCCAGCAGGGAGAGGGCCAGGCCCAGATCCACCCGGCCCAGGGGTTCGGGGTGAAGCAGGCGCTCACCGGCCGTGGCGAAGATCGCCTTGGCCGCCACCACGATCAGGGCGCTCTCTAGGCCGCTGGAGAAGTATTCCGCCTTGGAATAGCCGTAATGGTGATCCGCATCGGCGGGGCGGGCGGCCAGGGAGAGGGCCCAGAAGGCCACCAGGGCCGCCACCAGATTCACCCCCGATTCCAAGGCATCGGAGAGCAGGCCCACCGAGCCCGTGAGCTTGTAGGCCAGGGTTTTCAAGCCGATGGTGGCGAGGGCCGCCGCCACGGACAGCAGGGTGTAGGGCCTGGCGGAGGCAAAGACCATGGGGGAGGCGGACGGCTCCCTAAGAATGGCCGGGCCGCCTCCCTGCCGCTGGTTCCGGAGGCCACAATGGCGGCACTGTTTTTCCATCGGGAGCCCCTTCTTCCCCATGCGACTGCTGCACACCATGCTCCGGGTGGGCGATCTGGAGCGCTCTCTGGCCTTCTACACCGAGGTGCTGGGCATGCGCCTGCTGCGCCGCAAGGACTATCCAGGGGGTCGCTTCACCTTGGCCTTCGTGGGCTACGGGGAGGAAACCGACCACACCGTGCTGGAGCTCACCCACAACTGGGACACGGAGGCCTACGAGATCGGCACGGGCTATGGCCACATCGCCATCGGTGTGAGCGACATCGTGGGCACCTGCGAGGCCATCGCCGGCAAGGGCGGCCGGGTGGTGCGGCCCCCCGGCCCGATGAAGCACGGCAGCACCGTGATCGCCTTCGTGGAGGATCCGGATGGCTACAAGGTGGAGTTGATCCAGCTCGCCGCCCCCCCCGCCGCCGCGGCCTGATCCCCCCCATGCCAGCCGACAGCCTGTCGAACCCCACCACCAGCCTCACGGGCACCCCGGAGCGCTTCAGCGAGAGCGGCTGGGATCTTCTGCTCGCCAGCCAGGAGCAGGCCCGCCGCTGGCGGCACGGGACGATGGATGTGGAGCACCTGCTGCTGGCCCTGCTGCTGGAGGAGCGGTTCGCCCCCTGGGTGGAGCGGCTGCCGGTGGATGAAGACCGGCTGCTCGACCGGCTGGAGGCTCTCTGCGCCGACCAGCCCTCCAGCACGGGCAGCACGCTTTACATCGGCGATGCCCTGGAGGATCTGCTGGAGGGCGCCGACCGCAAACGGGAGGGCTGGGGCGATGCCCTGATCGAGATTCCCCACCTGCTGATGGCCCTGCTGGAGGAGCCCCGGGTGGGGGGCAAGCTGCTCACGGAGGAGGGCCTCAGCGAAGACCTGCTCACCCGCCAGTGGCGTCCTGATGGCGCCGCCTCCGTGCCCCCGCCCCCAGCGCCTCCTTCCGCGCCCAGCCCTTCCGCTGCACCCAGCCCTCGCCCCACCGGCCCCCGCACACCCCCACCCCCGGCGGCACCGGCCCCCACCAGCCAGCCCCAGGGGGGGCGGGCCGGCGCCGAGCTGCGGCTGGAGCGGGTGGGCGAGGGGGAGGAGGGCGTCAGCGAGGCCCTAACCCTCTATGGCCGCGACCTGACAGCGGCGGCCCGCCAGGGGGAGTTGGATCCAGTGATCGGCCGCGACACGGAAATGCGTCGCCTGATCCAGGTGCTCTCCCGCCGGGGAAAGAACAACCCCGTGTTGATCGGCGAGCCGGGCGTGGGCAAGACGGCCGTGGCCGAACTGCTGGCCCAGCGGATCGTGGCCGGGGAGGTGCCAGAGGCCCTGCGGGGGGTGCGGCTGGTGGCCCTGGATTTGGGCGCCCTGATCGCGGGGGCGAAGTTTCGCGGGCAGTTCGAGGAACGGCTGCGGGGGGTGTTGGAGGAGGTGCGGGAGGCGGAGGGCAACAACGGCGGCGTGGTGCTCTTCATCGATGAGCTGCACACCGTGGTGGGAGGCGAGCGAAGCACCGCGGATGCGGGCAGCCTGCTCAAGCCCGCCCTGGCCCGGGGCGATCTGCGCTGCATCGGCGCCACCACCCCGGAGGACTATCGCCGCACGATCGGCAAGGATCAAGCCCTGGAGCGGCGCTTCCAACAGGTGGTGATTCGGGAGCCCGACCGGGACACCTGCCTGGAGATCCTGCGGGGGCTGAAGGAGCGCTACGAGCTGCACCACGGCGTCACCATCACCGACCAGGCCCTGGTGGCGGCTTGCCGCTTGGCGGATCGCTACATCAGCGACCGCTGCCTGCCGGATTCCGCCATCGATCTGGTGGATGAGGCCGCCGCCCAGCTGCGCATGGAGGTGACCTCCAAGCCCAGGGTGGTGGAGGAGGCGGAGGCGGATTTGCGGCGGGTGGAGCTGGCTTTGCTGGCGGCGGAAGCCGCGCCACGGGAGGAGCGGGTGCAGCTGCAGGAGCACCGCCAGCGCACTACCGCCGCCCTGGAGGTGTTGCAGCAGCGGTGGGATCTGGAGCGGGAGCGGTTGGCCGAGCTGCGGGAGCTGCTGGAGGAAGACGAGCGGCTGCGGCAGGCCATCGCCGAGGCTGAGCGGGAGGGGGATCTGGAAACGGCCGCCCGATTGCAATACGACCAGCTGCAGCGGCTGCAGCAGCAGCGCGCGGCCCTGGAGGCGGAATTGCGGCGCGATCCCCTGCTGCGGGAGCAGGTGGAGGAGGGCGACATCGCCGATGTGGTGGCCCGCTCCACGGGCATTCCGGTGCAGCAGCTGCTGGCGGGGGAGCGGCAGAAGCTGCTGGAACTGGAAGGGCGACTGGGGGAGCGGGTGATCGGCCAGCCGGAGGCGGTGGCGGCGGTGGCGGCCGCCATCCGCCGCGCCCAGGCGGGAATGAAGGCCCCGAGCCGGCCCGTGGGCTCGTTTCTCTTCCTGGGCCCCACCGGCGTGGGTAAAACCGA
>JBJTUM010000098.1:0-6602 GCA_046080725.1 Cyanobium sp. | reverse complement strand
CTCCTCCACCACCACCATGGTGCCGTCTTCCAGATAGCCCACGCCCTGATCGGCTTCCTTGCCTTCCCGCACAATCTTCAATTGCAACGAATCTCCTGGCTGCACTTCGGGACGCAAGGCAATCACCAGCTCACTCAAATTGAGCACCCGCAGCTCCTTCAGGCCGGCCACCTGGGCGAGGTTGTAGTCCGCCGTGAGCAAGGTGCCCCCCGTATCAGCCGTGAGCTGGAGGAGCTTCTCATCCACCCCCGTCCCCTCGTAGCGGGTGCTGTTGATCACCAGGCGCCGGCCATAGGTTTCGCGCAAGCTCCCTAGCAGCTTCAAGCCCCGCCGGCCCTTGCCCCGTTTCTCCGCATTGCTCGAATCCGCCAGGGCCTGCAGTTCATCGATCACGGCCTGGGCCACGATCACCTGCCCCTCCAGCAGCCCGGAGGCCAGGAGTCCTTCGATACGCCCGTCGATGATCACGCTGGTGTCGAGGATTTTTGCCGAGGCGGGCTGGAGCACCCCCTCAGCCACCAGCAGGGCTTCGGTGCTGGAGGGGTTGAACAGGCGCAGGAGCGTGCGTCCGTGCACCTCGGCCAGGTTGTAGCCGAGCACCCCGAAGAACACATTGCTCAGCACGGCCGCCAGAGGCTTCACCAGAACCACTTCCCAAGGGAGGGGCAGCAGCAGGATCGGGGCCAGGAGCAGGTTGGCCACCAGCAGTCCCAGGATCAGGCCCACCGCTCGGCTCACCAGGAGATCCGTGGGCATGCTGCGCACCTGCTGCATGAGGCGCCGCCGGAGCTGTTGGAAGAAAAATCCCGCCAGCAGGCCGAAGAAGGCGCCAAATCCCCCCAGCACCGAGCGCAGACCGTCCAGATTGGAGACCTGCATCAGCAGGCGCTCCGGCAGCAAATCCACGCCGAGCCAACCGGTGGCGGCTCCAGAGAGGAGGAACAGCAGCAGGATGAGGACGTTCACCATGGCGACTGTGCGCGGCCGCCCATTGCATCAGCCCCGAAGCATGCATGATCCTCGTCGATTTTCCAGGAAGGGGTAACCGCTCGTGACGCTTCCCCCACCCCGGGCCGCCTATGTGCACATCCCCTTCTGTTTGCGGCGCTGTTTCTACTGCGATTTTCCCGTGGTTCCCCTGGGCGATCGGGCCGATGGCAGCCGCAATCCAGCCATTGCCAGCTATTTGGAGATGCTGTGCCGTGAGATCGCCGCCAGCGCCGATGGACCGCCCCTCTCGACGGTGTATTTCGGAGGCGGCACGCCCTCCCTGCTCACTCCGCTTCAGGTGGCGGAGCTTCTGGAGGCTCTGCGGCGTCGCTTTGGGCTAGCCCCCGGCGCGGAGATCACCCTGGAGATGGATCCGGCCACCTTCGATCAGGCCCGTCTGCAGGCGGTTCTGGCCGCGGGCATCAACCGGGTGAGCCTGGGGGGACAGAGCTTTGATGATGCTGTGCTGGAGGGAATAGGGCGCCACCATCGCCGGGCCCACCTGCTGGAGGCCGCGGCCTGGCTGCAGCAGGCCCGCCGGCAGGGGCTCCTGCCCAGCTGGAGCCTGGATCTGATCCAGGGGCTGCCCTCTTTGACTGGCGGACCAAAGGTGTGTTCCCCCCAGGAGGCCCTCGCCCACTGGGAGCACCAACTCGACCAAGCCCTGGCCTTGGCCCCCCCCCATCTATCGATCTACGACCTGAGCATTGAACCGGGCACTGTCTTTGCCAGGCGGCTGCAGCAGGGACAGCTTGAGCTGCCGGAAGACGACCTGGCTGCTGATCTGATGGAGCTCACCGCCGAACGTTTGCGCCGAGCCGGCTATGGCCGCTACGAGATTTCCAGCTTCGCGTTGCCAGGCCACACGAGTCGTCACAACCGGGTGTATTGGAGTGGGACCCCCTGGTGGGGCTTCTGCATGGGGGCGACGGAAGCCCCCTTCGGCCGGCGGGTGGCCAAGCCGCGAACCCGGGAGGGCTATGGGCGGTGGCTGGAGGAAAGGATCCCCTTCGCCAGCGAGCCCCCCACCCCCTTTCCCTTCGATGAACGGGTGATCGTGGGGCTCCGGCTGAGGGAGGGGGTGAACATGGCGGAGCTGCTGGGGGAGGAGGGCTTGGGGGCCGCCCCCCTGAGAGCTCTTCAGGTCCACCTGAGCCCCTGGCTGGAAAGCGGCCGGCTGTGCATCGAAGGGCCCCGTTGGCGTCTCTCCGATCCGGAAGGCTTGGCCGTCAGCAATTCGGTGTTGCGGGACTTTCTAGGGTGGTGGATGGAGCAACGGGCCGGGAAGGGGTGCCCTGCTGACGGATCCATCCCCGCAGTGCCTCCACCGCCACTCCCCGACCATCGAGCAGGGGGGGAGAAAACGGCGGTTGGCGATCCGTGAATCCCAGCAGATCGGCGGTCACCCGCACCTGTCCATCACAGCGCTCGCCAGCTCCAATGCCGATCACGGGAATGGTGAGCCGTCCGCAGAGCTCTGTAGCCAAGCGATCGGGGATGTGCTCCACCACGAGGGCGAAACACCCGCGGGCCTCCAGGGCCAGGGCCTGCTGCTGCAGACGCTCCTGGGAGCGGGGATCGGTGGCCTGCCGCCGCAGGCCCAGGCGGTGGACCGATTGGGGCGTGAGGCCCAGATGGCCCATGACCGGAATCCCCATCCGCACCATTCGATCCGCGGCCTGGAGGGTTTCTGGCTCCGCACCTTCCATCTTCACGGCGGCCGCCGGGCTTTCCTTCAACACCCGTCCTGCAGCAGCCACGGCCTCATCGAAGCCGCATTGATAGCTGAGGAAGGGAAGATCACAGATCATGAGGGGGGCTTCCCCACCCACTCGGCGTAACCCCCGGCCCACCGCCCGGCAGTGATGGAGCATTTCGTCCAGGGTCACCGGCAAGGTCGTGGGATGGCCCAGGGCCGTCATGGCGAGGGAATCGCCCACCAGCACGGCATCAGCCCCCGCTTCGCTCACGATGGCCGCCGATAGGGCATCCCAGGCCGTGAGGATCGTGATGGGCAACCGAGCCTGTTTACGGAGGAGAAGATCGCCGGGGCGTTGGGGCAAGGGGAACCGGGAGAGGAATCCCAAGCCTATGGGGGCGCGGGGTAAGATGAAATTGGCTCGGATCCACGCGGCCAAGACGCCCAAACCTGGTCAGGACCGGAAGGTAGCAGCCATACGGGATGCTCTTGGCAGGCGTGGTCTCCGGGTCACCCCTCTCCGTCGAGGCGACCCTGCCTGCTGACGAGGAATGGAGGGATCTTCGCTCCTCTCCCCGGGGTGGTTGCTTCGTCGAGGGAAGAGGAGAAGGTTGAGGACACCCGCTCCGCACGGTAGGCGCCTCCGCTTTCAAAACCCGTGGCAATCACGGTCACGTGGATTTCGCCTTCCAGCTGGTCATCCACGACGGCCCCCACAATGATGTTGGCGTCCGGATCCACCACGTCGTAGATCACCTCTGAAGCGGTGGTCATGTCTTCCAGGGTCATGTCCCTGCCGCCCGAGATGTTGATGATGCAACCCTTGGCACCGTCGATGCGGGCCGATTCGAGCAGGGGGCTGCTCATGGCGGCTTGGGCCGCTTCGCTAGCGCGGGAGCGGCCCGAACCCACGCCGATGCCCAGCAGAGCCGTGCCCGCATCCGCCATGACCGATCGCACATCGGCGAAGTCCACATTCACCAGGCCAGCCCGGGTGATGATTTCCGTGATGCCCTTCACCGCCATGCGGAGCACGTCGTCCGCGGCTCGGAAGGCTTCCTGCAGAGGTGCTCCGGCGATGGCATCGCGAAGTCGGTCGTTCGGAATCACGATCAAGGTATCCACGTGCTCCGCCAGCTGGGCGATGCCCTCCTCAGCCTGACGCTGGCGCTTCCGGCCCTCAAATCCAAAGGGTTTGGTCACGATGCCTACGGTGAGCGCGCCGCAATCCTTGGCCACTTCCGCCAAGATCGGCGCCGCACCGGTGCCGGTGCCGCCGCCCATCCCCGCAGCGATAAACACCATGTCGGCCCCTTCGACCGACCGTTGGAGTTCGGCGCGGGATTCCTCTGCTGCTTTCTGGCCGATCAGGGGGTTGCCTCCAGCCCCCAGGCCACTGGTGAGGGCCTGGCCCAGCTGGATCCGTTGGGGGGCTGCCGATTGAAGAAGGGCCTGGGCATCAGTATTGAGAACCCAGAAGCCAATGCCCTGCATCTCCGCCGCAATCATGCGATTCACTGCGTTGCTGCCTCCCCCCCCGACGCCGATCACCTCAATACGAGCCGTTTGGCTTGGAATAATTCCGTTAGGGGAAGGGGTGCTCTGGCTCATCTGGGAGGGCGATTGCGGGGACGGTGGACGGAGCTCGCGTAGCAAGGACCTACCTGTGGAGGCCATCATCGCTGGCGGCGATGGGGGAGCCGAAACCTCCGAAGGAGGGGCGCCATTGCCGGATGGTTGCATTATGTCTTTAGGAGAGGTAGCCCGTCTGTTGCGGGGGGTCAGTACCCTCTCCCGAAATGGGTTGGGAGGCAATTCCTTGTGTGGATTGGCTGGCAGAGCACTAGGGGTAGGGCCTGCGAGGGGGTTTCAGACGACGGCTAGCGGGGTCTTTGGCCGTGGTCGAGGCCGGTGATGGAAGGTTGAGTTCCGGCTGCTCAGGATCGGTGAGATCAATGCTCGTCGGCCGTTTTCCGGCCAGGCGCGCTGGAAGGGTGCGGTTGAGGTGAGTCAACACCTGAAGGCGTCGTCCCAGCTTGGAATCCGCGGGTCCCAGGCGCAGGGGGCCCAGGTCGCTGGTGGTGATCCAAAGGGAGCCATCCGGTTCGAACCGGATTTCTTTCAATCCTGGACCGATCTGCTCCCGGGCTTCGAGCACCTTCGCCAGCACGGGGAGGTGGCGCTCGTTCCAACCCACCACGCGAATCGACGCCTCCCCCCCCAGACGCATGCGGGTGCGGGGATCAGCATGGATCCAGCGACCCGTGCGATCCACAAAGCCGGTCTCTAGCCCCTTCGGTGTGCGGCGCTGGGCCCGGGCGACCGCCTGCCGATCCACCAGCTCCACCCGCAGCCGGGGGGGGAGCATCAGGCGGGTCACCCGCACCTGTTCCACGGGAAGGGTATCGGCCAAGTTGTTTCTCAGCAGACGGGGCTGCAGGGTGAGCAGGGGCTGGGGAAATTTCAATTTCGCGGCTTCAATGACTTGCTGCCGGCTTACAACGCGGCTGCCACTGACTTCCACCTGGTTGGGGCCCTGGAGGGTCCACCCCTCGCGCAAAAGGACCAATCCAAGACCAGCCGCCAGGCCTGCATAAACCAGAACGCGCCAACCATCCCGCAGCCTCTCCCTTTGCCTTTGCCGGCGCAATTCACGACGACGCTCTACCCCGGGGAGAGAGGCCCTGGCCGAAGAGGAAGACCGTCGCTTCACAGTTCACAACGGGAGCGGGCCATCAGTTCATCCATCCAGCGTCGGGCGCGCTCGGCTTCGCTGAAGGGCAGATCCTTCTGTTGGCCACCGCCCACCAAGCGCAGCCTGCAGGCCCCCTGGCTCTCATCGGTGAGGGGAGCGTCACCCGAGCGGAGTGACATCAGCTCGGTGAGTTCCAACTGTTTGATTTCAAAGGAATCCAATTCACGGAACGTTCCGGCCTCAAAGGTGGCCCAGCTCAGAACCCCATTGACCAGCCGGGCCGCACCAGCGGCATCCAGCTTGGCCAGCTCGGCCCCGGCGGCCCACTCGCGAAACAGGCGCTGCCGTCTGCGCTCCAGCCAACCCAGGCCCGTGAGCAGCACGAACACCAGCAACAGGGGTAACCAAAGAAGTCCTTGACCCATGGGATTATCGGCTCATCAGCGGAAACACCGCGGATTCTCTCGCGTCCTGCAGCAATCGGTGGAGCAGGTCGTTCAAGGGGCGGCCAGTGGCGGCCCAGAGCATGGGATACATGCTTTGGCTGGTGAAACCGGGCAAGGTATTGATCTCGTTGAGATAGAGGGCGTTTTCTGAGTCGCTATAGAAAAAATCCACCCGCGAAAGGCCGGAGGCCCCCACCGCCTGGCAGGCCTGTACGGCCATGGCGCGGGCCCTCCCCTGCACCTCGTCCGCCACAGGAGCAGGGATCAGGGTGTGACTGCGCCCTTGGCTGTATTTGGCCTCATAGTTATACCAATCCGCATCAAAGCGGATCTCCCCAAGCACGGAAGCCTCCAACTGATCCGGGGGACCAAGCACGGCGCATTCGAGCTCTCTGGCCACCACGCCCTTCTCCACCACCAGCCGGGGATCCAGGGCCGCGGCGCTTTGGAGTCCCTCCCAGAGCGAGGAGCGGTCGGTGGCCTTGCTGATCCCCACGGAGGAGCCCAGATTGGCAGGCTTGACGAAGCAGGGATAGCCCAGGCTGGCTTCGATGCGCTCCAGCAGGGCCACGGGGAAATCAGCGCCGGCGGGGGGGCGCAGATCGCTGCGCGACAGGCACAGGTAGGGCACCTGGGGGAGGCCAGCGGCCGCAAAGGCGGCCTTCATGGCCTGTTTGTCCATCCCCATGGCCGAACCCAGTACCCCCGATCCCACGAAGGGGACCTGCATCAGCGTGAACAACCCCTGGATGGTGCCATCTTCCCCATTGGG
>JBJTUM010000097.1:0-2528 GCA_046080725.1 Cyanobium sp. | reverse complement strand
CTGGACCACCACCCACAGCACCGCCAACCCCAATCCCCTGCAGAGCCCCTGCGTCTCCAGCCAGAGCACCAGGCCCGGCAGCAACGACGGCGTTCCCACGGCCCTGGCCGTCGGCCTCAGGGACGGCAATTTCCGCAACCTGGTGAACAACCAGGTGAACACCGGCACCCAGCGCTTCCGGTTGCGGGCCGTGCGCTACACGACGGGCCCGCTCCAGGGCACCGCCGCCCAGGTGCAGGATCGCCGCTCGATCTCCCGCACCTTCAGCGACAGCTCCAGCTGGAACCTCACCAGCCAGGTCGGCACCCTGCCGAGCGGCGCCAACTTCCAGGACATGCTCAACCTGGATGACCCCGATGGCAGCGGCAGCCTGCCAGCGGGCAACAACGGCGGCTTCATCGCCCTCACCGTCGAGGGGCGGGTCTACCGGCCGGATGGCACCTTCAGCAGCTTCACCACCACCCGCGAATTCGAGGTGTATGCCAAGTGCTGCGGCGGTGCCTTCGGCGGCAACAACACCACCAGCCTGGGCGCTGACCGCCGCTTCTGCGGCGTGGAATTCGGCATGGTGGTGGGGATCAACGGCGGCCGTTTCTTCTCCCAGGCCTCCAACGACCGCTACACGATGCGCAACACGGCCAACCAGGTGGTGAACCTGGCGTCGATTGTGGGGGTCGTGGCCGACCCCACCCACACCTGGCAGCGCGGCATGGTGGGCTCCAGTACCACGTACCCCAAGGTGGGTTGCCGCACGGTGCCGGGCGGGTGCAACAACGCGTCCATCACCGAAGACCGGGTTCCGGGGGATACCACCACAGTGTCGGCCTATGCCTGGCCGTTCCCCCCGGTGGCGGGAGCCAACCCAGCCGCCAGCGCCTGCTGGCCTGGAACCGTCACCGCCAACTATGGAGATCTCAGGAGCATTGAGGGCAGGGCAGCATCCTGTGTGCCCTTCGCCCCGATCTTCTTCAGCACCGGCCTGCCGAGCATTGCCAGTCGTTATACGTATCCATGGACAACCGCCAACACCATGGCCGTCAGCCAATTGGCTGTCAATAGTAACAACTGGCCGGCCAGCTACGGATCCGCCACGAATCCGGATATCCGCTATCCCTCCTTCATCATCAACGGAACCTCTGCCACCGCCGATGATCAGGTGCGTATCTGGATCCGGGCCAACAGATCCAATCAATTGGCCAACGCCACTGGCAACCCATCAGGCCTCACGCCATACCTCGAGTACTGCAACACAAAATATCTGCCAAGCAACAATTGTGCGAGCGTCTTTCAGGGGAGCAACATCCACACCTGGGCAGTGATCTCTCGAGGAGATGATCCCAACACCCTCGGCGTCAACGAAGCCCTGGTTGCAACCAGCAACCCCGGCGGCATCCGGATCGGCGATGATTTTGGCAACGCCGTAGCCACTGCCGCTGGCTTCAGCGGCTATGCCACTGGCTCCACACCCCGCTGGCCCTCCCTATGGCAGGAAGCCGACCAGGAAAGCGGCGGCATCGGCATTAACCTGGCGAACGGGGATCTGTACGTGCGCCCCATTTCCGGCGTCGGCAATGTCGTCACCTTCCGCGATGTCGTTGGACTCGATCAGGGCACCACCCTGACCAACTGGCCCGCCATCGCCCGGGCGGTGAATCTCCATGCCCTTCGCGCGCCGGTCTTGGAGTTCAGCTTCAGCCGCGTCAGGGGCACCAGTGCCGCCAACACTGCCGCCCTGCGCCTCGACTATTCCTTCACCAACCCGATCACCACGGATGCAGCCGTGAACACGGACACGGGCTGGACCAGCCTCGCCTCGGTGACCGCCGATGGCGGCGTCCGCACCCAGGTCGACACCACCATTGGCACCGCCAACATTGGCTTCAATACAGCCCTGAGCAACGGCGCGGTCAATCTCAGTGGTGGCAGTGGGGGCCTCTGCGAAGCAACCACGACGGGTAGCTATTCCACCAGCAATCCCTTGTACACCTGCCGCATCCTGCTGCCGCCCGCCGCAACGGCAGCCACCAACCGCTTCAGCCACTATGTGAAGTTCCGGCTGCGGGCCAACAGCAACCTCGGTCCGGCCACCACAGCAGCCAACATCGAAGAAATCAACCTGCGCAATGTACAGATCAAGAGCTGGAATACCTCCACCTCAGCAGTGGAACAACCCACCTACCTGAATTGGTGTGAATACAGTTCGGGCTTACCGACTACGGCCAACTTCACCGGGGGATTCCATTGCCTCGGTCCAAGCATCGATATCCGAGCCACCAACGCCAGCAATGTCTCCAGCAACCGCATCTGGATGGACACAACCGATGCCTCGATCACCTTTTACTACAACCGCCAAGAAGATACCCGCGGCATCCGCAACTTCGTGCCCGCAGCGGGGGCCAACACCGGCGTGGCTGGGCCCCTGATCCTGCTCTCCAATGGCGCCGGCATCGCCAATGTGATGTGTACTGGCGGTCGTGGGAATCTCGAAACTGATCCACTCCGCCAAACCAATGCCCCAGTCGAAAACT
>JBJTUM010000096.1:0-3113 GCA_046080725.1 Cyanobium sp. | reverse complement strand
TGATGCGGCCAGGGAAGGCAGCAAGACACCCGTGGCCAGAAGAACCGCAGCGGCACGGAAAAGACCACGATGGCGGTATAACTTGCAACCAGTACCCTCTGTGTAGATGGGACATCGCCATGCGTTTCAACGGCACCCTTGAGGACTTGCAGGCCTTGGTGAGCGAGCTCCAGATCCCCTGCCACTGGCAGCACAAAGGGTCCTATCAACTTGCAGTCTTCGAGGATGGCATCAGCAATCTGAAGTTGAATTGGTGGCCTGAAACGGGAGAAATCCGCCTGGTGGGTGATCCGGAAGTGCGAATTGATATCGAAAAACGGCTCAAAAACCTACTGGAGCCTCGTTAATCATCCGCCGGAGCCACACGATTGCCTGCCACGATGGAAGTCGTTGCCTTCTCACCACCATGCGCCTGTCATTTCCTTTCTGGGTGTTACCGGCCCTGCTCCTGGCGATGGCCTTGGCCTGTCTCGACATCCACGGGATAGAGCAGGCCCAGATCAGGCCCGTTCGAGGAGGAGCTGGCGGACCCGCTTCGGGAGCTGGGGTGATGCCGGGGGCTGGATTCGGCCAGGCGGGCCCAGGGCTCGTCAACCCCGCAGGGCCGGTTCCCGCAGCCGGTGGGGTGGGTGGCCCCGCCTCCGGCGCAGGGGTGATGCCGGGGGCCGGATTCGGCCAGGCAGGCCCTGGGCTGGTCAACCCCGCAGGTCCGGTTCCCGCAGCCGGTGGGGTAGGGGGCCCCGCTTCGGGGGCTGGGGTGATGCCAGGGGCTGGATTCGGCAGGCCTGGCGTCGGGCGCTGAACAGGGCCGTTCGAGGGTGATCAGACTGGGTTCGAAAACCTGCCTCAGGGGCAGTTGTCTCTGACCATCATGAGCCCTCTTCAACATCCGGGGGCCGTGCATTCAGGTGCGCCAAAAGGGGGGTTGGGCCCAGTTGCTCCAGGGTGAACTGGGCTCCGTAACTTGGGGTGGGATGTTGGGAGTAGAAGTGGCTGGGGCGATCGGGGCGCAACTCCTGCCAGTAGAGATTCAGGCGACTGCGAAGGCGAAGACAGGTGCGCAACAGCTCCCGCCACCAGGAGGGGGCAGAGGGCCAGCCAAGGCTATTGGTGGTGGCGCGATCCAACAGACCCCGGAGCCCCACAGCAAGGGGTGCGCGAAGCGGTGGAGGCCAATCCCGCAGAAGCATGGCCAGGGTGGCCTCAGCCACAAGCCGGTTGCTTGGAGCCACCAGAAACACCTGTTCCTCCACCCGCTGGTTCCAGGCCATCAGAGTCTGCAGGGTGGTCGGCAGGTCGCGGATCTCCATCCGGGTGCCCACATGACGCCAGAAACGAAACAGGGCCTCTTGTTCCGTTGGGGTGAGAGAACGCCAGCCGTAGCGCTCCACCCAACGAATGGGCTCTGCGACGAAGGTGGAGAGCACGTAGATGAAGTCGTCATTGCTGATGGCGTAGTGACCATGGATGCGGTTCATGCGATGGATCACCGCGGTGCCTGTTGAGCTGTCGGGTCCATGGCGCAGCAGTTCAGCCACCATCAGCGCTGTGTCGTCGTAGCGCTTGCGGGGGCGCTGTTCAAATTCACCGGTGCGGTGCAGCAGGCCGGAGATGGAGGGCACGCAAAACGTTTTGAGAAGCGCGAGCTCCAACGAGCGAGTGATGTCCCATGGAAAGGTGAGCCCCGCCAACTGTCGGCAGATGGCGAGGGCCTCAGCGTCCAATTTGGGTTGGCTGTCGGACAAGCTCTGTCTCCGCAAAGGGTCCAGGAAAGCGGATCTACTGTGAGGGTAAGGGGGCTTGTGGATGTAATCGGTGGGTCTGTTGGTTGCTGCTCCTCAGCAGCCTTCTGACGGCAGCAGGGGTAGTTGCACCCGCCTGCGCCCAGCCTCAGGTGGAGGCATGCCATCGGGACGCATTAATGGTGCCCTCGCAGGGCAGCCGGTGCTCGCCGGGATCCTTCTGGTTCCACTCCAGGTAGGCAGTGCCGGGTTCTGATCGGCGTAGGGGGATGGCCGGCGCCGCGCTGGGGTTCGTGGGATAGGTGCGGCCGTTGTAGGGCAGCTCGGCGTAGTAGCTGTTGCCGGCATCCACCCGCACGCGGGTGATCAGCTCCTCCCAGCCGTTGTGGCACCGCTCGGCCACGATCCGGGGCTCCTTGAACAGGCTCATCTGGGTCACCAGCTCCAGCCGCCCGGGGCTCGCTTCGCGGAAGAACAGCAGCGGGCAGCCGCCGGTGCCGCAGAACATCGGCCCCACCACCTCGGCAACCACCTCGGCTCTACCGTCGCCAGCCAGATCCACCCGGCTGGGGGAGATGGTGAAGCGCAACAGGATCAAGGCTGAATGCGAACGCTTGCCGGCCCATCGCTATCGCCGGTCCCCCCAATGGCATCTCCAGCGAGCAGCAAGGCCATGGGCAACAGCCCGCCCGATCGAGGCGACGGGCAACGCCGTTGGCTGGAGCAGCTCACCCAGCAATGGGAAGCTGATGGCACCCGCCTGCTCCGGCCCATGGCCAGCCGGGAGGGCATGGATCCAAACCATCGCTGAGGCCTCTGGTGGGACCTTGCCTGACCGGGAGCCACCGGCTTGCTCTGGGTAGGGTTCCAGAGCCCCCGGCATCAGGAATGGGACAGCGCCATCGCCCACCGCCACCCGGTTGGGCTTGAGCGCGGCCTGGATCCGTTCGCCCAGCAGCGGCTGGGTGAGCGAACCGATGCCACCGGCGCCGTAGAGCCCGCCAAACTCGGTCACTGAGAAGGCAGCCAGCTGCCCGCGGCTGGGGGAGGGAAGCCCCCCGGGTGTGAGCAGCTCAGCCAGGGGGCCAACCAGACGGCACCAAAGCAGGGAGTGAGCAGCGCCGGGGTCGTGGCGGAGACGGGCCGGATGCCGCTGGTGCTCCAGCGGATGGTGGCCGCCAACCAGTCCAAGGGTCCTGAGGGTGTGAGCGGCAGCACCGCCCCGCGGGTGAGGAGATCGCGGCACTGCAGCAAGCGTTCGTGGTGCACCTGATCCGCCTCACGACCGACGGCCAAGCGGCGAAACAACCGGCCCGGCGCTCCCTGTTACCACCGGCCAGCCTGCGGCTGGTGGACCTTTTCGTGGAGGCA
>JBJTUM010000095.1:0-2957 GCA_046080725.1 Cyanobium sp. | reverse complement strand
GGCACCAAATGCGAGCGCTGCTGGCACTACAGCAGCGACATCGGCAGCCACCTCTCCCACCCCACCCTCTGTGGCCGCTGCGTCGGGGTTTTGGAGCGATCGGCCTCCTGAACAACCCAACCAACGGATCGGCTCCCATGGCACCCCCCACCAGCCCCGCCGATCCCCAGCAGATTCTGCAACAGGTGTTTGGCTACCCCGCCTTCCGCGGACCCCAGAAGGCCGTGGTTGAGCATGTGCTGGCGGGGGAATCCGCCCTGGTGCTGATGCCCACAGGGGGTGGCAAGTCGCTATGCTATCAGGTGCCAGCCCTCTGCCTGCCGGGCCTCACCGTGGTGATCTCCCCCCTGATCGCCCTGATGGACGACCAGGTGGAGAGCCTGCGCCAGCAGGGGGTGGCCGCCGCGGCCCTGCACTCCGCCCTGCCCCCGGAGGAATCGGCCGCCACCTGGAACGCGCTGGCCCAGGGCCGCCTCAAGCTTCTCTACGTCTCCCCGGAGCGCCTGTTTGCCGGGGAAGGCCTCCAGCACCTGGGCCCTCTCTCCCTGTTTGCCATCGACGAGGCCCACTGCCTGTCGCAATGGGGCCACGACTTTCGGCCGGAGTATCGCCAACTGGGGCAGCTTGCGGAGCGCTGGCCAGCGGTGCCCCGACTGGCGCTCACCGCCACCGCCGATCCGCGCACGCGTGACGACATCATCCAGCACCTGCAGCTGACCCCGGAGGCGGTGTTCATCGCCAGCTTCAACCGGGCCAACATCCGTTATTGGATCCGGCAGCAGCACAATCTGCAACGGCAACTTCTCGCCTTCCTTGAGGAGCATCAGGGCGAAGCGGGCATCATTTACGCCCGCTCCCGCAAGCGGGTGGAACAGGTGGCCAGCCTGCTCCAGGGGGCCGGCATCGAGGCCCTGGCCTATCACGCCGGCCTGGAGGCGGAGCGCCGCTCGGCCGTGTTGCAGCGGTTCCGCGGAGGAGGGCCCGTGGTGGTGGTGGCCACGATCGCCTTCGGCATGGGCATCAACAGGCCCGATGTGCGTTTTGTGGCCCACATCGATCTGCCCAAGAGCCTGGAGGCCTACTACCAGGAAACGGGCCGGGCCGGACGGGATGGCCTCCCCGCCATCGCCTGGATGGCCCACGGGGGAGGCGATGGGCAGCAGCTGCGCCAGTGGATCGAAGATTCGGCGGCCAGCGAAGAACAGAAACGCATCGAGCGCTCCAAGCTGGAGGCGCTGATCGGCTTCGCCCAAGCGGGCAGCTGCCGGCGCCAGCTGCTCCTGGCCCACCTGGGGGAAACCTTGGCGGAGCCCTGCGGCAACTGCGACGCCTGCCTGGATCCCCAACCCCCCGTGGAGGTAACGGAGCCGGCACGGAAGGCCCTATCGGCCGTACACCGCACCGGCTACCGCTTCGGTGCCTCCCACCTGGTGGATGTCCTTTTGGGGGCCGATACTGCCCGGATCCGCCAGTTGGGGCATCAGGAGTTGAGCGTCTACGGGCTGGGTAAAGAGCTGGATCGGGGGCAATGGCGCAGCCTCTTTCGCCAGCTGGTGAACCTCGGCTATCTAGAGGCCGACCCGGAAGCCCATGGTGGCCTTCGCTTCGGCCCCCAGGAGCAGGTGCGGCCCCTGCTGCGAGGGGAGATCACCCTGGCGATGCCCCTGCCCGCCCCAAGCCGGGAGCAGCGGGCGCCCTCTTCCAGGGGTGGGGGATCTCCGCGGCCCAGCCCCGACGACCTCTCGGGCGGGGCCGCGGAAGCGTTTCAGGCGCTGAAGAGCTGGCGGCTGGAGCAGGCCCGCCAGCAGGGCGTTCCCCCCTATGTGGTGTTTCACGACCGTACCCTGATGGAGATCGCCAGGCGAAAGCCCGCCAGCGCAGCAGACCTGGCTGAGGTGAGCGGGGTGGGCCAGGCCAAACTGGAGCGCTACGGCACCGATCTGTTGGCCCTGCTGGAGAGATTCAACTAGGCATGGCGATTGTGCGGGCCGAACAACTCAGCAAGCGCTTCCAGGTGGCGGACAAGCAACCCGGACTGGGCGGCACCCTGCGCCATCTGGTGCGACGCCGCTGGCGTTCGGTGGATGCGGTGCGGGAGGTGAGCTTCACCATTGAACCGGGAGAGATGGTGGGCTTTCTTGGGCCCAATGGGGCCGGCAAAACCACCACCCTCAAGATGCTCAGCGGCTTGATCCACCCCAGCAGCGGGGTGGCCGAGGTGGCGGGATTGGAGCCGCGCCGGCGCCAGCGGCGCTTCCTGGAAACCATCACCCTGGTGATGGGTCAGAAGCAACAGCTGCTCTGGGATCTCCCCCCCCTCGACAGCCTCTATCTCAACGCCGCTGTCTACGGCATCGACGACGGGGAAGCCAAACGGCGCATCCAGGAGCTGGCGGAGATGCTGGAGCTCGGACCCGAGCTCACCCGCCCCGTGCGCAAGCTCTCCCTGGGAGAGCGGATGAAGGCGGAGCTGATGGCGGCCCTGCTCCATCGTCCCCAGGTGCTCTTTCTCGATGAGCCCACCCTTGGGCTGGACATCAACGCCCAGGCTCGGGTGCGCGATTTTCTGGCCGCTTACAACCGCCGCTACGGCGCCACCCTGTTGCTCACCAGCCACTACATGGCCGACATCACCGCCCTCTGCCCCAGGGTGCTGCTGATTCATCAGGGGCGGCTGTTCCATGACGGCAGCCTGGAGGCGCTCACCAACCGGCTGGCACCCTGCCGAGAGGTGCGCCTGGAGCTGGCCGAGCCAGTGTCTGCGGAGCGACTTCGCACCTATGGCGACCTGCAGCATCTGCAGGGGCGCCAGGTGAGGCTGCTCATCCCCAGGGGGGAGCTCACGACCCAAGTGGCCAAACTTTTGGCTGAGCTGGCCGTGGAGGATCTGGAGGTGCGGGATCCTCCCATCGAAGACCTCATCGGCCAAGTGTTCAGCCAGGGGGAGGTGGCATGAG
>JBJTUM010000094.1:0-9206 GCA_046080725.1 Cyanobium sp. | reverse complement strand
ATCACATCCAGGTAGGCCAGACCGGGCTTCACCATCAGGATGTCGGCACCTTCGCCCTCATCGAGCTCCGCCTCCACCAGGGCCTCGCGGCCGTTGGCTGGATCCATCTGGTAGGTGCTCTTGTCTTTCGGGATCGGCTTGCCGCTGGAGGGGCGGGGCGCCGAATCGAGGGCTTCGCGGAAGGGGCCGTAGTAGGCGGAGGCGTATTTCGCCGTATAGCTAATGATGGCCACATCGCTGAAGCCCTCCCCATCCAGCGCTTCGCGGATGGCGCCCACCCGCCCATCCATCATGTCGCTCGGGCCGATCAGATCGGCGCCGGCCCGGGCCTGGGCCACCGCTTGGCGGCAGAGGACCTCCACGGTGTCGTCGTTGAGCACCACCCCCTCGCTCGAGACGATCCCGTCGTGGCCGTCGCAGGAGTAGGGATCGAGGGCCACATCGGTCATGATCGCCATGCCGGGATGCACCTGCTTGAGGCGGCGGATGGCCCGGGGGATCAAACCGTGCTCGTTGAAGCATTCCGCACCGTCTTCGGTTTTGAGGCCATCGGCCACCTTCGGGAAGAGCACCACGCAACGGATGCCCAGATCCCAAGCCCGACCCACCTCCTCCACCAGGCCATCGAGGCTCCAGCGGTTGGCCCCGGGCATGGCGCCGATGGGCTCATTGCCAGCCCCTTCGTGCACAAACAGGGGATAGATGAAATCGGTCGGGGCGAGGTGGTGCTCGCGCACCAGGGCCCGCAGGGCCGGGGTGCGCCGCAGGCGCCGAGGCCGGTAGGTGAGCTCCATGGGGGGGGGAGTGCTCGCCGGATCCTAAGGACTGGCCCTCGCCTCAGCGCCAGGTCGAGCAGAGGCGGCATTGCTGAGCTGGTGCTCGTCAATGGCTAGCGCCCCCTCCAGCCGAGGCAAGCTCGCCGCGGAGCGCTTCCCCCCCGCGCGGGCTTGCAGCAACCTATGAGATGGTTTCAAAGCCTGGCGGAGGCCACCCACCCCTGGCGGGGATCGGCGCTGCGGGCCTGGCGGAGCTCCTGGAGCAACTGACGCTCCCGCTCACTGAGGGTGTCTGGCAGTTTCAGGATGGGGGTGAGCAGCAAGTCGCCTCGGCCCGTGCGCAGGGGCCAACCCTTGCCCTTGAGCCGCAGGCTGCGGCCCAGGGTCATGCCCGGCGGCACCTGCACCGTGGCCTCCCCATCCGGGGTGGCGACCACCACATCGCCGCCTAGGGCCAGCTCATCGAGGCTGAGGGGTAGCTCGGCCCGCAGCTGTTCGCCATCGAGGCGCCAAATGGGATGGGGTTGGAGCTCGATCTGCAAATAGAGATCGCCCCGCCGACCCGTGCCGGGCTGCAGGTTGCCCTTGCCCTTGAGCCGCAGCCGCCCGCCAGATTTCACACCCGCCGGGATGCGCACCTCCACCCGCTCGTCGTTCACCGCCAGCACGCGCTCACAGCCGCGGAAGGCATCGGCGAAGGAGAGGGTGAGGGTGGCTTCCGCATCGAGATTCACCGGGGCGGAACGCCCCCCTCCGCCCGGGAACCCGCTGCCAAAACCGCCGGGGAACCCCCCGCCGAAGCCCCCCGGGAATCCGCCGCCTCCACTGGGGCCTCCAAAACGGCCGAGCAGGTCGTTGATGAATTCGTCGAAGTTGCCGTAGCGGCCGAAATCCACATCGAAGCCGCCCCCGCCCGCGCCGGCACCCCCCATCTGGCTCCAATACTGGCCGAACTGCTCGTAGCGGCGCCGCTTTTCGGGATCGGAGAGCACCTCATAGGCCTCACTGATCTCCTTGAAGCGGGCTTCGGCGGCCTTATCGCCGGGGTTCACATCCGGGTGGTATTGGCGGGCGAGTTTGCGGAACGAGCGCTTGATCGTTTCCGCATCGGCCCCACGCTCCACCTCCAGGACCTTGAAGTAGTCGCGATAGCCGTTGGCAGCCATGGGTTCAGCCTCTTGTGGGTATTCTCTCAGCCCGGCCCAGCGCTCATGTGGCTGTGGATGGGGGGAAGGCCGAACGGGGCGGCCATCCCCCCTAGGGTGGCCGTTGGTTTTCCCCACTGTTGAAACTGCTGATGCTGGTGCTCCTATCGGTTGCGCGTGCCTCCGTTCTGGCCAGCGCGCTTCTGGGCCCCCTGGTCTGGGGCTTCAGTGCCGCCATGGCACCAGCTCTGGCAGCTCCCCCAGCCGGCGGCGCCAGCACCACACCCACCCTTGGGCCCGCGATGCAGGCCTCCACAGCCGAGCAGTTGGCCCTGGTGGAGCACCTTCGCCGTGTCGGTGTGATGTTTTACGGCGCCTGGTGGTGCCCGGCCTGCTTCAAACAGAAAAATCTTTTTGGCCAGGAGGCGGGCAACCAGCTTCCTTATGTGGAGTGTGAAAAGACTGAGGCCCAGCGGGAAGGGTGTCGCAAGGCCGGGGTTGCCGCCTACCCCACCTGGGTGATGGGAAGCCAGCGGCTGGAGGGGGTGCAAACCCTTGAAGACCTCCGCCGCTGGAGTGGTTTTGGTGGCGGGCGCTAGACGCTCACAGGCTGGGCCAGCAGGTTGGTGGAGGTGGTAAGGCCAGCGTTCCGCAGCCGATCCTCCAGATACTGGGCAGCGCTGGGGTGGCCGCGAAACACCACGGCACTTCCCGTGCGTTGGAGCAGGGAATCCAGCCCTTCGGCTTCGTGGCTGGCCAGATCTTCCATCGCCTCCAGCAATTGGCTCACCACTGGGCGGAGGGCCAAAAGCACAGACACCGTGGCGATCGGCTCGAGCGCAGCGCGCTCTTGCACGAGGGCTGGAAGAAGGGGGGCGGAGGCCATGGGACAACAAGCAAGAATGTGGTTCAACCTATGGGCCGTCGGCCTGTGGGGGGAGGGGGGAAGATCCCTTTCAACCGGCCTTGACAGAGCCATCCGTTTGGCAGTGGGCCTGAGATCGCTCGATCATGCTTTAATAGAAAAAACACAAGTTAACTGGTCCTCAATAACACGCTCATGCCGAAGTTGCCACAAAATAAGCCACAAAATAATCTCAATTTTTATCTGTACACTTTTGCAAGAGGTCTTTTTCATCAATCACGCTGCATGATTCCCGCCTACCTGGTGCAACCCAGAAGAAAGCTTGATCAGGACTTTGCCATTGGAATCACAACCTACATCGAGCGTTACGACAACTACTTCAAACCTTTGTACCGCGCGGTGAGTCGCTATTTCCCTGAAGTGAGGCTCACCGTTTCTGTCAACGGCCATCCCAATACGGATGACCAGCAGCGCTACCTGCTTCGTCTGCAAGAAGAGCTTTGCTCCACGGCTCCACCCCACCACAAATTTGTCTTGCGGGATCAAGCGGCAGGCCTCACAACAATGTGGAATGAGATGTTGGATCTGAGCTTTCCTTTGCCTGTCCTGATCCTCAATGACGACCTACGCATCTTTCCCTGGATGCGGCGATGGGCCGAATCCTTCAACTGGACATCCAATCAACTCACCCTGCTCAACAGCACATGGTCTCATTTTGTGATCACGAAAGAGGTGATTGATCTTCTGGGGGCTTTCGACCCTGGCTTCAAAGGCATTGGCTTCGAAGACATGGACTACACCGCCAGAGCTGGTCTGGGAGGGATTCCCATCGGCAACGTGCTCTGTTTCTACATGGCCCATCAGAACCACCAGCCACGTAGCACCTCCTTCGGCTCAGACAGGGTGTGGGGCAAATACACGTCACAGAATGAGGAATATTTCTACAGCAAATGGCAGGTTTGCTCTGCCGAAGAAGGCGTGTTCATTAAACAGATCCCTGCCCATGTCAAGCCCAAGCATCCCCTCAACACCATTCCCTTGCCCAGCATCCCCAACACAGTCGTGACCGATGGCATCCGGATCTTTCCGGACAGGCCCGCCAAACCCTGATCCCTTCAGGCGACCGCCAGCAGCTCCTGGAGCCCTTCGGCGGTTGCGGCCCCCCTGAGCCCGATCACCACCAGGGCTCCAGGGCATCGCGCTGGCGGCCTGCAGCGGCTCCAGGCACCAGCGCTGGCCCACCAACTGAAATAACAGGGGTTTCCCCGGGGCTTCCGCCAACACGACAAAGCCCTTGGCCCTGGCCACCCCCTCCGGCAAGCCTCGAGCAAACCGCTCCAGCACCTCCCGGCTGAGGGGCCTGTCGCAGGAGAGGGTCCAGGTTTCAAACCGCTCCCCATGCAGGGCATCAGTGGAGCTCCCGGGCCAGGCATCGGAGAGTGGACTCGGTAGGGAGGCCCTGTGATGGCACCCCAGCACCAGGGCAAGGGGGACCTGGCCCCGAACCATCTCCAGCCGGGGCACCCCCGGCGCCAGTGCCTCCAGGCACCCCTGCAGGGCGGCCCCGGGCATAGATCTGTTGGGCCGCGTCGAAGGCGGCGAGCAGCTCCTCCTCCGTGGGCTGGGGCATGGCCGCGAAGATCGATAAGAAGGCCGTTTCCATGAGCAGCCCATCGGGTTCCTTTCCGCCCGCCTTGCGCAGGATCAGGCCGCCTGCCGGATCGGGCGTGGAGGCGTCGATGCCCACCAGGGCGAAGCCCGCTGAATTGAGCACGGCGCCGTGGTTGGAGCTATGGATCAGCAGCACCGGATTGGCAGGAAACACCGGATCCAGGTCGTCGCGGCTGAGCTGGCGGCCATCGCTGAGATTCGACACGTCGTAGCCGTAGCCAATGATCCACTCCCCTGGCTTGACGGGATGGGCTGCCACGTGCTCCCGCAGCACCCTCAGGATGTCGGCGATGCAGGTCACCGGTCCTGCCGGCACCCACGACACATTGACCCACCTCACGATTTGTAGCGCGTTGACGAAATGGCCGTGGGCGTCGATGAACGAGGGCATCAGCGTGCGGCCCGCCAGATCGATGACCTCGGCACCCTCCCCGGCGGTAGCCATCACCTCAGCTTCGTTTCCAGCGGCCAGGATGCGCCCATCGGCAATGGCCAAAGCCTCCACCCTTGGCCTGTCTTCCACCATGGTGAGGATCGTGCCTCCGCGGAAGATCAGGGATGCCGCTGCCATTTTTTGGGGGGGGAGTTGCCTTGCTGCCCTGCTCTAGCGCAGGCTGAGCACCCGCCACCAAAGCGCGACGATTCGAAAGGTCGCCGCGCAGACCCACCAATCTTGTGCAAATGCCCTGTAGGGCCAATAATACGCGCATCTGCACAAGCCCCCTTCCTGGATTCCTGATGCCCTCGTCCCGAACACCGCTCTCGCCAGAGCCACTCCTCAAGTCGGATGCCCAGTTGGTGGCGGAGGCCTGCAGCCGTGCAGCTCAGGCTCTGGGGCTCAGCCGTCAGGAGCTCAGTGCCGTGGTGGGCAAGCACCGCACCAGCATCGATCGTTCCGGCCTGGACCCCCAGAGCAAGGAAGGGGAGCTGGCACTCCTGTTGCTGCGCGCCTACCGCAGCCTTCATGCCCTCTGTGGCGGGGATCAAAGCCTCATGCGCCACTGGGTGGATCATCCCAACCACCACCTCGGCGAGCAACCACCGCGCCTGCTGCTGACACGCATCGAAGGCCTCAACCGCGTTGCCAACTACCTCGATGCCCTTCGCGGCTGATTGCAACAACGCTCCCCTGGCTCCCCTCAACGGGGCGATCCATCGCATCACCGACCTCCAGGGCCCAAGCGGCACCGCCGACCTGGTGGATGGCCTGCAGGAGCAGGCGCGCCTGGAGCAGTTGATCGAAGGCGTCAAGCCGCCCATCCCCTACGACTGGCCCGAAGTCCAGGACGGGCTCCTCCTGCCGTCCCATCGCCTGCTCCTCACCCCCTTTCGCTACCCACCCCTGCAGAGCGGATCGCGCTTTGGCCGGGTGCATCATCGCCATCTCTTCTACAGCGCTCGAGCGGTTAAAACCGCCCTGGCCGAACGGGCCTTCCATGCCCTGAGGCAGCTGGAGGGCTCACCGCTTCCGGCGGGAGCCCGCATTCAACGCCAGCAGACCGCCTTTGCTGTGGAGCTTCACGCTGAGCGTGGCCTGATCCTGCAGAGGCATCTCCAGCCCAAGGTGCTGGAGACCCTCATCGACCCCTGCAGCTACGGCGCCAGCCAGCGCTGCGGCGACAGCATGCGTGAGCGCCTGGTGCAGGCCTTCGAAGTGCCTTCGGCCCGCTCACCGGAAACCCCTCCTGTCGTGGGGGTGCTGACGCCCTACGCCTTCCGCAGCACGCCATTTGATTTTCAGGACTGGACTTTGGAGATCACCGCAGAGGGGGTGACCGCCGTCAGCTTTGGCGGCGGCCTGACGGCCCAGTTTCCACGAGAGCAATTTCTCGTAGAGGGCCGCTGGCCCATGGCATGATTCCAAATCATGTCCCACAGGCGCCCTCCGGCAGGATGCCTGGTATGGGCAGAATGACACGCTCAGATGAAATACATGATCTGCGACTGGGCCAGACTGTTGCGCTGCTCCAGCAGGTCCTGCAGCGTGGTCTGCTGGAGCACCTGCTGGAGGGCCCGCTCGAGCTGATCCTCCAGATTCGCCAGCACCTGAAATTCCGGCGATTGGCGCGTTGTCCCCGAAGGAGCAGGGTTCCCCTCCAGGGACGACACCACCTCCGCCAACTTCACCTGGGAGGGTGGCCTGGCCAGCTGGTAGCCCCCCTTGGGCCCCCGCTGACTGCGCAGGATCTGCACCCGCCGCAGGGCCGTGAGCATCTGCTCCAAATAGCGATCAGGGATGTTTTGCCGCTGGGCAATCTCACCCACCTGCAGCACCCCACCCTGGCTGTACACCGCCGCCAGCTCGATCAGCGACACCAGGGCGTACTGGGTCTTGGCACTGAAGGTCATCAAATCCCCACCGCACTGGTGGGGATTGTGGCAGCTCAGTGCCACTGGGTCATGGGTTGGGAGACGGAGGGGCGGGCACCTGGCGCCGTTCATCACCCACCGCATTGCCGCAGAGATCCAACACGATCTGTTGGCCCACCGAGCGGGGGGCTGGAATGCTCCAAGCCTCCCAGGCGTCCTTCACCCGCCAGTTGTGGCGCAGGCTGAAGCAATCCACCGCAATGGCCGTGGCCTGGGCCCGGGCTGCTCCCACATCATTGGCTGCCGGTTGCACCAGGGTGTAGCGCACGCCATCAGGAAGGCGTTTCCATCCTCCCCAATCCACCACCGTGTCGCCGTAATAGCGCCAGCGACTTTTTTCCTGCCTCTCCTGGCTAACTGCAGGGGGAGGGAGTTGGGCGGCGGGTGGCGCCACTGCCGGGACCTGCGAGGGCCCAGGTGGCACGGGCGCGGGAGGGGTGGCGACACCTGTGGCCGCAGGGGCTGATGGCAAACGCAGCGTGCTGCCCACCTTCAGCTTGCTGGGCTGAATGCCGGGGTTGGCCTTCTGCAGGGCCGACACCGTGGTGTTGTTCGCTTTGGCGATCGCTTCCAGGGTGTCTCCACTCTTCACCACCACCTGGCCTTTGCGCACGGGGGCAGGCAGGCGCAGGGTCTGGCCGATTTGCAGCAAATCCGCATCCTTCAGGCCATTGATCCGTTTGAGCTCAGCCGCAGAAACCCCATTGCGCTGGGCGATGCCCTCCAAGGTGTCACCCCGAATCACCGTCACCGTTCGGGGAGCTGGGGTCCCCTGGGCAACGGCACCAGGCCAGGGAAACAACATCCCTCCAAGCAAAATGGCAGCTCCAGTGCACGCGAATAAACGCTTCATGGGGGTTGGGATGACTGGCCGACTGGGGAAACTTTCCTAGTCCTTCACTTGATTTTAACGGCCCCCCAACGGCAGAAACCCCTCGTTTCCGCACTGAAATCCGCGCTTTTGCTGTGATCTTGCCGCCCGCCCGCGATCCGCTGGTCGACCATGATGAGAGGGTGAATCCAACGCTGCTGGATGCGGCCCGCGCGAGTCCCGATGCGCTCCTGGCCCAGCTGAACACCAGCCCGGAAGGCCTGAGCGCCCTGCAATCCCAACTGCGCTTGCAGCGCTTCGGGCCCAATGCCATCGCCCACGAACAACCCGTGGCCTGGCCCAGACAACTCCTGCGCACCTTCCGCAATCCCCTGGTGCTCCTGCTGGCCTCCCTGGCCGGGATCTCCCTCCTCACCGGCGACACCAAGGCCGCCCTGATCATCACCGCCATGATCCTCTTCAGCGTGGCCCTGCGCTTCTCCCAGGAGGTGCGCTCCCTCAAGGCGGCCGAGGCCCTGCGCCAGCTCGTGCACACCACCGCCACCGTGAAGCGCCACGACGCCCATCAAGACATCAGCCCAGGTTTGGCCGCCGATCTTGGGCTGGAGCTGGCAGGCGAGGTTCCAGGCCTCCAGGACGTGCCGCTGGCGGACATCGTGCCTGGAGATGTGGTGCTCCTGGCTGCCGGCGACATGGTGCCCGCCGACGTGCGACTGCTGCAGTCGAAGGATCTCTTCATCTCCCAGGGGGCCCTCAGTGGCGAATCCCTGCCCGTGGAGAAGCACGCCACGCTCTCGCCCCAGCAGGAAGGGATCAGCAACCCGCTGGAGCTGGACACCCTCTGCTTTCTGGGCACCACCGTGGTGAGCGGCTCGGCCACCGCGGTTGGTGCTTGCCACCGGGGATCACACGGCTCTGGGCTCCATCGCCACCGCCGTGACGGGCGTGCAAAAAAGCACCAGCTTTGAGCGGGGGATCAATCAGGTGAGCCTGCTCCTCATTCGCTGCATGGCGGTAATGGCTCCCGCCGTGTTTGTGATCAATGGGGTCAGCAAGGGCAACTGGGGGGAGGCCTTTTTCTTTGCCCTGTCCGTCGCGGTGGGGCTCACCCCGGAAATGCTGCCGATGATCGTCACCGCCAATCTCTCCCGCGGGGCGATCGCCATGGCCCGCCAGAAGGTGATCGTGAAAAACCTGGATGCCATCCAGAACTTTGGCGCCATGGATGTGCTTTGCACCGACAAGACCGGCACCCTCACCCAGGACCGCATCGTGCTGATGAAACACCTCAACTGGCGCGGCGCGGAGAGCGAAGAGGTGTTGCATCTGGCCTTCCTGAACAGCACCTACCAAACCGGGCTGAAAAGCCTATTGGATGTGGCTGTGCTGGAGCACGTGGAGCTGCGTGACGCCCTTCAGCTGGAGCAGAGCTTCAAGAAGATCGATGAAATTCCCTTCGACTTTCAGCGCCGCCGGCTCTCGGTGGTGGTGGAGGAGGCGAATCACCACCACGAACTCATCTGCAAGGGGGCCGTGGAGGACACCCT
>JBJTUM010000093.1:0-4004 GCA_046080725.1 Cyanobium sp. | reverse complement strand
AGCAGATCGTCGAAGTCGAGGGCGTTGTTGGCGGAGAGGGCGCGGCGGTAGAGCCGGTAGGCCTCGGCCAGCTTGCGGTCGCGCACGCCTTCGGCGTTGGCCTCCAGCTGCTCAGGCAGCCAGCCCTGGTTCTTGGCGTTGCTGATGGCCCAGCGCACTTTTTTGGGCTCAAAGCGCTTCGGATCCAGCCCGAGCTCTTGGGTGACGATCTCCTTCACCAGGCTCTGGGCGTCGTTTTCGTCGTAAATGGAGAACTGCCGGGTCCAACGCAACCCGTCGGGGTCGTTGTACTTGTCGATGTCAAAGCGCAGCAGCCTTGCGAAGAGCGCGTGGAAGGTGCCGATCCAGAGGTCCTTGATCACCTCCCGGTAGATGCGGCTGCGCAGCTGTTTCTGTTCCACCAGGGGCAGGGTGGCCCAGGGTTGGCCGAACTGCCGTTGGGCCAGGGCCTGGGCCAGCAGCACCTCCAGCCGCTCCTTCATTTCCCGGGAGGCCTTGTTGGTGAAGGTCACCGCCAACAGGGCCGACGGGTCGACGCCGTGATGGCCGATCAGGTGGGCGATGCGATGGGTGAGGGCCCTGGTCTTGCCGCTGCCCGCCCCGGCCACCACCAGCAGGGGGCCACTGGCGTGGTCCACTGCCTGCCGCTGGGCCTCGTTCAGTCCGGCAAGGAAACTCATCGCAGGATGGTATCGAGGCGCTCGGGCCCGATGCCACCCTTTCCCCTGGCTCGCAGAAGGGCATCCGCTCGGGCGACCTCTGCCTAATCTCTGCCCTTCTGTGAGGCCCGCCGCCCGGTGGTAGTCGACTGATGGCGCCAGCATCCACTCCCGCAGGCCGCCCTGCAGGCTCCTACCGGCCCGATATCGATGGCCTTCGGGCCGTGGCCGTGCTAGCGGTGATCCTCTTCCACTTCCATGAACCGCTGCTGCCTAGCGGTTTTTTGGGGGTGGATGTGTTTTTCTTGATTTCGGGTTTTGTGATCAGCGCATCCTTGGCGCGCCGCCAGGAGAGTCGCCTTCGCCCCTTCCTGCTGGCGTTTTATGCCCGACGGGTGAAGCGGTTGTTGCCCTTGCTGATCGTTTGCGTGCTCCTCACCTCCTTGGTGGGCGCCCTGGTGATGACCCCTGGATCGGCGGAGGCCACGGCCACCTGGCAAACCGGGATTGGGGCGCTGTTTGGCGCCGGCAATCTGGTGCTCCATGCCCGCCAGCTCGATTACTTCGCTCCCGCCACGGGCCTCAACCTTTTCACCCACACCTGGTCGCTTGGAGTGGAGGAGCAGTTTTATCTGCTGTTTCCCTTTCTTGTGTTCGCCAGCGGCTTTGTCCAGGGTGCCCCGGGAGGGGGCCGCCGGCTGGCTTGGATCTTGCTTGGGATCAGCGGGGCCTCTCTGGTTGGCTGGCTTGTGCTCAACCAGAGCAACCCGGGCCTGGCCTACTACCTCTTCCCCGTGCGCTTCTGGGAGATGGCCGCTGGCGCCTTGGCCTTTCTGGCCTGGCGGGCCCTCCCCCCGGCGGCAGGGCCGCTGCCGGCCCTGGCCACGATCGCTCTCGGCCTGGCCCTGTTGGCCCTGTTTCTTCTGCCGAAGAGCCAGGCCGTGACCTCCACCGTGGTGGCGGTGGCCGTGACGGCCGGCTTGCTTTGGGCGCTCCAGCCCCAACAGATCGCGGCCCGTCTTTTGAGCACGGCTCCGATGCGTCAGATCGGCCTGCTGTCCTACGCGCTCTACCTGTGGCACTGGAGTGTGCTCTCCATCAGTGCCTGGACCGTGGGCATCCACCCCTGGACCGTGCCCTTCCAGGTGGGCCTGATTCTGCTGTTGGCGCTCTGGAGCCACCGCACCGTGGAAACGCCCTTCCGCCAGGCACCCTGGGGCCGGACCTCCGGGCGCACCATCTTATATGGCTTCATGGCGGTGGCCCTCTCCAGCCTCGTGATTTACGGCCAGGCCCATGGCTTGGAGGGGCGGCTGTTCGCCGGGGATGCCCGCAAGGTGGAGACCATCCCCTGGGAGCAACGGGTGGGCATCGGAGGCACGCCTGTGTCCGGGGAGCACTGCAACACAGGGCCGGAGGTCGCTCCAGGCCCCTTCACCCCATATGAGCGGCGCTGCACCACACCCCGCCGCCCGACGGATCGCCAACGGCTCTTCGTTCTGGGCGACAGCCACGCCCTGGCCCTGCTGCCCCTGGCGGACCGATTGCACGACCAGCTGCCGCTCCAGATCACGCACTACTCCCGCAAGGGGTGCCCCATGCCCCCCTCCGCCTTCGGCCATGAATCCAGCGGGTGCTGGGCCTTCAGCCAACAAGCCCTGGCTTCGGTTTTGGCGGAGGCGGGACCGGGAGATCTGGTGCTGGTGCACAACTATTTCCGCTCCCATTTCGGCGAAGGGGACGACACCCGTTCCATGCAGCTGGATCGGAATGGACGCCACATCCGCCGGGAGGCCGATAAGCGGGAGCAATACCAGGCCGCCCTTGCCTCCCTGGCCGATGCCCTGGCAGCCAAACAGGCCTCCTTGCTGATCGTGGCCCATGTGCCCCGCCACCTTTCCCTGCAGGTGGATCGCAACCTCTGCGTGAAGCAGTGGTTCCGCCCCTGGCTGCCCCGGTCCTGCCAGCAGCCTCTGCAGCAGTCTCTGGCCTCCCACCGCGCAGACACGGCGCCCATGGCTCGCCTCTTCGCCGATCTGGAGAAGGCCCACCCCAATGTCCATGTCTTTGATCCGGCAGCAGTGCTTTGCAGCGATGGGGTGTGTCGCACCCACGACTCCTCCGGGGAGCTGCTGTATCGCGATCGGGACCATCTCAGTGAGCGGGGGGTGGGGCAGCTGGCCGAGCCCCTGGCGTCGTGGCTGCAGACCCACGGCCTCCTGGCTCCGGGGAACGCACCCGGCAACAAGACGTAAATTGACCTCGCCAGCGCGAGGCCCCGATTGAGCCCTGATCCTGCCGTTCGCCCGATCCCGATCTTCATTGGCTACGACCCCCGGGAGCGGGCCGCTACCAATGTGCTCATCGACAGCCTCTACCAGCACAGCAGTCGCCCCCTGGCCGTCACCCCGATCGTCACGCCCCAGCTGGCTGGGGTGTTTCAGCGGGAGCGGGATCCCAAGCAGAGCACGGCCTTCTCCTTCACCCGTTTTCTGGTGCCCTGGCTGATGGGCTATCAGGGCTGGGCCATTTTCATGGACTGCGACATGCTTTGCCGGGGCGACATCGCAGCGCTGTGGGATCAGCGGGATGAGCGGTATGCCGTGCTCTGCGTGCAGCACGAGCATGTGCCCAATGAGAGCGTGAAGTTTCTTGGCGAGGTGCAGAGCCCCTATCCCAAGAAAAACTGGAGCTCCCTGATGCTCCTCAACTGCGCCCGCTGCACTGCCCTCACGCCTGACTATGTGAACACGGCCACGGGGCTGGAACTTCACCGCTTCCACTGGCTGGCGGGCGATCACGAGATCGGCGCCCTGCCCGACCGCTGGAATCATCTGGTGGATGTGCAACCGGCCCCCCAGGTGGCCGCGGCCGAAGGGGGCCCCACCCTCCTCCACTGGACCCTGGGTGGCCCCTGGTTCCGGGAGCAGCGCACCATGGGCGGTGCCCTGGCCGCGGAGTGGTTCAGCGCCCGGGATGACGCCCTGCGCCTGTGGGACTGAGCATTATCACTGTGTGCATGAATCGGCGGGCGCATCTGCTCGCCACCGCGCCCAGGGTGGCCGCCTGGCCCCACCACCTTGAGCACCTGATCGTGGATTGGAGCAGCGCGCAGCCCCTGCGGCGGGAGGAGCTGCCGGCGGATCCACGGCTGCGGCTGCTGCGAGTGGAGGGCGAGCCGCGCTGGAACCTCTGCCGCGCCTACAACTTCGCCGTGGCCCAATGCTGCGGTGAGCGGGTGCTCAAGCTGGATGCCGATGCCTGGCCCACCTCCGCCATGGATCCCCAGCTGCCCGGCTTGCGGCTGGCGCCGCTGGATGAGGCGGGTGAGCCTGGCTGGCTCTG
>JBJTUM010000092.1:0-6193 GCA_046080725.1 Cyanobium sp. | reverse complement strand
GCGAAACGTGATCCATGGATCGGATGGAGCAGAAACGGCTGTTCAAGAAATTGCCCTCTGGTTTGCGCCCAGTGAGCTGAGTGACTGGCAGCCAGCCGACCAAAGTTGGCGGGTTGAGCAAGGTTGATGGCGTTCGTTTTTACGGCCTGCTACCAACCTTTCATCCCAATCCCATGTCCGGAGAGCTCGTAGCTTGATCCCATTCCTCTCCTTTCCTCGCCGTCTGTTTTCCCAGATCGTCAAGCCGTTTCGTGATCAGAAACCGGCAAGTGTTTTAGTGCGGCAAACCGCAAGAAAAGAATGGAAACTCATCGTCCTGAATCTGGTCTGCGCCATCCTGCAGGCCCTGGCCGAAGGGTTCACCCTGGGGGTGATGTTTTTTGCGGTTGAAGTGCTACAGAAGCCGGCGGGTAGCGTTTTTTCAATTAGTAGTTACCCGTTTTTCAGGTCTGTTCCACAGATTCATCAATGGATCAGCCAGGTTTCAAGCCTGCAGGCCTTCTCCCTGCTCCTCTGTCTGGCGGTGATCCTGAAGATGATTCAGGCTGGAGCCATGGCATTGGCTTCCATTTCGATCGGTTATTTCGGCAATCGTGTTTCCAGTCAACTCACCTCCAGGCTTCATGGCCATATCCTTGATTTCACGTATTCCTGCGCGAGTCGCTTCCGGGTTGGCGATCTTCAGTACGTCACTAATGCGTCTCCGCCGGCCATCATCACCGACATCAAAAGTTATAGCAATATTGTTTCAGGTGTCTTTCTTCTTCTCACCTATCTCGCGGTTCTGATTCGCCTCTCTCCTTGGCTTCTTATCGCAGCGATACTTATGGGAGCTGTATCTCTTTTTGTCCAGCATAACCTGCTCCCTTTGATTGGAAAACGGGCAAAAGTCGCGGCTGATCTTGGTATTGAGTTAGGGAGTCGGACGACCGAGAATATTCAGGGTCTTAGGCTTCTGCATACCAGCGGCTATCTGGATGAGGCGGCAGCGGAAGTTGATCGGCAAGCAAAGAATTACGAACTCAACGCCAGCGGGCAGGTGAGGTTGGGGTCTATTAATGGCCCAATCACGTTGATCCTGCCAATCCTGATGATTGCAGGAATCGCTTGGCTAAGCATATTATTCTTTGGACAAAAAAGCTCTGGAGTTCTTCCAAGTCTTGTCACTTTTGTGATTGCTCTCCAACGCCTTAATGGAAGCATTGGCGGCCTCTCAGAACTGATCATGGGTCGAAAGACGAATTCGGCGAATCTTGATGTGTTGAACGATTTTCTTGACAGAGGCGACAAAGAGTTCCGACGGAAAACCGGATTGCCTTTTATGGGGATCAAAGATGGAATCAAGCTTGCCAATGTAGATCTGTCCTATGCTTCAGCGTCTGGTCCCGCCCTTGAGTCGGTCAATATCGATCTCCCTCGTGGACACACGATCGCATTGGTTGGAAGCAGCGGGGCCGGGAAGAGTTCCATTGCTGATCTGCTTGCAGGTCTGTATGAGCCCACTCATGGACATATTTATATCGATGGCAAAGACCTGAACGACTACGAACCCTCAACTTGGCAAAAAAGAATTGGCGTTGTGAGTCAGGATACCTTTCTTTTCAACGCCTCAATTGCGAGCAACATCACTTTTGGAACTCCTGGAGTGACAAAGGCCGACATGGAGTTTGCGGCACAGCAGGCTCAAGCGTCGACATTCATTGCCAATCTTCCCCATGGTTACGACACCATGGTTGGCGAGCGAGGCTACCGATTAAGTGGCGGGCAGCGTCAGCGACTCTCCCTGGCGCGAGCCATTCTCCGGGATCCGGATCTGCTGATTCTTGATGAGGCTACCAGCGCTCTCGATACAGAAAGTGAGCGGCTCGTGCAGCAGGCCATCGACCATTTTGATCGGAAATACACCATTCTTGTGATCGCCCACCGGTTGAGCACGATTGTGAATGCAGACAAAATTTATGTGCTCGACCATGGCAGGGTGATCGAGGAGGGCAATCACCACGATCTCCTCGATCAGGACGGGCGTTATGCGCGCCTCTGGCATCAGCAAAGCAAGGCGATTAAACCAAAAAAAGTTCCCTCCTAATTGTTGTCCACCGATTGGGGTGCCGTTGTTGACGGGAGCCCTTGGATCCTCAGGGGCGCTTCTTTTGAAAGCGATCCGGTGAAAAATTCTTGAGCCTTGCTGTTGAAAGGGGATCCAGGGGCCGCTGTGCCACCGCTGCAGCGATCAGGCTGGCGCTGATCGCCCCCAGTAACACCCCATTGCGGTGATGGCCCACTGCCATCCAGAGCCCCGCCATGGGCCCTGCCCCCAGCAACGGCGCCTCATCAGGCGTACAGGGGCGGAAGCCCCACCATCGCTCCATCGGAGGCCACAACCTGGCATCCGGAAGCAAGGCGGCCACACCCTCTTCCAGCTGACGTTGCCCTACCGGCGTGAGGCCAGCTTGGAAGCCAGCTTCCGGTTCCGTGGTGGCCCCCACCACCACCAGCCCATCCCCTCTCGGCACCAGATAGGTGCCGGGTCCAAACAGCACCCGGGGGAGGGCGTGCCTTGGCCCCTGCAAGGAGAGCATCTGACCTTTGACGGGAAAGACAGGCACCTGGGGGAGCAGCTGGGCGGCCCAGGCGCCACAGGTGAGCACGGCCCTCTGGCAGGACACCGTGTGCAGCTCCCCATCCGCACGCCGCACCCGCACCCCGGCCAAGCCTGCTCCAGAGGAGGTGGTGGAAAGCAGGTCCTGCACTTCGCTCCCCTCCTCAAAGGCCACACCCCGCATCACACAGGCCGCCTCCAGAGCCCGCATCAGGCAACGGCGGTTGTCCATCTGGCCGTCCTGGTGGAAGAGCAGGCCGAAAGACCATCGGGGGCCTATTCCGGGGACCTCCCGCTCCAGGGCGGCCCGATCCAGGGGTTCCCCGAAGGACGCCGTGGGATAGGCCTCCCGCTCAGCAACGCTGCGAAACGGCACCACGATTCCCGTCGATTGGAGGCCGCAGGAGAGGCCGCTATCGGCTTCGATGTCTGCCACCCAGCGGGGGAGGAGGGCCAGGTTGGCCTGGCCCAGGGCCAACAGGGGGCCGGATAGTCCCTCGGCATGGGGCGCCAGCATCCCCGCTGCCACAAAGCCGGCTGCCTCGTTCCGCCGCCGACTCAGCACCAGCACCGACTCGCCTGCGCGGGCGAGGGCATGGGCGATGGATAACCCCATCAGCCCCCCGCCAAGAATCACCACCGGGTCTGACAGCACGAGGGGCCACAATGTCGCCATGGGAAAGCTAGGGCTTGTCCAGCCCTGCCTATGATCGGTTGCTCCGACTCTGGCGGCCCGTCCGCCCTGATCGCGCCCCATGGCCAGCGCTGCCACGTCCGTTGCACCGTCCCCTGCCACCGCCACGGCGAATCCTGCGGCATGGGAGGCGGTGATCGGCTTAGAAATCCACGTGCAGCTGTGCACGGCCAGCAAGATTTTCAGCCCCGCCTCCACCAATTTCGGGGATGCTCCCAACACTCACATTGATCCTCTGGTGTGTGGCCTTCCCGGCACCTTGCCTGTGCTCAATGAAAAGGTTTTGGAATATGCAGTGAAGGCCTCCTTGGCCCTGAATATGCAGATCGCCAAGCACAGCAAGTTCGATCGCAAACAATACTTCTATCCAGACTTACCCAAAAATTACCAGATCTCCCAATACGACGAGCCCATTGGCTCCGAAGGGGTGATCGAGGTGGAAGTTGCTGAGAAGGGGAAGGATACCTATCTCAAAACCATTGGCATTGAGCGCCTGCACATGGAAGAAGATGCGGGAAAGCTTGTGCACGCTGGCAGCGACAGGCTTGCGGGGAGCAGTCATTCATTAGTGGATTACAACCGAGCTGGGGTGGCCCTAGCCGAAATTGTGAGCAAACCCGATCTCCGCACCGGCCGTGAAGCGGCGGAGTATGCGGCAGAAGTGCGCCGCATCATGCGATATCTCGGCGTCAGTGATGGCAACATGCAAGAAGGCTCCCTGCGATGCGACGTCAACATTTCGGTGCGCCAAGGGCCCGATGCTCCCTTCGGCGTGAAGGTAGAGATCAAGAACATGAACTCTTTCTCCGCCATTCAAAAGGCCTGCGATTATGAGATCCAGCGCCAAATCCAAGCGATCGAAGCTGGCGAGCCGATCCGCCAGGAAACACGCCTATGGGATGAGGGCAAACAACTCACCAAGGCCATGCGCAGCAAGGAGGGGAGCAGCGATTACCGCTACTTCCCCGAGCCCGACCTTGGGCCGATCGAGGTGAGCGAACAACAGCTTGAGGCCTGGCGGGCGGAGCTACCCGAACTGCCCGCCGCCAAACGCCATCGCTACGCGGACAGCCTGGGCCTATCGATCTATGACGCCAGGGTGCTCACCGATGAGCGGCCGATGGCGGAGTATTTCGAGGCCACCGTGGCCGCAGGGGCTGATCCGAAGTTGGCCGCCAACTGGATCACGGGCGACATCGCCGCCCATGTGAATGGCCAGCGTCTGGCCTACGCCAGCCTCCCCCTTCGGCCGGGGGAGTTGGCGGAATTGGTGGGATTGATCAGCAAGGGCACCATCAGCGGCAAGATCGCCAAGGAACTGCTGCCCGACCTCCTGCAAAACGGGGGGTCGGCCAAGGCCCTGGTTGAGGCGAAGGGGCTGGGGATGATCAGCGATCCAGCAGAGATCACCGCCATCGTGGACGACCTCCTGGCCGCCCATCCTGCGGAGGTGGAGGCCTTCCGTGGAGGCAAAAACAAGCTGCAGGGCTTTTTTGTGGGGCAGCTGATGAAGCGCACAGGGGGCCGAGCCGATCCCCAATTGGCCAACCGTTTGCTCCTGGAGCGGCTCAACGGATGAACACCCCTCCTACCAAACAACAGATTCTGGAGGCGCTGGAAGGGGAGTTGCGGCGGGGAAGCCTGAGTCAGGAGTCGTTGCGCTCCTATCTCGACCGGGACCTGCCCGTACAGGTGCGCATTGAGCTGGAGTGGATGCTCTATGCCATCCGGCAGTTGGATGAGCATCGCGAGCGGTTGGTGCAGCGCCTTGGCGAATTCACCCGCTGACTCTGGCCCCTGGGGGGGCTGTTGCCAGGGCGGCCTCCACTCGGGCTTCTAGCTCGGAGGGAGATCCGACGGTAGAGAGCACCAGGTCGGCCCGGGCGAGCTTCTCCGCCATCGGCCATTGGGCGCGAAGGCGGGCCAAGGCGGCCTCCCGGCTCAGCCCATCGCGGGCCTGCAGGCGCTTGAGCTGTTCCTCCACGCTGCCACACTCCACCACCCAGATCTCCGTGCAGAGGGATTCCAGCCCAGCTTCAAAGAGCAGGGGGATCATCAGCACCACCACTGGTGCATCCTGCAGGCGCTCCAGTTCGGCCTGGAAGCCAGCGCGCACCAGGGGGTGCACCAGCTCCTCCAACCATTGGCGTTCCGCCGGATCGGCAAACACGATGCGGGCCAGGGCCGGGCGATCCAGCGAGGGCGAGCCGTCTCCGGCTTGCACCGCCCTTCCGTAACGCTGGATCACCGCCCGGGTGGCTTCCGTTCCTGGAGCCAGGGCCGCGCGGGCTAGTTGATCGGCATCCACCACGGGGATCCAGAGCCGTTCGGCCAGCACCCGCCCCACGGTGCTTTTCCCCGTGGCGATGCCCCCCGTGAGCCCAATGCGGCGTGATTGGCCCATCCAAGAGATCAGCCCACCGCAAGCAGCTTAGGTCTTCTGATGCGTTCTAATTGGTGGTGGATCGCCCGCTGGTATGGACCCTTCCCCTTTGGTTGAGGCTTTGCACTGGCGCTATGCGGTGAAGCTGTTTGATGGGGAGCGCACCATTCCGGCGGCCACCTGGGCCGCCCTGGAGGAAGCCCTGGTGCGCTCGCCATCCTCCTATGGGCTTCAGCCCTGGACGTTTCTGGTGATCACCGATCCGGCCCTGCGGGCCGAGCTCAGGCCCCACTCCTGGAACCAGTCGCAGATCACCGATTGCTCCCACCTGGTGGTGTTTCTCAGGCAGCGCACGGTGCAGGAGGCAGATCTGCAACGCCTGCTGGATTGCACGGCCGCGGAGCGGGGCGTGCCTAGGGAGAGCCTCACGGGCTATGGCGTCTGATGCGCAAAGACCTGGTGGATGGCCCCAGGAGCCAACGCATCGGCACCTGGGCCTCCAATCAGGTGTACATCG
>JBJTUM010000091.1:0-9638 GCA_046080725.1 Cyanobium sp. | reverse complement strand
GCCCGGCGCACCGCCGGCAAAGTCTCTGGGCTTCACCCCCGCCTGGGCGAGAAACCACTGGGGCATCAGACGGCCGGAGGTGGAACTTTCTGAGCCAAAGGTGAACCGCTTGCCCTTGAGGGCCGCCAAGCCCTTCTGGGGAACAAAGGGTTGCAAGCCGCTGCTGGGGCTGGCGATGAACACACTGCGGAAGTTAGCGTCGATGTCCCGTTGGGCCACGACTTTGGCTCCAGGCTTCTGCAAGCGTGCTTGCACGCCCGTGAGGCCACCAAACCACACAAGATCCAAATCACCCGTGCGGAAGGCACTCACGGCCGCTGGATAGTCGACCATGGGCACGTAGCGCACGTTGACCCCCAATTGCTTGGAGAGCACTTTGGCCACCAGGGGATAGAGCCGGTTGAGTTTTTCCGGGTTTTGATCCGGGATGGCGCTGAGGCGCAGAGTGGGGGCAGGGGCAACGGAGGGGGCGGCGGTGGCGGGACCAGATCCGGCGGCCACGCAGAGCAGGCTGCTCAGCACTGGCATCAGGCTGGCCGTCAGGATGAGCTTGAAAACCCTTCTGCGATGCATTGACGCCCCTGGAAATGTGCCTTGATTGTATGGACGCACGGCCAAAGACAGGCCAGAGGGCCCGTGGCAAGCAGTAGACCCCTGCCAGTTGAGGAATTTTTGGCCGAGCAAGGGCCCGTGATTGATGTGCGTTCTCCTGCAGAATTTATAAAGGGACACATCCCTGGAGCGATTCATCTACCCCTATTCAGCAATGCGGAACGGGCGGAAGTTGGGACGATTTATAAACATTCAGGCCGCCAGCTTGCCGTGCAGCGAGGGGTCGCCCTGGTGGGACCCCGGATGGGATCGTTAGCGGAGGCCATGATCGCTGCCCAGGCCCAGCATCCCCATGCCCCTCTGCGGCTGCATTGCTGGAGGGGTGGGCTGCGCTCCGCGAGCGTGGCCTGGTTGGCGTCCACGTTGGATCTGCCGGTGGTGTTGCTGGAGGGGGGATACAAGGCCTATCGGCACTGGGTGCTGGCCTTGATGGCCCAACCCTGGCCTATCCGACTGCTGGGGGGGCGCACGGGGTCCGGCAAAACGGAATTGCTCCAGGCTTTGGCCGCCAGGGGCGTGGCTGTGGTGGATCTGGAGGGGCTAGCCCACCACCGTGGAAGCAGCTTCGGGGGGCTTGGGCAACCTGAGCAGCCCAGCAGTGAACACTTCGAAAATCGCCTTGCTGCAGCCCTTTTCCGGCTTCGCACGGCTTGTGAAATCTGGTTGGAAGCCGAGAGCGCCCAGGTGGGGCGGTGCCGGATCCCGGGGGAGTTGTGGCGGCAGATGAAGGTCGCTCCTCTCCTAGAGGTGCGGCGCCCCGAGGAGGCACGGCTGCGCCATCTGGTGGCGATCTATGGCCACCAAGACCGGGAGGCCCTGGTGGAGGCCACCGAGCGGATCCGCAAGCGCCTGGGCCCCCAGCGCACCGCGGCAGCGGTGGAGGCCATTCGCAAGGGGCACATGGGGGAGGCCTGCCGCCAGATGCTGGACTACTACGACAGGTGTTACGACAACGACACCGCAGCCCATCGGGCGACGACGGTGGATCTAGGTGAGCGCTCCGCTGACGAGGGTGCTGAACTGCTGCTGAAGGAAGGGCTGGTCAAGTCCGGCCATGTCCTTTGAGAGGGCGAACGCGACCAATCACCGCAGCCTGCCCAAATCCCGCGGCCTCCAGCGATTGGATCGCTTCAGGCGCCTGGGTCTCGGGCAGGGCCGCCAGCAGGGGACCGCAGGTTTGGGGATCAATCACTAGGGCCTCCAGGGTTCCGCGCTGGAGGCGCGGAGCCTGCAGGCGCACCAGGTCGCTGAGGGCCATGAGGGCCTCTCGATTGGCTGGAGCCAGGGTGCTGGCATGGCCCGCAGCCAAGAGGGCCAGGGCCCCTGGAAACACGGGGATGGCCGATGCGTCGAGATCCACCACCACAGGCGACGACGGGGCATCGGCGCCATGGCAGGCGAGCATCTCGCCGAGATGGCCCAACAGTCCGAAGCCCGTGATATCAGTGCAGGCGTGGCAGCCGTGGGCGGCCAACAGCTCCACCAAGGGCGCCTGGCTTTGTTGCATCACAGCCAGGGCCCCATCTAGCCATTGGGGCTTCGCAGCTCCAGCCATGGCGGCGGCGAACAGCACCCCAGTGCCGAGGGGCCGGGTCAACAGGAGGGCATCGCCTGGCCGCAGGGGGCCCTTCGCCCAGTGGCGGTCGGGGGGCGCCCAGCCATTCACCGTGAGGGTGAGGGCGAGCCCCGCCCCATCACGAGCCTCCAGGGTGTGGCCTCCGAGCAGGCGGGCCCCAAGGGGATCGATCACGGAACGCACCCCCGCCAGGGTGTGAAACAGAAGATCCTCCTGCAGGGATCCCGCCGCAACGGGAAGGGTGACCACGGCTTGCACGCTCTCCACCCTGGCGCCACTAGCCCAGAGATCGCTACAGGCATGCAGGGTGGTGAGGCGGCCATTGAGCCAAGCGTCCGCTACTAGGGCGGGAAAGCCATCCACGCTTTGCAGGAGTCGCTCCCCACTGGGCAACGCCCGCAGAAGGGGGGCATCCTCTGCCGCAGGAGCCGCAGGGGGAGAGCCATCCAGTTGAGCGAGGCGAGAAAGAGCCGCCTGGAGGGGGTGGGCAGGGAGTTTGGCTGCGCAACCGCGGCAAGCCATGGCCACCGGGGCCATGGGCTGCAGGGCTGCAAAGCTCTTCATGAACGCCTGATCGAGATGCCGCTTCCAGTGCCACAACAAGCGGGCCGGCCCGAGGGTCAGGCCACCCCAAATGGCGAGGGCTCGCGGCTGGCCGCCCCGCACCCCCCCATCACCGAGCAACTGCAGGGCCCGGCGCTGGGGGCGCCAGGGCACCAGGGGGCGGTTCACCAGGCTGCGGTGGAGATTTGTGGCCAGCACAGGCGCCGCACGCACGGCCCACACGCCCGAAGGAGGCCGGGGGTGGGAGGCCACCAGGCCGCAGTCGCCACAGGCGAAGAGCTCCGGATGATGCTGCACCTGCAGAGTGGCTTCCGTGAGCACCCGGCCGGTGCTGGGATCCACGGGCAGACCTGCTTCCGCCAGCCACTGCGGTGCCCGACTGCCAATACAGGACAAATCGGCCCTCTCCCCTTCCCTCACGTTGCGGTGGAGGGGAATGGTGGCCTCCGCCAGGAGCTGTTCAGCGCGCCGGTTGGCGGCAAGGGAGCCGAGATGGAGGCCGGAGCCCCTCAGCAGCAATTCGGGGCAGAAGCCCTGGGCCCGCAAGGCCAGAGCCACCTCCACCGCCGAGGCGCCGCCCCCCCGAACCCGAAGCGCCTGGGGCGGGTGACCATCGATCCAAGCCAATAGGGATTCCAAGGGCTTCACCGGCACCTCCCCGTGGTCCGCTGGGGTGATGGAGCCCACATCGAGGCTGAGGCGATCAAAATTCAGAGGGGGACGTTCCTGAAGATGGAGGAGCCTGGCAGCGGGATCCAGCCCCAGGATCTGATCCTGAACAAAGGCCACTTCCGCCAGGGTGCAGAGGCGGCGGAGATCCAACAGGCAGGAATCGGGAGCGGTCAGACCAGCGAGCACACTGGGCACCAACCCCGAATAACAGAGGCTGCTGTGGCGGCTCACCAGGGTGATGAAGGTGGCCGGCGGGCGGGAGCGGGGGTGCATGCACCAGCGGCGCAGCAACAGAGCATGGGTGTGGCCGCCGCCTGCCAGCAAGAGGTGATGTCGCCAGGGGCTGAACGCCAAACCGGTTGCTTGCCGAGGGCACTGCATTAAATATGGACCGCTTCCCCTGCTCTGCTTTGGCTCCTGCGTCTGTACTGGCCAGACCCATGGCCCGCCTGGATCAGTGGCGGCGGCGTCTCACCGTGCCCCAGTTCACTGTGGTCACCGGCCTGCTGGTGATCACGGTCGGCACCTTGATCCTCGCCACACCCGCCTGCTCCTCCGATTCCGTTGGTCTGTGGGAGGCCCTGTTCACGGTCACCTCGGCCATCACGGTGACGGGTCTGTCCATCGTTGATGTGGGGAAGGAGCTCACCCTGTTGGGTCAGATGGTGTTAGCGGGGCTGATCGTGGTGGGGGGCCTGGGATTGATGGCCATCACCACGTTTTTGCAAGGCTTTGTGCAGGGCCGATCGGGCTTGCGCCATCGATTGGATCGGGGCAGGGCCCTGGATGAATTCGGCGTTGGCGGAATCGGACCCACGTTTAATTTGATCCTGCTCACCGCCGCAGTGATCATGGGGCTGGGCACGGTGATCCTCTACAGCTTTGGCTTCACCGACATTCGCAATCCGGCCGAGCGGCTCTGGGCCGCACTGTTTCATTGCATTAGCGCCTACAACAATGCGGGCTTCGGACTCTTCAGCGACAATCTGGTGGGATACCGGGGCAACACGGTGGTGAATGGGGTAATCGCCAGTCTGATTGTCATCGGCGGCATCGGCTGGCGGGTGACGAATGATTTGTGGTCGAAGCGATTCCGTTTGCATCGGCTGAACAACCTGAGCTTGCACACACGGCTGGTGCTGCGGAGCACCGTGCTGCTGATTGCTCTTGGCGCCATTGGCCTGCTGTTCACGGAGCAATTTGCTCCCGATGGGGTGATCAGCAGCCTGTCGCTCCCGGAACGGCTGCAGGTGACCCTGTTTCAATCGATCACCACCCGCACGGCTGGGTTCAACACGGTGCCTCTGTCGCTGGAAACGCTCTCGGATGCGGGGCTGTTGTTGATGATCGGCCTGATGTTCATCGGTGCCAGCCCGGGGGGAACGGGGGGCGGCATCAAGACGACCACCTTCGCCCTGCTGCTGGGGGCTACGCGCTCCACTCTCGACAATCGCAAAGAAGTGGTGATCCGCAAGCGGCTCATTGCTCCGGAGCTGATCCTGAAAGCCGTAGGGGTGACCGTGGCCTCCGGGCTTTTTGTGGTGGCCATGACCCTCTTGCTGGGGCTAGGGCCCACGGCTGGCGGGGAGCAGACGGTGGCTGGCAGCTTCAGCTTTTTGGAGAAGTTCTTCACCTGCATGTCGGCCTTCTGCACCGTGGGCCTGGATGTGGGGGTGACCAGCCAATTGAACCGTTGGGGACAACTTGTGCTGATCGTGGGGATGTTCGTGGGCCGGCTGGGGATCTTGCTCTTGCTTTCGGCTCTCTACGGACGAAGCACAAGTAAGCGCGTTGGCTACCCTGAGGAGGAGGTGTATTTGTGAGGATCACTGCGATCTCAGCACCTCTGAGCTTCTAAAAAGAGATCTGCTTCCCGGACATAAGCCTCTATAAGGGTGGGTTCCATGCGATCCACCTGGCGCACCATCATCGCCATGCGGGGATGGCCGCGGAAGCGTTCGGCGTGGCGGCTGTGGAAGGCCCAATACAGGGCCTGAAACGGACAGGCCTGAGGTCCAATCTTCAGCTTAGGATTGTAATGGCAGTTGGAGCAATGGTCTCCCATCTTGTCGAGGTAGGTGGGGCCGGCGCTGTAGGGCTTGGTCGCAAACCAGCCGCCATCCGCATAGAGCACCATGCCGAGCACATTGGGCACCATCACCCAGTCGTAGGCATCCACATACATCTCCAAATACCAGCGCAACACCTCCTGGGGGGCATAACCGCCCAGGAGAAAGAAGTTGCCCAGCACCATCAGGCGCTGGATGTGGTGGTTGTAGCCAAGGCGAACCGCATCCTCGATGGCCCTGGCGACGCAGCGCATGTCTGTCTGCCCCGTATAGGCCCAGCGGGGCAGGGGGCGGTGGGCATCGAGGGCATTCACCTTCAGGTAGTCGGGCATATGCCGCCAATACATGCCATGGATGAATTCCCGCCAACCCACGATTTGCCGCACAAAGCCCTCTACCGAAGCCAGGGGGGCCCGCCCCTCCGCCCAGGCCTCCTCTGCCGCCTTCACGCATTCCAGTGGGGTGAGCAAGCCAATGTTGAGCAGGGGGGAAAGCACCGAATGGAACAGCACGGGCTCCTGATCCACCATCAAGTCTTCCCAGGGGCCAAAGCCCGCTAGCCGCTCGGCCACAAAGCGCTCCAACCAGGCCAGGGCGCCAGCCCGAGTCACGGGGAGCCACAGATCGGCCGCCCGGCCCGGATGGTCGGGAAACAGGCGCGACACCTGCTCAGCCACCTCCCGCACCACCGGATCGGGTTCGGGCGCAGGAACTCTCGGCACCACCGGCTTGGCCTTGCGGAATTGGGCCCGGGTCTGACGGTTGTCGGCATCGGTATTCCATACGCCACCTACCGGCTGGCCATCGGAGGCCATCAACACCCCCAGCTCCTTGCGCATCCGGCGGTAGTGCTGCTCCATCACCACGCTGCGGCGGCCCTTGGCCCAGGCGAGAAAGTCCTTTCGGGGCAGCAAAAACTGGGGGCTGGGATGGGTGTGCACCGGCACTCCCAGCTCTTTCGCCAAGGCGGGCAGGGCCGCTTGGGTATGGAAATCATTCGGCTCCAGCAGATGGATCCCTTTCACCCCGTGGAGGGCGATCCAGGCCGCCAACACGGGGGCGCTGTCAGGGGGATCAGCCGCTGTCGTGCCGTTGTCGGCAGCGGGGCCCGGCAGGGGATCTTCGAGGCGGTGATACAGCACCCTGTGGCCAATTCTCTCCAGCGCCGCCCCGTGGTGACGCATGGCGGCAAACAGCAGGGTGAGTTTTTGCTGGTGATAGCGCAGGCGCCGAGCCCGGGGCACCGATTCGATCATCGCCACCGCCCGGTTGGGATCAGGGCTTGGCAGCAGGGGATGGTTGGGCAGCAGCTGGTCGCCCAAAATCCACACCAGATCCATTGGCGTCAGGTCGGCAGGCGTTGAAGGCATTCTTACCTGCAGGCAAGCTGTCGCTACCTCCCCTTTGCACCTGATCCGCTCGCTCCTGCACAGGACTGAATAGTCCATGGGGATTTTTTGGAGCAGGTTTTGCCAACGTGGAAGGCCGATTTCAGTCGTTACTTGTTTTGGGATGGACTTCTCCTGCACTCAACAACGGTTTCCCTGGGTATAATAATTGCCGAGCTTTTTGACATAGAGAGATCTTTCCATCGAGGGCATGCAATTTCATTGTTCCTTGGTGGGGTGAAAGGCGGTGCGGATGGCATCGGCGGCCAATTGCTCCAACTCGCTGGCAACAATGGAGGGGAGCATCAGAGTGCCCCCCCTGTCTGCTGTAAACAGGCCTGCAGACCCTCAATCTGTTCAGTGCGCTTGGCACCCCTCAGCTTGGCCAGGTTCTGAAGTTTCCATCGGATCGCCGGCAGCTCCTGCAGATGAGGGAACGGCATACAGTCCCAGCGGGGCTGGTTCTGCACCAGAGAAAGCAGAAAAGTGCGGTGTTGGTCGGTGAGGGCACGGGGCAGTTCCTGCACCAAGCGTTGACGGGTCTGCTCCAGCGCTTCCAGGCTGACCTCGTCGCGCGTCATGCCGTTGAACTGATTGGCGAACGTGGCATCCAGGTGCTGGAGACGGGGCACTAGCACCTCATGCACCGGCCTGTTGTGGCCAGCCAGGTAGGCCACGAAGCAATCCATGATCTCCGGAGTCAGGCCTGTGTCGTTGTAGAGCACCAAAACGTCGAACAGATCGCGGGGGTGCTGCCGGTCCATAGCCGCAACGAGCTTGCTGCCATAGAGCTCAGCGGTGGCGAGCAACGGCAGCGTGACCGCCTGTGCAAACTCCTCTTCCGAGGCTGGCGAGAGTGGCCGTTGTTGTAAGGGGAGCAGGGTGCCGCGAAACAGCTCATTCACCTCCACCTTCACCTCGGCCAAGGGGCCAATCACCATCAGCTTGCTTTCGTTGCCGGCGCTGTTCCTGCGCTGCCTCACCTCGTAGCCCATGGCCTTCAGTTTCTGGCTGATCGCACTAAGCTCGGCGGCAATGGCCTGCAGCGCGGCCTCACGGCCGTGGCTGTGGTTGGTAAACACCACATCGATGTCCACCGACAGGCGGGGCAGGTCGTGCAGGAACAGATTGAGAGCGGTGCCGCCCTTGAGGGCGAAATGGGGCGTGGTAAACACCACCGGAGCGATATCCAGCAGCTGGAGCACCGTGGCGGTGTAGGTGCCGTTCATGGTGTCGCGGCCAGATCCAGGCGCTCACCGGTGCGGCCCACAGCTCCACAGCAGCGGCAGCCGACAAAACGAAGCCTGGTGCACGTTATCACCCCCATCATGAGTCACTTAACCCATAATGGGGGTGTATTGACCCCGTTACGGGGTTCTCCGAGGAGGTGGCTTCAGTGAACCCAGTCCTAGACGCGCTCTTCGGGAACCGCACTGCGGCCTGCGTCTTGCTGTTCCTGCAGTGCTATGAGGAGGGGCATGCCCAGCGCATCGCCAAGACATTTGGTTTTGGGCTCAACATGACCCAGCGCCAGCTCAAGCGGCTGGAGGAGCAAGGCGTCCTGGTCAGTCGTCGCTTGGGCAACATGCGGTTGTTCGGTTTCAATGAGCGAAATCCCACCGTGCGCAATCTGCGCAAGTTGTTGGAGGCGGAGCTGGCTGCCTTGCCGGAAGACGATCAACAGCAATTTTTCCGGCAGAGGCAACGCCCCAGGCAGAGCTCCAAGCCGCTTGTGATGAATGGCTGAAATCACCTCCAAAACCTCGCTGCAGGAGCTCGCAGTCATCGTCAGCCAGGCGCTGGAAGCTGCGGGCATCGTGGGCACGCTCTCAGGCGGAGCTGCAGTTTCGATCTACACCAACAATCGGTACCAGAGCTATGACCTGGACTTTGTGACCTCAGCAGCAGCGAGCAAGCTGGCAAGGGCTGTTGAGACCTTGGGGTTTGTTGAGAGCGAAGCAAAGCGGTTGTTTGCACATCCAGAGACGCCATGGCTCTTGGAGTTTCCAGCTGGTCCACTTGGATTTGGGGCCAAGGTGGTCGATGCTTCTTGCCTGGATGCAATCGACACCCCATTTGGCCCACTGCGTGTCATCACACCGACGCTTTGCGTGATGGACCGTCTGGCGGCATTCATACATTGGAGAGATCGACAGTGCCACGAGCAAGCCACATGGGTTGCTCAGAACCACGAGGTGGATTGGTCTGAAATAGGAAGCTGGGCTGTTGATGAGGGCATGACCAAGGATGAATGGGAGCAGTTCTTCCAAACGGCCAATAGACTCAGTTGACACGAAGTATCCTTCATGTCAATAGAAAGCCAATGCGTATCAATCCTCTCCGAGCTAGGCGTCGGCATGCTCTCAAATGGGCTCTATGACGTTTTCAAGATCATGGCGCGGCGGGAACGATCAGAAAAGAGGAGTACGTCAAGGCAATCCAGCACTGCATTGACCTCCATGGGGTTTCGAAGAAAGCAGAGACGGTGATCTCTGCTCTTGCCGAGCGTGGTCTGCTTTCCATTCAAGACTCTGATCTCCATGCACACGAAGCCCTACTTTGCAGAAAGGCCATGTCCTACAGCGCGACCACGGGCCGGCGGCGGGCGGTGCCCCGTGGAGGCTCAAGCTGTTCCGCCGTGCAGCGAGCCAGCCCATATGATGACGTCACCTGATGACGGCATCACCATGCGCACGATTGTGGACCTGCCCGATCCGGAGCGTGCCCAGCTGGATGCGCTGTGCAGGCAGCGGGGGT
>JBJTUM010000090.1:0-2840 GCA_046080725.1 Cyanobium sp. | reverse complement strand
GGCGCACCCTTTCGCCGCAGCGATCTGAAGGGGCGGCTGCAGGTGCGCTACGACCCGAATCAGCGCCTCCCCTTCTTTGCTGAATGGTTGCCGTACTACGTGACCCGCAGCCAGGGCGAAGATCTCCAGGGACTGAAGAATGAGCTTGGCTTCGGGGTGGCCTACGCCTTCGGAGATGGTGATGTGAATTTCGCTCTGGGGGATGGTCTGGAAACAGTTGCTGATGGCCTTTTCCTCTCAGTGGAGAACCGCACGGGCTGGGAGTCGGATGGCACCTACCTCGGCAACTACACCGATCCCTGGCTGGGACTCGGTTTCAATGTCGACCAGCTGAATGTGACGCTCTCCGCCGGCCCGCGCTTTTACAGCACCGGCAGTTACGCGGGACTTCCCAGCCGAACCGATTGGGGTGGTGAGGTGGAGCTCGAGTTCCCGCTCAACCGCCGCACCGTGTTGTTCGCCCACTGGAAGCCGATCTACAGCAGCCAGGGCGGCGAAGGGTGGGGGCGCGGCTGGCAGCACCACATCGGTACGGGGGTCACTTTCCGCTTCTGATCGAATGCAGCTACGACGGAGGCCTTCCAGGCATTCTCCTCAACAGGAGCCATCTGAAGCCCCCCAGACGGTTTCCGGCTCCTGGGCGCCTAACTCGCCTGGTGCCTGCCAGCCGGGGGCAAGACCCGGAGCTGTAGGGGTGGGGCCCTCCGCCTGCAGGGCTGCCAGGTGGGCCAACCAACGCTGACCAATGCCAGTTTCAAAGCTTGTGCTCACCATCCACCGAGGGCGGCCCCGCTGAAGCTCCCGCAGCAGGGGGCGGGGATCGCCTTCCTGGGAGGGCCGTCGCACCTGCCAGCCCTCCCAGCGATAGCGCAGCTCTGGCTGGCGCAGAAGGGATTCATCCAGAGCCACCGGCATTCGCCGCGCCAACGCCTCTAACCCCTCCTGGTCGGCTGGATCGAGGGGCTGCTCCAGCCATTCCAAGCGCCGATCCCCCGCAAGGCGCTCCGCCCAGCTCCAGGCGGTAGGACGGCCCATCCCTCCATTGGCATCCAACCGGAGCTTTGCCCCCGCTGGCAGCAGGTCGGCGAGTTGTTCATACCAGGACTGTTCCTGATGGGCTGGATGCACTCCTACCTTCCACTTAAGAGTGGGAGGGCACGCTTGGAACTCCGGGTCAAGAGAGCTAGCCCCTAGCTGTGCTTGGGCGGCAGACAGGGCCCCCTCACCCGCCGGCAACAACAAGGCCGAGGGGGGGGCAGGGAGCCAGCCGACGGGAGTGGCGGATCCCACCAAACCATCCGCCTCAGCAAGAGCACCCCCCAGAGCGAAGGCCAGCGGGGGGGGAAGGGCGGGCAGCAGCTGCTCCAATTCGCCTCTGAGCGGACGAGGGCTCATCTGCTCAAGGACGGTGGCACAGTCCTGGAGGGCCGCCTCTGCAGCGGCGCCAAACGCCAAAGGTGCCGCTTCCCCCCAGCCGCAGGCTCCGCTGGTGGTTTCCAGACGCAGCAGCCATCCCCGCCGCAGTCTCAAGGAGCCTGCGGCAGTGAGGAGGGTGGCGGGCAAAGGAAAGGAAAAGGTTCGCCAACCCAGGCTGAGACGCTCCCCGAGCTGCTCGTAGGAGCCCACGGAGTTCGGGCTGTCGTGCTGTGCTGAATTTGCCTTCACCGCCCCACCAGCACCTGCCACCAAGGGCCGAGGGCCAAGCCAGCGGCCAATCCAAGGCCGCTGAGCGCCTGAAACCGCAGGGCGAGAAATTTGCTGCTCCCAATCCGGGAGGGCTGGTCGTGATGGACGGAGAGCAGTTGGATCAGGGCCCGGGCGGGGGGAAGGCCCAGGACCCCCAGGAGAGCTGTAAGAGGCCACCAGCCCACCAGCACCGGTGCCCACTGCAGGGCCAAACTCGCCGCCACAAACCAGGGCACCAAGGAGGCGGCCCGCCGGGTGCCGAGCCGCACCACGGGGGATCGCTTGCCATGGGCCGCGTCCTCCTCCACCTGGTGGAAATGGGAACAAAACAGCACCAGGGTGGTGGCCAGGGCGGGGCCAGAGCCCAGCACCAGGGCCGTCCCCCAGGGGATGGGGGGAACGGCTGAGCCCACCCCGGGGGCGAGCGCCAACAGGGCGGCCGCCGTGGCCAGGGGACCAAAGGCCAGCCAGCAGAGGGGTTCCCCCAGCCCCCGGTAGCCCAGCCGGAACGGCGGGCCCTGGTAGGCATAGCCCACCCCGCAGCAGGCCAACACCAGGGCAAACACCGCAGGGGAGCTGCGCAGGGCCACCAGGGCCATCAGGCCGAGCCCCAGCCCCAGGCAGCCATGGGCCCAGAGGGCAATGCGATCCCGGCGGCCGGTGAGATTCACCAGGGAGTGGGGTTTGCCCTGGGCATCCACTCCCGTGTCGGCATCAAACACATCATTGGCCAGATTTTCCCAGGCCAGTAGAAAGATGGCCGCCCCCAGAAACAGCGCCAGCTGATCGAACCGCACCGGCAAGGCCTGGCCCAGGCGCCAGCCTGCCGCCAACAGCACGGGCATGACAGCCACCGCATACATGGGCCACTTGATGGCCGCCCGCCAGAGCCGTCGCCGCTCGGGTGCCCCTTCCGTTCCGGAAGGGGACGGAAAAGCGGGTGGGGCGTAACGGCTTGCGACGACCTGGCGCTCCTGCGGGCCTGGCACAGGCGGGAGACGGGAAAACACCCATACATTTGAGCAGCCCATCGCCCAGACCCGAGGCTCCCCTGGTGCTTGCCCCCCCCACCTTCTCTTGGTTGCTCGCTGAAGCAGCTGCCATCGCCCGCCGCGCGGAGCAGGCGGGAGGCAGGGCTGTGGATGAGGAGCCCG
>JBJTUM010000089.1:0-10687 GCA_046080725.1 Cyanobium sp. | reverse complement strand
GTGGGCGGCAGCGACCCCTTCAAAGCTCCAAAAACCGGGGTCGACACCGGTCTCGCCGGTGATGCTCCACCCGCCCCAGCTGCCAGTGACTCCGAGGCGGGCCATGAAGGGCATGACGAACATGCCTTGGCGCCACATCGGGTTGAGCACTGGATCTGAAGGGTCAAAGATGGCGAGCTCGTAGAGCGCCATCGAGCCGGCCCAGCCGGCGACAAGTGCGGTGTGCATGAGGTGCACGGCGAGCAGGCGGCCCGGGTCGTTGATCACGACCGTGTGCACCCGATACCAGGGCAATCCCATTGGGGTCAGAACTGGGTGTTTGGAGATCGTAACGGGTGTGGATGGCCGTACGGGGCCTGAGGTAACGGACCGCAACTGGCGAAGTTACAAAATGGCCATGTTGCGGGATGCACCATGCCAGTGATTCGTTTTCTGCGCGAAGGGCGGGATGTGGAGTGTTACCCCGGGGAAAACCTGCGGGATGTTGCCCTCAGAGAAGGGATTGAGCTTTACGGCCTGAAGGGCAAGCTGGGCAACTGTGGGGGCTGCGGGCAATGCATCACCTGTTTTGTGGATGTCAGGGGAGCAGCACCCCTAGCGCTCAGTGAGTTCACCGCTGTGGAGTTGCAGAAACTCCGCCGCCGGCCGCAGAGTTGGCGTCTGGCCTGCCAGAGCCTGGTGCAGAGCTCCTTGGTGGTGCTCACACGCCCCCAGACGGGCCTCTCTAATGGGGAATCCGCCTGGGAGCAGGCCGTCCAGCAACCCCTGCCCCCTGGTCCGTTGGCCTGGCCCGAGCCCCCTGAGGAGACCGCTACCGAGGAAGAGGAGGGGGCAGAGAAAGCGGCGGGCCAGCCTCCAACCGCAACGACCGATGAAGGCGACCCCATGGAGGACGGGGAGCGGTGATACGTTCTCTCCACCCCCGACATAGCTATGGAAACCAACGATCTCGGCTTTGTGGCCAGCTTGCTGTTTGTCCTGGTTCCAGCTGTGTTTTTGATCGTCCTTTACATCCAGACAAACAGCCGTCAAGGTGGATAAACCAGGACTTGGAATCAGCGTCTTGCCTCTGGCTCCCTCACCAACAGCACGGGGGCCGGAGAATGGACCCGGATGTAGTCGCTAACCGAGCTCCCCAAGAGGCGATCCAGATCCACAAGACCCTTCGCCACCAAGGGGCGGCGATCTTGGGAGGCAATGACCAGAAGATCGGCTTTCGCCTCCTTGGCGGCCTCACAAACCTGCCGACCGATGTTTCCTGTCTGATGCAGGGGCTGCAACTCCACTCCCATGTTGCGAGCCCGCTGAACGGCGCGGTTAAGCACTTCATCCGCCGGTGATTTCCCCCCCCGGGACGGAGTGATGTCCTGACGGGACACATGGATCCCCGTGAGGGTCCCGCCAGGGATCTCCCGCACGAGTTCGCAGGCCAGCTTGATCGCATCATCCCCAACCCCCGTTCCATCCACCGTGACCATCACCCTGTTGATGGCCCGCACGTAAATGTCGTCTCGCACCAGCAGCATGGGCCGTGTGGAGAGCTGAAACACATACTGGCTGGCACTGTTGCTGAGGATGGACTGCAGCCGGTTCAAGCCGCGGGAGCCCATCACAATGAGATCGGCATCCAGCTCATCAGCCACCTCCAGCACGGTGGTTTTTGTATCCCCATCCCGCACCAGGCTGATGACTTCCGCGGGCTCCAGACCCATGCGACCAACGGCGCCCTGAATCAACTCCTGCGCTTTGCGGCGGTGGCTCTCCGCATCTTCCTGGCCCTGCTCAGAAATCACATGCAACAGGTGAACCATGGCCTGGCGGCAAGGGGGAATGGCACGGAGCATGCGCACCATTTCCTCCACATGGCCTGTACCGGAGTCGGCGATCAGCAGAGTGCGAAACACGGAAGGGATTCAGAGCTGCGTCAGCCTATGGCTGTTTGAATGCCTTCCCCCCCGTCAATGCCACACAGCTTGATGCAATGGGATTCGCTCCCTCCTCCCGATCGGGCCTGGCGCCTGGAGCGTCGCGTGCTTCCCCAGCACACCGACCATGCTGGCGTGATGTGGCATGGGGCTTACATCGCCTGGCTGGAGGAAGCCCGGGTGGAAGCGCTGGCCTCCGTAGGCCTGGACTACAGCACGCTGTCCGCCCAAGGCCTGGAAATGCCTGTGGTGGATCTGGCTCTCACCTATCGGGCCCCCCTGATCCACGGCGACCGCGCTGAGGTGCGCAGCCTGGTGATGCCGCCCCGTGGCCTTCGGCTTCCCTGGCGCTCCTGGTTGATCGGCCCGGGAGAAACGGTGGCCGCCGAAGCCTTGGTGGAACTGGTGCTCGTGGATTTCAGGGCCGGCCCCCAGAATCGAAAGCTCATGAGACGCCTGCCCCCTGAGGTGGCCAAGGCCCTGCAAAAACTGACGGAGGGGCCCAACACTAGATAGTTCATGTGTACTATTAAGGAGCGTTGTTTTTCTCGTTGTGCGCACGCGTGCCACTCCCGCCCCATGGAGCCATCGGGCCAGGCTTTGGTGGATGCTGTGGGGCCATTGCCCCGGTCTGGGGCCGCAACGGCTCGCCGAACTGGTAGCCAGCTTCGACACGCTGGAGGCGGCATGGCAAGCCCCTGCTTCCTCGCTAGGACGTCACTGCCAGTGGTCGGATCGCTTGCTGCAGGGAATTGAGGCCTACCGCAAGCCCTGGGGGGCCAACCCCCTCCCCGAGGCGGCGAAGCGATGGAATGGAGGACGGGGCATTTTGCTGCCGGGAGATCGGCGCTGGCCAGCCAAGATCAATCAGGCCCAGCCCCCACCAACAGCTCTCTACTGGTCTGGGCGTGGAAGCCTGTGGCGACACCTGAGCGAGCGAAGGGCCATTGCGGTAGTGGGCACCCGCAGGCCCTCACGCCATGGTCTTCACGTCTCCCGCCACATCGGTGCCGTTCTGGCGCAAACAGGGTGGCCTGTCGTGAGCGGCTTAGCGGCAGGAATCGATGGGGCTGTCCATGAGGGATGCCTAGAGGCAGGGGGTGTGCCCATTGGCGTGCTAGGCACTCCACTGAAGCGGGTTTATCCACGGCACCACGCTGCTTTGCAGGCGTCCGTGGGCCAGCACGGCATGCTCATCACCGAGCTCTCCCCACAAGCTCCAGTCAGCAAGGGATCCTTTGCTCTGCGCAATCGGCTCCAGGTGGCCCTGGCCTGTGCCCTCATCCTTGTGGAGTGCCCCGTTGGCAGTGGCGCCCTCCATTCGGCAGAACTAGCCTGGAGTGAGAGCCTCCCTCTCTGGGTTGTGCCCGCGGACACCGATCGGATCTCTGCCGAGGGCAGCAATGGCTTTCTGGCCAGAGGAGCCACCCCCCTCATCCGTCCTGAGGATCTCTCGAGGCTGCTGGGGCCGGGCCCCCTCAAGCAGACGGCAGCCGCCCCCAACCCTCTTCAGCAACCCCTAACCAGCCCTACCCCCCAGACCCAACAGCTCCTGAAGGTCCTGGGGCGAGGGGCCTCCCTAGAAGAGCTCTGCCAAGCCCTGCAAACCACCTCTCAGAACCTCCTCCCCCATCTGCTGGAACTGGAAGCCTGCGGAATCTTGATGGCGGAGCCTGGGTTGTTCTGGCGGCCTCGTTCCCTCTCCATTCCTAGGGTTAGCTGATGGTGTGCTCTCCCATGGAACGCCTGACGGGCGCAGAGCTCCTCTCCTGGCGGCAGGATCTGCTCCATCTTGGAGGAGAAGCTCAAGCCCTCGACTGGTTGCTGGACATGGCTGCAGGCCTCTCCCCGTCTGGCCTACAAACCCTCAGGCTTGATCCCCACCGCCCGATCGACCTGCCCCTTCCTCTTGGCGATCTCGAACGGCTCTGGCAAGAGCACCTGGCTTCCTCAGCGCCCCTTCAATACCTGGTGGGTCGTTGCTGCTGGCGAACGTTCGAAATGGCCGTGGGGCCTGCTGTTCTCATCCCCAGGCCGGAAACGGAACTCCTGATCGATCTGGCCACGACCATGCCCCCTCCGTCTGATCTTCTCTGGGCCGATCTAGGCACAGGGAGTGGCTGCCTGGCCATGGCCCTGGCTGAGGCCTGGCCCACAAGCCAGGGCCTCGCCGTAGATCTCAGTGGAGAGGCCCTGAGCCAGGCCCGGATCAATCTTCACCACGCCGGAGTGGGCCATCAGGTGCAATTGGTGCAAGGGAGTTGGTTTGGGGCCCTGCAACCGTGGTGGGGACGATTACAGCTTGTGGTGTCCAATCCCCCCTACATTCCCTCCCATGAGATCGATGAGCTGGACCCAGTCGTTCGCGATCATGAGCCCAGATTGGCCTTAGATGGAGGCCATGACGGCCTGTCCTCCATTCGCACGATTGCGGAAGAGGCTCCCTCGGCCCTGGCCCCTGGCGGTTGGTTGCTGCTGGAGCATCACCACGTCCAAAGTGAACAGGTTCTCTCCCTTCTGGACGAGAAGGGACTGGTCGATTGTCAGTTTCACCTGGATCTGGAGGGCAACAAACGCTTTGCCAGTGCGCGCCAGCCATGAACGTTCTGTCCACTGAGGAGCTCTTGACCTGCATCCAACGAGAGGACCCCGTTCTGTTTCCAACGGACACCGTGCCTGCCCTGGCCATCAGGCCTCAAGCCGCTCCACGCATCTGGGAGCTGAAGCAACGGCCAGCCCACAAACCCTTGATCCTGATGGGCGCCGATCTCGAGCAGCTGCAGCAAGTCCTTGCTGTTCCCTGGAGGCCGGAGTGGCTCGAGGAGGCCCGACAGGTGTGGCCCGGGGCCGTCACCCTTGTGTTGCCAATAGCAGGCCCCCTTTGTGAGGCCCTGCATCCCGGAGGCGCAAGCCTCGGTCTGAGGGTGCCGGCATGCCCACCAACTCTGGAGTTGCTCCACCGTTCCGGTCCGCTGGCCACCACCAGTGTGAACAGATCGGGCGACGCCCCTGCCCTCGATGCGGAACAAGCCACCCAGTTCTTCCCTGAGCTCTGCCTGCTTGGGCCCGTTCCCTGGCCTGCAGGGTCTGGATGTCCCAGTGAGGTGAAGGCCTGGAGCCAAGATGGGTGGCACATCCTGCGCGCCCCAACCTCCCCAACACCTTGATCAAGCGCTCATGCTTTTGCTCACGTTCCTGACCTTAGTGTTGATGTCGCTGGGGCTGGGGCTGCTCTCCCCCCTTCTGCATGTGCTCACCCCGCTGCTTTCGCTGGCCTGGCTGAGATGGGGGATTCTGGCGTTGGGCCTGTGGTTGTTTGCCGCTCCCAGCGCGGATGATCCCCCATCCCGCCCATAGAGGAACGGTTGGAGGCGTTCATTGAATTTGCCTTCGTAGATCTGCGGCAGATCTTTGAACAAACTCTAATAATTGCTGATCAGCGCCTGGTGGGCTTCCAGCTCTTCAAGAATGCGTTGCTGTCCTTCATCCTCGTGGTTGAACATCGAAGAAGAATCACAAAAGCCGGCTAACGGATTTGAACCGATGACCTTCGCTTTACAAAAGCGCTGCTCTGCCGCTGAGCTAAGCCGGCCAACATTTATATCTTAACCCGGCCCAAGGCCCACAGCACCAACTGGGTGCGGCTGCGGCAACCGGTTTTCTGAAGGAGGGCAGAAACATGTCCTTCCACGGTGCGTCGGCTGAGACACAGACGATTAGCGATCACACCGTTACTGGATCCTTCGAGCATGACGTTCAGCACCCTCCGCTCCGCTGGGGTGAGATGGATCAACGTTGGCGCCTGCATGGGAAGGGAGCGAGGGTCCCTAGTGTTCCCACACCCCGTCTCCGGAGGGCTGAGATTCCTGGGCAGCTTCCGAGGCAGGGATCTCTTCGGAGGTGGGGGGAGCTTCCGCTGAATCCAAAGGCTCCGTTGGGTTGAGGGGCTCGTGCGTGGGTTCTTCTTCGCTAGAAGGGTGTTCCGCCAGAGGGAGAGGCTTTAACCTCGCTCGACGTATCGGCAGATTGGCAACAAGCGCCGTGACACGATCTTCCGTTGTCAGGCTGACTTCCCCTTCTTCAAGATCAATCTCCACATACTTCTGAACCACCTCCAGGATTTCTTTGCGCATCTGCTCCAGCAGTTCTGGATTTAGGTCACTGCGATCATGGGCCAGCACGAGCTGTAAGCGCTCTTTCGCTGTTTCCGCGCTGGGTTTTTGTAAGCCAAGAAGTCGCTGAATAAAGTCAAGAAACGCCATGGCTCAAAAAAGACCTGCCTGGCGGATTTTTGACAGCAAACGGGCTCGGAACCCTTTTTTTTCCTTGGAAGGATCAATCAGAGGTACATTCTCGCCGCGCAAGCGTCTGGCTACGTTGTGATAAGCCCGGCCAGCCGCCGATCCCGACTCCGCCAGGGTCAGGGGCTCGCCGCGGTTTGTGGACACAATCACCTGTTCATCCTCCACCACCAAACCGAGGAGGGGCAAGGCCAGGATGTCGGTGACCGCATCAACAGCCAGCATCTCCTGGTTGGCAACCATTTTGGGCCGCACCCGGTTAAGCACCAGTTGGACAGGCTGGACCTCCATGGAGTTGAGCAGACCTATGACCCGATCCGCATCACGTACAGCAGAGATTTCTGGGGTGGTGATCACGATGGCTTCCTGCGCTGCCAGAGCAGCGTTCTTGAATCCCTGCTCAACGCCGGCAGGACAATCAATAAGAACAAAATCCGATTGGGCCGCAACCAATTCCACAATCTTCTTCATATCCTCCGGCGTGAGCCACTCCAACATCCGTGGATTACCTGCTGGCAGCAAACTGAGCAGGGGCTGCTGTTTATGCTTGACAAGGGCCTGCTCAAGCCTGCAAGTTTCCGCCAAAACCTCCTGAGCTGTATAAACAATTCGATTTTCTAAACCCAACAGCAGATCAAGGTTTCTTAGGCCGAAATCCGCATCCAAAACCGTTGTGCGTTCACCCAGCTTGGCCAGAGCAATGCCGAGGTTGGCTGTGAGGGTGGTTTTACCGACCCCGCCTTTTCCAGAACAAATCAGAATAACGCGAGCTGGGGCTGAGGTCACGAGAAAAACTGACGTTTGCGCACGTTAAGCCAGGTCTAAGCACTCCCAACAGCCGACGGGCCAGAGCGCTGGGCTGGCACGCTGAGGAGGGGCCAGCGCGGCTCAGCCGGATCAATCTGAATCACCCCATTCACCAGGTGGGCCTGTTCCGCCAACCCCAAGGGAGGCTCCTCCTCAGGCCCACGGGCCACCTGATCGGCGATGCGGAGCTGCAGGGGACGAAGGTGCAGGGCAACAATCATCGCCGATCGATCGCCAGAGCATCCGGCATGGGCGATTCCCCGCAGTTTTCCCCACACCAGCACGTGCCCTTCCGCCTGGATCTGGGCTCCAGGATTCACATCTCCGAGCACCAAGAGCGACCCGCTGGCCTGGCGATGCTCCCCCGATCGCAGGGTGCCTTGGTGGATCGCGAACGGAAGAGAAAGGGACGTCCCCCGGCTCCCATCCACAGCCCCCTCGGTGAGGGAGGCGGGCACACTCACCTGCAGCCCCAAAGCCGCCGCCGCCACCCTGGCTCCTGCTTCAAGGCAGCAGACCCCCGCCAGGGAAAGGGAGAGGGGCTCGAAACGGGCCAGCAAAGCCTGATAGTCGGCAATCCGAAGGGGCCAATCACCCGCCTGCAGCGTCAGCGGGCCCGTGAGATGGGGGCCAAGAAGAAGAGCATCCCCCACCTCTGCCGCCAGATCTCCAGCGTTCTGCCAGCGGGGGAGCTTGAGGAGATGGGGCTGGCCCTCCCCGGGAGAGGGAATCAGCTCGGCGGGCATCGCGGGCGGATCGTCCGCTGTAGACCTTAAACAACAAGCGCCTCAGTGGGTTTCCTCCACCTCCTTGGGAACCACAAGCCAGGCCCAGGGTTCCTGGAGGGTGAGGGTATGCACCAGTTTCGAGCGCCCTTCCAAAGCGGCCAGGTGCTGGCCATCCCAGAGACGCAACCCACTCCTGTAGGGGTCGTACCCCCGGGTTTGGCCCTGCAACAGTGCACAGCAGCCCTCCGGATCGATCCCCGCCCGGAGGGCTTGCCGTTGGGCCTGGGCCAAAAGGTGGAGCCGCTGAGGGGTGGATAAGTGGCGCACGTCAATGGCTTTAAGCAGCTGACGATCCAGAAGGCGGGTGCAAGGATCCCGCAGCTGAGGGGGGGCTTCGTCACGCCAGCGGCTGAGGTGATAGGTCGTGCGTACATCGTCGTTGGCCAGAAAACCTCTGAGCGTGAGGTTTTCCTTGTTCCACAACCAGCAGGCCATGGTTTTATCCGCCCACACCTGCTCGGGGCCGAGCTGCCGCGCCAGATCAATCGTGCGTTTGAGCAACCAGTTGCAAACCACATTCAACCGATGGTTGTAGACGCTCCGGTACATCAATTGCCGCACCACCAGGTAGTGCTCCACCGCCAGCAGGCCTCTGGGGTGAATGGCCAGGGAACCATCCGGCGCCAGGATCAGGGCGGCCAGAAGGCGGTCCAGATCCAGCTGGCCATAGCGGGCGCCCGTGCTGTAGCTGTCCCGCAGCAGATAGTCCAGCCGATCACAATCCAGTTGGCTGCTCACCAAAGCTTTAATGGCTGGTTCAGCAGTGTCACCGCCCTCCAGCAGGGTGGCCACTGCTTCCGCACTGCCCTTCTGGGCCGCCTCGAGTGGCCCCCTCAGGTCCCCGTCCTCCCGAATGAGCCGGGCCGACCAAGCCTCATGGCTGATGCCAAACATCTCCTCGCCGCTGTGGCTGAAGGGGCCGTGGCCAATGTCGTGGAGCAAGGCAGCCGCATACAGCACCACCCGATGCTCCGCGAGATGGGGATGGGAGCGCTCCAGATGGTGCAGCGCCCTCCGGGCCAGATGCAGCACCCCGAGGGAGTGGGTGAACCGGCTGGACTCTGCGCCATGGAATGTGAGGTGGGCCGTTCCGAGCTGGCGGATCCGCCGCAGCCGCTGAAACGCCGGGGTATCGATGATGGCAATTGCCATCGCCTCGGCCGCAATGGCCCGATCCAGGGAAATGGCCCCATGGAGGGGGTCGTGGTAAACCCGCAACTCGCCACTCATGGCTTAACCTCCGGGGCTTCTTCCAACTCCTGCACGAGCAAGCGTCCGGCCGCCTGGAGCCAAGAGTCGTACCGCCCCCCTGGATTGAGGGGTTCGGGCTTGGGCAGGAGGAGATCGGGGGTGATTCCCAGGCTCTGGATATCCCGCCCAGATGGGGTGAGGTAGTGGGCCACAGTAACGGCTAGTCCACTGCCATCTCCCAGGGGGATGAGGGTCTGGATCAGGCCCTTACCGAAGGTCTGCCCTCCCACCAGCCGGGAGCGGCCGTTGTCCTGCAGGGCCCCGGCCAGGATTTCACTAGCGCTGGCGGTGCCACCATTCACCAGGGTGATCATGGGGCCGCTGTAGAGCTGTTCCGCAGAACTCTGCTGACTGGCCGTGATGCCGCTGCGGTCCATGGTTTCCACAATGGGAGCCCCACCCAGCAGGCCATTGGCAACGGCCAATCCGGCACTCACCAGCCCGCCGGAGTTATTGCGCAGATCGAGGATGAGGCCCTCCACGGGCTGGGTGCCGGGAGCAGCCGTGCGGAACGCCTGGAGGGCCTCCGCCACCTGGGCGGGCACGGGTTCACTGAACTGAGTGATGCGCAGATAACCCAGCTCGTGGCCCTCAACCTTCAGGCGCTGGCTCCGTACGGGCAGCAGATCCACCGTTCTCCTAGTGAGGCTCACCTCCCGGGGGGGGCCTCCTTTCTCCCGAACGCGGATCTCCACCACAGAGCCGGGCGCCCCCCGCAGGCGGGCGGCGGATCCCTCCAACCCCAGATCGGCCGTTGATCGGCCATTGATGCTCAACACCTCCGCCCCGGAGGGGATCCGGGCCTCGGCGGCAGGGGAGTCGTCCAACGGGGCGATCACCACCACCTGCTGATCCCTCTGGCGCAGCCCGAGCTGGAGGCCTACGCCAGACACGGTGCCTTCGTTGCTCTCACGCAGGGCGGCAAAGTCGGCCGGGCGGAGCATGCGCGTGTAGGGATCGCCAATGGCCGCCAGCAGGGCGTCGATAGCGCTGTAGGCCTCACCGGAGGTTTGGATGGGGCGCTCCAGGGTCTGCTGGCGGCGTTGACGCCAGTGGAGCTGCTCGAGCTGATCGGGATCCACGTAGCTCTGGTTCACCAATCGCCAGGCCTCCACCACCAGCTGCTGGGCATCATTGAGAGCCCAGGCGGCACCGGGGAGCCCCAGGAGGGCGCTGAGCACCCACACCAGCAAGCCCCCCACGGCCAGGCGGGAGCGCAGGCGCGGGCAAGCGGCTCCCCCCCTGGCGCGGGCGGGTGTTGCAAAGGGTTGAGGGTGAGACCGGCGGATGGGCAAAACGCTCACGGGGCAGGAGGGACGATCAGTAGACTTTCGCAACCAAACGCCCTCCGCTGCATGGCGAACTCGTCACCTGCCGCGCCTGATTCCAAGAACAACCCCGTCTACGACTGGTTCAATGAACGCCTCGAGATCGGGGCGATTGCGGATGACATCTCCGCCAAGTATGTGCCACCGCACGTCAATATTTTTTATTGCCTGGGCGGCATCACCCTCACCTGCTTCCTGATTCAGTTCGCGAGCGGGTTCGCCATGACCTTCTATTACAAGCCCACGGTGGCTGAGGCTTACGCCTCCGTTCAATATCTGATGACGGA
>JBJTUM010000088.1:0-3470 GCA_046080725.1 Cyanobium sp. | reverse complement strand
CTGATGTCGTCCTACGTGCCCGATCGCGGTGATTTGGTGTGGCTGGAGTTCACACCTCAAGCCGGAAGTGAACAACGCGGAAGAAGGCCAGCCCTTGTTCTATCTCCAAAGATTTACAATGGAAAGGTTGGTCTGGCGTTGTTTTGTCCTGTAACCTCAACGATAAAAGGATATCCTTTTGAGGTGCAGCTTCCTGATGGATCTGCCGTGAGCGGAGTTGTTCTGTCCGATCAGCTTAAGAGCCTTGACTGGAGATCAAGGAAAGTGAAATTCATCGCGCGGACTTCCTCAGATGTAATGGCGATGGTGACTGCAAGGGTGTTACCGCTTCTAGAACCTGTCACTCCAGCCACGCTCTAAATTAAAGATCTAACGACTTATCGCAAAGAGTTCCAGACAGCAACGTGGGGCGGTGGAGACCATGGGGGAGAGGGAGTGAAAATAAAGGAGTGCTGAACTTCTGATCGGTGGAGTGGACCCCCTCGTTTCGACGCAGGCTCCTGGAAGTGATGATCCTCAGCCGCTGTACCGATCTGCGAGAGCAGCGGCTGCTGAGGCAAGGGCGAGGCTGGTTTCACGTGGCGGCCATGGGGCATGAGGCGCTAGCAGCCGTGGGTCTTCTGATGCGAGAGGGGGATCTGTTCGCGGGCTACTACCGCGACCGCCCGATCGCCCTTGGCAGGGGCGTAGAGGTGGAGGAACTCGCCCATGCCTTCCATGCCAATGCCCTGTCCTCCAGCGGTGGGAGGCAGATGCCCTCCCATTTCAGCGATCGATCTCTGGGCCTGTTCAGCCCCTCCTCGGCAATCGCCTCCTCGCTCCTGCCGGCCTGTGGCCTGGCCTGGGGAGTGAAGCTCGATGGCGGCTCAGGGCTGGTGGTGGCCACCGTGGGGGATGCGGGCACGCGCCAGGGGGATTTCTTCGAAGCGATCAGCCTGGCCGTTGAGTGGCGGCTGCCACTGCTGGTTTTGGTGGAAGACAATGGACTGGGAATCTCCACCCGGACCGATCAGAGCAACCCCCTGCAGCTGGGCGTGTTGAACAGGAGCCTATGGCCATCGATCGACGCCTGGGATGGCGAAGCGGTCGCTGACGCCGTCTCCATGGCGATGGCGACGATCCGCTCGGGCGACGGACCCCAGTTTCTCTGGTGCCGCGTGGAGCGCCTGGCCGACCACACCAGCAACGATGATCAAAAGATCTACCGCCCGGCGGCGGAGCTGGAACGCCTGCGAGAGCGGGACCCCCTGCCCCTCTTCCGGGCGCGGCTGGAGCGCAGTGGCGAGCTGGGGACTGGGGACTACGAGCGGATCGAAGCGCAATGGGACGACCGGGTGCGGTTGGCCTACGACCAGGCCGCGGAACAGACTGGCGCAACACGTAGGCCCATCGAATGCGGCCTGGAACGGTATCAGGATTCCGTCCCCCCCCTTCCCCATCAGAGCTGGCCATCAACAATGCGCCTCGCCGATGGGGTCAATCGCATCCTGGGCCTCTGCCTGCAGTCCTGCCCCGAGGCGGTGCTCTTTGGTGAGGATGTGGAAGATCCACTTGGCGGAGTCTTCCGGCTCACACGGGGGCTCTCCACGGCCCACCCCGGCCGAGTGCGGAACGCGCCCCTGGCTGAATCCACGATCGTTGGGGTGGCCGTGGGCCTGGCTGCCCAGGGCAAGCGACCCATCTTTGAGGTGCAGTTCATTGATTACATCGTTCCCGGGCTTCAGCACATCGCCAATCAACTGGCCTCCCTCTCTTGGCGCAGCCAGGGGGAGTGGACCGCCCCGGCGGTCTTCTACGCCCCCTGCGGTGCCTATCTGCCCGCCGGCGGGTTGTGGCATAGCCAGTCCTTCGCGTCGCTGCTGGCCCAGTTCCCCGGGCTGCAGATCGCGGTGCCGGCCAACGCCGCCGATGCGGTAGGCCTCTTCTGGACAGCTCTGCACAGCCGCCTGCCCTCGGTGATCCTGCTGCCCAAGCATCTGTTCTGGCGAAGCCAACCCTTCCCCGCCCAGCCCGAGCCCGTTCCCTTCGGTTCGGCCCGAGTCTGCCGGGCGGGGGAAGACCTGACGATTGTGACCTGGGGCAATGGGATCGAGCTGGTGAGTGAGGCGCTGGACAGCCTGCCGGCACCGGTCTCCGCGGAGCTGATCGACCTGCGCTCCGTGGCGCCACTCGACACCGCCACGCTGCTGGGTTCGCTGCGTCGCACCCGGCGGCTGCTGGTGGTGCAGGAAGAGATCGGCACCTGCAGCATTGGCCACACGATCCTCAGCGAGCTGGTTGCAGCCTTGCCACCGGAGCACCTGCTGATGGCGCCGCGCCTGCTCTCCAGGCTGCCCCTGCCGATCGGTTTCCACCCGGATCTGGAGGCGGCCGTGCTGCCCAGCCGCCAGGATGTGGCTGACGCCATCACCGCCCTGCTGGTTGTTCCGCCCTCCGCAGCGATCAGCCCATCGAAGGACGGAGCGCCACCAGAATTGGAGCAAGTAGAGACGCTGATCCTGGTGTGCGTGCCGGTGCTGGGCGAGGGGTTGGAGCAGGCCACGCTTCGGAGTTTGCTCTGCGCGCCAGGCAGCCCCGTGCGTCGCGATCAGGTGATCGCCGAACTCGAAACCGACAAGGCCCTCCTGGCGGTAGAGGCGCCAGCGGATGGGGAATTGGTGCGCTGGACAGCAATCGAGGGCGAGACCGTTGATCTGCACGCCGCGCTTGCCTACCTCCGCCCGGACGGGACCGCCGCGATGACAGGCGCTGCCCCATCCGGCCCCATGGCGAAAGCTCCTGCCAGAGCTGCAGGGTTGACATCTCCGGGTGGACTCCCCTGGACGTCTTTTCCCGCCATCCGACGCGTCATTGCCGCCGCAGTGCGGCGCCAACTGCACTGGACGCCGTTAGCCGCCCGGGTGAGTGATTCGCGGCCGACCCTGACGGCCATGGTGGCCTGGGCACTGGCGCGGAGCCTTGCCACATCGACTCTGTGGCAGGAGCTGGCCGACGAACTGCAGCGGGTCGACGCTTTGCTGGGTGACGCGGCTGATGACCTCCAATCCCAGGCTGAGGATCACGAAGATCTGCGCCAGGCCGCCGCCATGGCGGCCGTCGCCGACCCTGATCTGGGAGTTGCTGTGTCCACCGCGGGGGGCCAGCTGAACACCGCCGTGCTACACCAGGCCTCCTGCCTGCCCCTGGGGGAATTCATAGCGACCTATGGGCAGGCGGTGGCCCTGGCCCGTCGTGGGGAACATCAGTCCCTGGCGCGAGTGGCCTGGATCGTGAGCAGCCTGGGCCCATCGGGCCCGGATGGGGCGGTTGCCGTGGTGGTGCCGCCGGCGTTCGGCACACTGTTTGTAAGCCTGCGCGCCGACGAGCTGAGCCTCTGGCTGAGCTTCGACCATCGCTGGATCACCGGCGAGCGGGCGTTGCAGCTGCTCGATGGCGTGGCGGCGAGTCTGGTGGAGTTTCGGTAAAGCCTG
>JBJTUM010000087.1:0-3344 GCA_046080725.1 Cyanobium sp. | reverse complement strand
GGTTGAAAGCGGCTCCCTGCTAAGGAGTTACAGGAGGCAACTTCTGTCGAGGGTTCGAATCCCTCCCTCTCCGTTTCCAAGCCCATTGTCAGTTCACCCCCGCACTAACCGCTGACAGATCTCCTGCAGCAGCCTTTCATCCATGGCAGCGGCTTCCCCTTCGCTAAAGGCCACCAGCAGGGTGGGCGCCATTCCTTCACCTTCTACGTAGGCGGCGTCGTGCCGAGCTTCGCTCATCCAGCCCGCCTTGCTCCACAGCTGGGCGCCCTCCGGTAGCCCTCCCCCCAAAAAGCCATCCACTTGGTTTTCCGGATCCGCTGCCCGTTGCCCAAGATCCAGCGAGCGCGCCAGCAGCGCCTGCATCCGTCGGCTGGCGGGGGGAGACACCATCGCCCCCGCCATCACAGCCTGCAGCATCCGGGCCGTGCCCTCAGTGCTCAGCCGGTTGCGATTGGCATTGCCCTCCCCATAGTTCTGGCGCTCCCGGCCGTAGGGCCCATCCCCCCAGGTTTTCTGGCAGGCGTTGCACCCCTCCAATTCCGGCCAAGCCAGCTCCTCCAGCCACTGGTTCACCAGCTGGCGCTGTTGACTCCACTCCGCAAAAGCCCGATCAGGGAGTTCCACCCCGCTGGTGGTGCCGCTGAGGAGATCCACCACGTATCCCGTAGCGTCGTTGCTGGACTCCCTCACCATGTCCGCTAAAGCCCGCTGAAGCTCATCGGTGGATCCGAGCCACTTGCGTTGGATCCAGGCATGGGTCGCCACTAAATACACCAGCTTCACCACGCTGGCCGGATACCGCTGCAGGTGTCCCTGCCAGTGGGCCCCCTCCCCTGCCTGCTCGAGGGGGCAGCCCCAGCTCTCTTCGCTCCAGCTGCGGAGGCTGGATGGGTATCGCACCCACGTGAGGGAGAGGCGCTCCCCCAGACCAGGTCTGCCCTCGGCCTCCAGATGGGCCACTAGGGCAGCCAGCTCTTGCTGCATCGCCCCATCGGCGCGGTAGAACGCCATCACTTCACGCCCTTAGCGATGGCGACATTAGAAGGGACTCTGTGGAGGCTCAGCCATTCCCTTGACGCCTACAGCAGAGCCCAGGGTCCTGGTTTGGCCACCCAGGTTGCTGTGGGCCGCTATCTGCGGGTGCTGGATCGTGGGGAGAATCCCTCTTCCCGCGTGCGGGCACGCCTCCTGGAGGATGGCTATCCCTGCTGGCTCAACCCCAGCGATCTGCTCGACCACGGGGAGTGGGTGGCCCACCCGCCGCTCCCCCGGCCCTGGGATCGTCCAGCCATCGAAGCCGCCATCCCCGCCGTGATCTCCTTTGCCGAGCGGGCCATGGCGGTGCCGAACCAGTATCTCTGGGGCGGCACCCTCGGGCCGGATTTCGACTGCTCGGGCCTGGTGCAGACGGCTTTTGCCTGCGCGGGGATCTGGCTGCCCAGGGATGCCTACCTGCAGGAGCGCTTCTGCCGCCCCGTGGCGGTGCAGAGCGGCCAGATCAGTCTTTTGGAAGCCGGAGACCTGATCTTCTTCGGCACGCCTCAGCGCTGCACCCATGTGGGGCTGCACCTCGGTGGCGGCCGGTATTTGCACAGCTCGGGCCAGGAGCATGGGCGCAATGGCCTGGGGGTGGATGATCTCAACCCCGCCAATGGCGATCTGGTGGCCACCCATTACCGCCTCACCCTGCGGGGGGCTGGCCGGGTGATGCACAGCCATGATGGCAGCGCCCTACCCCCCTAGGGCAGCCCTTTCCCACGTGCCCGGCCATGGCGGATCTTGTCGGTTTCAGTTCTGCCGTGTCCGACGTTGTTCCTGCCCCTGCAACCCAGGCACCGGATCTATCCGTAGTGGTGCCCCTCTACAACGAGGAAGGAAGCTTGCGGCAGCTTGTGGAGAAGCTGCTGGGCGCCCTGCGGCCCTTGGGTCTCTCCTTTGAGCTGGTGCTTGTGGACGACGGGTCGCGGGATACCACCCCCCAGATCTTGGACCAGCTTGCTGGCGAAGTGCCTGAATTGGTGGCCGTGCTGCTGCGCCGCAACTACGGACAGACTGCTGCCATGGCGGCCGGTTTCGACAGCAGCCGCGCACCCGTCATCGTGACGTTGGATGGGGATCTGCAGAACGATCCGGCCGATATTCCCCTCCTGCTGGACACCCTGGAGGAGGGCTACGACCTGGTGAGCGGCTGGCGCCATGAGCGGCAAGATGGAGCCCTCAACAGGCTGTTGCCCTCCCTGATCGCCAACCGGTTGATCGCCCGGGTGACCGGGGTGCGCCTCCACGACTATGGCTGTTCGCTCAAGGCCTACCGCCGGGAGGTGGTGGCCGACATGAACCTCTATGGGGAGCTGCACCGCTTTTTGCCTGCCCTGGCCTTCATTGAGGGCGCCCGTATCGGTGAGGTGCGGGTTCAGCACCATCCACGCCGCTACGGCAAGAGTAAATACGGCATTGATCGCACCTTCCGGGTGCTGATGGATTTGCTCACGGTGTGGTTCATGAAGCGCTTTCTCACCCGCCCCATGCATGTCTTTGGCCTGGCGGGGCTCACCACTTTGGGTGTGGGCCTCGTCCTGGCCCTGTGGCTGGTGGGTGAAAAGCTTCTGTTGGGCGTGGATATCGGTAACCGGCCCCTGCTGCTGATGGCGGTTTTGGCGATCCTCAGCGGGGTGCAGCTGTTCTGCTTTGGTCTGCTGGCGGAATTGCAGATGCGCACGTATCACGAGAGCCAGGGCCGGCCGATCTATCGGGTGCGGGCCACATTGCGGGGCGGGGCCGCGGCCTGACCCTTGGCAGGAGTGCTCGCTCGGGGGGTGGGCCGCCCGCGAAAGGCCTCCATGGCTTGGGCCGCCTCGCGCATCACCAGGGGATCAGGATCTCGCAGCCCCTGCTGCAGCAACGGAAGCACCTCCCGGCATCCCCAGGCCCGGGCCAGGCGCATGGCTTCCAGTCTTTGGCCCCCACCAGCCTGGTAGTGCCTATTGAGCTCCCGCAGCCAGGCCAGCCGCTCGTGGGCTGGCATACGAGGCTCCGGCCTGGCTCCAAGGGGGGCCTGGGGCAACCAGAACGACCTCCCTTTGCCCAATCCTCCCTTCATGGGAGGGGGGGCGTCGAGGAGGGTTTGGCGGGCCTCCATCACGAGGGTGTTTTGCGCCCGGTTGAGGGCGGCCACCCCTTGGGTGTCGGTGCTTTTCAGAAGGGGCTTGGGCCGGCGGCCCGCCAACCACAGCCCTGCCGCCAGAACGACGGCCACAACTCCGAGCAGGGAGGTGTTCATGGTGCTGTGGGCTGCTGAATTTTTATGTCACCCCCAGCCTGTGCCCGGGGGCAGGACGCAAGGG
>JBJTUM010000086.1:0-6324 GCA_046080725.1 Cyanobium sp. | reverse complement strand
CCACTGGGCCATAGGGCCCAAACGCCGATCCATTGATGTTCAGATTGTTCACCGTCATCTGGTTGATCGAGCTCCCTTGAACAAAAATTCCGGTGTAGACAAAAGAATCACCAGCCAGCGATGGACTCAGGGAAGTAGTTGTTTCCTGCGGATCAAGAAAATCACCGTCCCGATTGAAATCAATTGAGTAGGTGGTGGTTCCAGTAGCGTAGCTGTAGAGGAATTTGAATTCGTATGGTTGACCAAACACCCACGCTGGAGTTCCTGCCGGAAAGAGTGGAACTCCCGTTGGCGAGGGATTGCCAGGGGTAAACAGCACCGCTTCAAATCCTGAGCCGCCGCTGCGGGCTCGCCCCTGGATCTCATACGGGCCTGTAAAGGGATCAGACGACACAACTGTGCTGGCCTGAGCAGGGTTGGCGCCAGGGCCAACAAGAGCTCCTGTGGCAACCAAGCAAAAGGCGATGGAAATAGCTCGAGCAGATTGAGTAAAGCTCATTACAACAGAAATTATCTATCGCAACCTTAGGTAATGTCTCTTTTATGCGATAATTCAAACGCGCAATTCAATTGCCGTCGTGCGCAAACTGCCCCAGACCCCTCACCCCACCAGCACCCGCTCCCCCTGGTAGCGCCGCCGCTCGGTCTGCACCTTGAGTTCATCGCTGTCTGCATCCTCGAGAGCCAGGTCAAACCAAAACGTGGTGCCCACCCCCAGCTCGCTCACCATCTTCACGCTGCAGCCGTGCTTCTCCAGGATGCCGCGCACGATGGATAGGCCCAGCCCCGTGCCGACTTCCGTGTGCACCGCATTTTCCACCCGATAAAATCGCTCGAAGATCCGCTCTTGATCCGCCTGGCTGATGCCTGATCCCGTGTCGGCGATCTCAATCCGCACCTTTGGCAGGGGGGAGCTCAGGGGGCAGCTGGGGGCCTCCCCCGGTGCCGAGCTCGGATCAATGGCGCAGTAATCGGGCCAGGGGTAGGCTCGCAGCGTCAGCTGGCCGCCCGGTGGGGTGAACTTCAGGCCGTTGCCCACCAAGTTGTCGAACACCTGCAGCAGCAGATCCCAGTTTCCCCGCACCCGGGGCAACTGCACTTCGGTTTCCAGCTCCAAACTCACCCCCTTCTCCTGAGCATTGAGCCGATAGGTGCGCAGGTTTTGCTCCATCGCCACCTCCACCTCCACCGGTTCCAGCTGCCACTCCCGATCCGATTCCAAGCGGGAGAGATCCAGCACGTCATTGACGAGCCGGGTGAGACGATCGGTTTCCGCATTGGCGATGCCCAGAAACTCCTTCTTTTGCTCCTCGCTCAGCTGGTCGCCCAGGTCGTAGAGGGTTTCCACATAGCTCTTGATATTGAACAGGGGTGTGCGCAGCTCGTGCGACACGTTGCTGATAAAGCGGCTCTGGGCCGCGTTGAGCTCCACCTCCCGGGTCAGGTCTTGCACGGTCATGGCGATGCCCTTGAGGCTTTCACCGCTGGCATCCCGCACCGCCTGCAGCACGATGCGAAGGGTGCGCGCTGGATCGCCCACGCTGCAGCGCAAATCCGACGACTCCTTCTCGCCAATGATCAGGGATGTGAGTGGTCCATGGAGCTCCATCGCCAGCCGCTCCGGCAGTTCACTCTCCAGCTCGTTGCCCTCCAGATTGCGCCCCTCCCACCGAAACAGCCGGCGGGAAGTGGGGTTGGCCAGCACGATCCGCCCCTCCTCATCCAGCAGCACCGCCCCATCGGCCATGGTGGCAATCAGGGATTGCTGTTTCACCTGGGCGGCGGTGAGCTCCTCGATGTTGGCTTCGTTGTAGGCCTCCAGCTGGGAGGCCATGGTGTTGAAGCCCTCCAGCAGCTCCCCCAGCTCACCCCCCACGGGGAGCGCCAGGCGCGTTTGGAAATTACCGCCCGCAATCGAGCGCACCCCCCGCAGCAGCTCCTTCACCGGCTGGGTGATCGTGAGCGCGTTGAACACCGAGCCCAGAATCACCAAGACCCAGATCGAGATGAACACCGCCACCGTCACCTCCCGGGTGAGGGCCGCACTGGCCAGAAGCGTTTCATTGGGATTGATGCCCAAGGCCACCACCCCCAGAAAGCGTTCGCCATCCAGCAAGGGCACGAACACATCCGTCACCTGCCCATCGGGGGTGAGGTGCTTGCGGATCAGGGGGTTGTCGGGTCGTTGGGGGAGATCGGCCGGTAGCTCCAGGCGCCGGCTCAGCAACTCATTGGCCGGGGCCGAGCCATCTCCCCCGGCCCCCATGGGGATCCCCAGATAGATCGCCCCTTCCCCATCGGCAAACACGATGTAACGCAGGCTGCGGCTGGTTTGCCAAAAGCGCTCCGCCACGCTCGCCAGTTCTTTTTGGGTGCCCTGGCTCACCAGGGGTTTCACGTTGGCCGCCAGCAACAGGCCCAGATCCCTGGCGTAGCGCGTGTCGCTCATGCGGGCGTCTTTCTGGATGCCGTTGAGGGCAAAAAACGTGATGCCCGTCATCAGCAGGCTCACCACCAGGGTGGCCACCGCCAGCAGCTTGGTTTGCAGGCTGAATTCCGCCCACCAGCGGGCCAGCCGCTCCTGCCAGGTGCGTTCGCTGATCATGGCTCCTGCCTCCGCACCTGGTGGCCGATGTCGCGCCGAAACTGCATGCCTTCGAACTGCACCTGGGCTAGGCCCTCATAGGCCCGCGCGAAGGCCCCATCAAAATCCTCCGCCTGGGCCACCACCGCCAGCACCCGGCCGCCGCTCGTTTCACAGCCCCCATCAGCCCGCCGTCGGGTGCCCGCATGGAACAGTTGCCTCTGGGGGTGGGGCTCCGGCCGACCCACCAGGGCATCGCCACCGCGCACCGGCCCCGGATAGCCCGCTGCCGCAGCGATCACACAGGCGCTGCAGCCGGGATGGATGGTGAGAGGGGGGGCCGCCGCCAGCCGGCCCGTGGCACAGGCCAGCAACACCGCCGCCAGTTCTGGTCCCAACAGGGGCATGAGGGTTTCGCATTCCGGATCGCCGAAGCGGCAGTTGAACTCGATCACCTGCAGGCCACTGGCACTGAGCATCAGACCCGCATAGATCACGCCCCGATAGACGATGCCCCTGGCCCGCAGGGCCGCCAGGGTGGGTTCGATCACCCGCCGGCGGGCCTCCTCCAGCCCTGCCCGATCCAGCAAGGGTGCGGGCGCATAGGCCCCCATGCCGCCCGTGTTGGGGCCCGTATCGCCTTCGCCAATGCGCTTGTGGTCTTGAGCCGGGGGGAGAAGCACCACCTGCTCGCCATCGGTGAGAGCAAACACCGACACCTCAGGCCCCTCGATCCGCTCCTCCAGCACCACCGTGGCTCCCGCCGCGCCGAAGCGCCCGTCAAACACCTCCCGGATGGCCTGGCGACACTCCTCCAGGGAGGCTGGCACGCTGACGCCCTTTCCGGCGGCCAGCCCATCAGCCTTCACCACCAGGGGAGTGCCCTGTTGCTCCAACACCGCCAGGGCCTCCCCTTCGCTGCTGGCGCACCAGTGGCCTGCGGTGGGCACACCGGCTTCCGCCATCAGGGCCTTGGCCCACTGCTTGCTGGCCTCAAGCAGGGCCCCCTTGGCTCCAGGGCCAAACACCGCCAGGCCGGCCCCGCGCAAGTCGTCCGCCAAGCCCGCCGCCAGAGGCGCCTCCGGACCCACCACCACCAGCTCGATCCGGTGGGCGAGGGCGGCCTGCCGCAGACCCTCCCCATCGGTTTCCGCGATCGCCAGCTGCTCGCAGCCCTCCACCTCCGCCGTGCCCCCATTGCCTGGCGCCACCCACACCCCCTCCACCCCCTGGCTGCGGGCTAGAGCCCAGGCGAGGGCGTTTTCCCTTGCTCCACCGCCCACCACCAGAATCCGGGCCGGTGCCAGGGGCAAAGCCTCAGAAGCCTGGGCGGGAACCTTGGACACCATGGGAACGGGACGGGATGACAGCAGCCGATAGGTTGGGCGGAGCGCAGCCTCGCTCGTGGCCACCCTGCCATTCTCCGTCCCCGCGACCGCGCTTGTGAGATCCGCCGTGGGGGGCTTTGTGGCCCTGTTGCCCCTTCTCCCCAACGCTGCCTGGACCCAACCGGCACCTCCGGCACCTCCGGCGCCCCGGGCTGCACCTGCCAAGGTCCCCCAGTCGCAGCGCCTCAGTGGCCCCACTCCCCTGGTTCCCCCCCCAACGGCGCCGGTTGCCCCTGCTCTTTCCGGGCCGCCCCCTCCCTTGAGCGAGGAGGCCTTCGCTGCGCTCCTCAAGCTGGACGATCTGGATCAACTGAACCAGGCCTGCGTCCAGATCCTCCAAGAAGACAACTCGCTGCGCCTGCGCCTGTTGCGGGAGCGTCTCCTGGAGGTGCGACCTGCCCCCCAGCCCCTGCCCGTGGTGCTCGCCAATGCGGAGGTGCTGCTCACCTGCCGTGCCCCCCATGGGGCTCTGGCCGTGCTGGATCGCCATGGGCCCGGAGCTGGCGCGGCACGGGTGCAATGGCTCCTGCTGCAGTGGCGGGCCGCTACGGCCGCTCTGGATCATCGCCGGGCAGCCCTGGCCCTCGCCCGGCTCACCGAAGGCCAAGAAGCCCGCCTCAGCCAACTCACTCTCCCGATCCGTCGGCGGGAGGATGGCACCGTGGTGAACCGATCCGCGGTGGAGGTGCTGGCGGGCCATCTGGAGGCCCGGGGATATCTCAAGGCGGCAGGGCAGTTGTTGCTCCGCCAGAGCGCCCCAGCTCCCCTGGGGCCTCAGCAGATGGGCAGGGCTGCCGCCCTGCTGGGGGAACTTCCGCTGGAAGAGCGGGAAGCCATCCTGGAAACCGCCCTTGAGCAGGCGGCTGCGGCCGGGGCCTGGAGCCTGGTGAGCGACCTTCTCGATGCCCAGGCCGCCCTGCCCAGTGCCCGGGCCCGGGGGCGGCGGCAGCGGTTGAGCCCCCGGTTGGATGATGCCTATGGGGAGTGGCTCCTCCGCCGGGACGATCCCACGGCCCAACAGCGGGTACGCCAGCTGGAGCAACAGCTTCGCTCCCCCCAGGCACCTGGAGGCCATGCCTACCCGGCCCCCTCCGCTGCCCCTCCCTCGCCCTTGCCCCCAACGCCATGAGCTTTCCCTTTGAACTGGGCGCCCTGCTCTACGAGGGCAAGGCCAAGCGAATCCATGCCACCGATCGCCCCAATGTGATGGCAGTGGAATTCAAGGACGATGCCACGGCCTTTAATGCGGCCAAAAAGGCTTCCCTGGCAGGCAAAGGGGAGCTGAATTGCCGGATCTCGGCCCTGATCTTTGAACATCTGGCTTCCCGCGGCATCCCCAGCCACTACCTGGGCACGCTCCAGCCCTGCTGGATGGCCGTGCAGGCAGTGAAAATCCTGCCCTTGGAAGTGGTGATCCGCAATGTGGCGGCCGGATCCCTCTGTCGCCAGCTGCCGGTGGCCCCCGGCACCCCCCTGGAGCCCCCCCTGCTCGACCTGTATTACAAGGATGATTCCTTGGGCGATCCCTTGCTCACCGAAGCACGCCTCGAGCGGCTGGCCCTGGTGACGCCCGGCGAACGGGGGGAGATCGAGAGCCTGGCTCGCCAGATCAATGGGGAGCTCCGTGGCCTGCTGGCAGGGGTGGGCCTGGAGCTTGTGGATTTCAAGATCGAGCTGGGCCATGGTGCTGGGGGCCAGCTGCTGCTTGCCGATGAGATCAGCCCCGACACCTGCAGGCTCTGGGACAGGGGCATCAACCATGCTCAGGACAGGATTTTGGACAAAGACCGGTTCCGGCAGGATCTCGGCGGAGTGGTCGAGGCCTACGGGGAGGTCCTCAAACGGGTCGAAGGGGTCTGTCCTGAACCCGGTGTTTATCGGTAAGGTCTGCCGGAATTGCGGCTTTGCCGCGCAGCAGAGGAGTCATGCCTGGCGATCGCCCCCGAACGACGCCCCTTAAGCCGTCCCGATCGCCCGGGCTAGCAGCAGCTCTCCCCGTTCTCTCCCTGGTGCTTCTCGGCCAGGGGAGCGCCCTGGCCGAGGACCGCCCCCTGCCCGTGGCGCCCCCCCCCATTCCCGACCAGCCCCCACTGGTGGCCCAGGCCACCCCTACGGAGGCTCCGCCCGGAAGCGCCCCTGGGGCCGCCCCGTTCGACGTGCCAACGGGAAGCCCGGCACCTTCGTTCACTCAACCGGCAACCCCTGCCCCCGGAGCTCCGGGATCAGCAGAGCCACCTGGTGGAGCAGACGTGCCCGTGCCGCCGGATGGACGCCCGGTGGCTAGGCCCGAACCCGCCTCCAATAACGAGCCGCGGGTGTTGCTCAGTGAGGTGGTGATCCAAGGCCTGGATG
>JBJTUM010000085.1:0-7105 GCA_046080725.1 Cyanobium sp. | reverse complement strand
GGTGCAGACCGCCACCCCCCAGCTGCCGCCCCAAGTGACTGCCCAGGGGGTCACCGTTCAGCAGACGGCCACCAGCTACCTGCTCGTCTACAACCTCACCTCCACCCAAGGGCAGTACAGCCGCAACTACCTCAACGGCCTGATCCAGCTCAACCTGCTCTACCCCCTCAGCCGCTCCGAAGGGGTGGGGCAGGTGAACGTCTTCGGCGCCAGTGATCCGGCGTTTCGCCTCTGGGTGAGCCCCAAGAAGCTGGCCCGTTTCAACCTCAGCGCCACCGATGTGGTGAACGCCCTCAAATCCCAGAACCAAGTGGTGATCGCCGGCAGCATCGGTGGCCCCCCTTCCCTGCCCGACAACACCACCACCCTCCCCCTGCTGGTGAACGGCAACCTCAAAACCGTGCAGGAGTTCGAGAATCTGATCCTCGCCAAGGGCCCCGATGGCGGCCTGATCCGTCTCAAGGATGTGGGCAAAGCGGAATACGCCTTCCAGAGCTTCAACTCCTCCGCCATCAACGCCCTCAGCGGCCATCCCTGCGTGGGCTTCGGGGTGATCCAGCTGCCGGGCACCAACGCCATCAAGACCGCCGAGGGGGTGGATCAGGTGCTGCAGGCTTTCGAGCGCACCCTCCCCCCGGGGGTGAAGCTGGAGAAAGTGTTCGATCAGCGGGATTTCATCAACGCCTCCATCGAGGGCGCCCTCGATGCCCTGCGGGATGCGGTGGTGCTGGTGTTGCTACTCATCTTCCTCTTCCTGCAGGACTGGAAGGCCACGGCCGTGCCGGCCCTGGCCCTGCCGATCGCCCTGCTCGGGGCCATGATCTTCGTGAAGGCCTTCGGCTTTTCCATCAATGAGCTCACCCTGCTGGGGGTGATCCTGGCCACGGGCCTGGTGGTGGACGACGCGATCGTAGTGGTGGAGGCCGTTTCCGCGCGCATCGAAGCGGGCGATCCCCCCTTCGTGGCCGCCTCCAATGCCATGAAGGAACTCACCGGCGCCATCCTGGCCACGGCCCTTGTGCTGCTCGCGGTGTTTGTGCCCGTGGCCTTCTTCCCCGGCGCCACCGGCGTGATCTACCGGCAGTTCGCCCTCACGATCGTGTTTTCGATCCTGGTGTCGACGTTCAACGCGATCACCGGCAAGCCCCTGCAGTCTGCCCTGCTGCTGGGGGGCGGCAAGACCGAACCCCGGGGCCGCATCTGGACCGTGATCGGCGGCGTGTTTGGCGCCGCCTACGGCGCCCTGGCCGGCGGCTGGATCCTGGCCCTGGCCTTGGGAGTGCTGGGAGCAGTTGTTGGCACCTTCCTGATGCCCATCTTCACCGCCTTCAATGCCGGCTTCGAACGGCTCTCAGCGGGCTACCAGCGGCTGCTGGACCAGGTGATCCGCTGGAGACGCATCGTGGCGGCCCTGCTGCTCGGGGGCATCGTGCTCACCGGCCTCACCTTCACGGCCGTGCCCACGGGCTTCGTGCCCACTGAAGACCAGGGCTACGGCCTGGGCATCATCCAGCTGCTGCCCCAGGCCTCCCTGGAGGCCACCATGAAGGTAGCCGCTCAAGCCCAGGCGATCATCGCCAAGGAACCCGACATCATCTCCGGCGAGCTGGTAGGGGGGGCGGGTTTCAACGGCAGCTCGGTGAACCAGGGCCTGTTCTTCTTCGGCTTCCGCCCCATCGATGAGCGCCAGGGCAAGGAGCACAGCGCCGGGGCGATCATCGCCCGCCTCAACAAGCAATTCAGCCAGATTCCCGGAGCCCTGGTGTTCGCCTCCCCGCCACCGGCGGTGCCGGGCTTCAGCGCCCAGGGGGGCCTGAGCTTCCAGTTCAACGACCTCAGCAATGGCGGTTATTCCCCCACCGAGCTCTCCCAGCTGGCCGACACCCTGATGGCCAAGGCCAGGGCCAGCGGAAACTTCGAGAAGATCTACAGCCAGTTCATCTCTGATGCGCCGGTATGGCGCCTGGATGTGAATCGAGACAGGCTCGCTTCTCTGAACATCGACTATGGCGAAGCCATGACCACCCTCGGCACCTTGATGGGGGGCCGCTTCGTGAACCAAACCTATGAGGAGGGCCAGTATCGCCAGGTGTATGTGCAGGCTGATGCCAGCAACCGCTCCATGGTCGACGACCTGCGCAGCCTCTACGTGGCCGATCGCAGCGGGAAGCTAATCCCCATGGCCAATGTGGTGAATGCCCGCCTGGACAGCGCCCCGCCGATCATCAGCCACTTCAATCTGTATCGCACGGTGCTGATCCAAGGGCTCGAGGCGGCAGGCCGCAGCACGGGGCAGGCGATCGATGGGCTGATGGCCAGCTACCGCAGCCTCAACTTCACCAACATCGGCCAGGCCTGGTCGGGCCTCACCCGCTCGGAGGTGCAGGCCGGCTCCCTGGCCGTGCTGGTGTTCGCCCTCGGGATCGTGGTGGTGTATCTGGTGCTCTCCGCCCAGTACGGCAGCTACATCGACCCGTTGATCATCCTGATGACCGTGCCCCTGGCCATGCTCGGTGCCCTGGTGTTCCTGGTGCTGCTGGGCAAGGTAAACAACGTGTATGCCCAAGTGGGCCTGGTGACCCTGATCGGTCTGGCGGCCAAGAACGGGATCCTGATCGTGGATCTGGCCAACCAGCGGATGGAAGCCGGCCTCTCGGCCATCGAAGCCGCCAAGGGCGCCGCCGCCTCTCGCCTGCGGCCCATTCTGATGACGGCCCTAGCGGCCCTGGCGGGCTTCTTCCCCCTGGTGATCGCCACCGGGGCCGGAGCTCTCTCCCAGCGCTCTTTGGGGGCGGTAATCTTCGGCGGGCTGCTTGTGGCCACCGGGCTGAGCCTGTTCGTGGTGCCGGCGATGTATGTCGTGATGAAGAATCTCGAAGCCGCCTGGTTCCCCGACAGCCAGCGCAGCGAACCTTTGGAAACCGACGCCCTTGCCAATGGCAAGGGCCCTGTTTAGCCAAGGTCTGCTGGTCTTCCCACCCATGCCCCTGCCCGTTCCCCCCAACTACACCCCCAAACGCCAGGTGCGGGTCGACAGGCGGCGCGTCGTCCTGGCCGGGGTGCTATTCAGCGGGATGGCCGCTCTGTTGCTGGGGCTGGCCCAGAGGGTGGCCCGCACCCCAGGGGAGCTCCTACCGCCCTGGCCCCTGCCCTACATGCTTGCCGTGATCGCAGTTGCAGGCTTCTGCGGGGCCTGGAACGAAGCCATGGCACAGATCGCTTTCACCCGCCGGGGCACCCCGGGGGCACCCCTCTGGCGCTTCCGCCGCTGAGGTCAGCCCTTAGCGCCCAGCCTGCTGGCGGCGGCGCAGCTTGCGTGCCCAACCAAAGCCCATCACGGCGCCCGCAGCGGGGAGGGGACCGGGTACGGGGTTCAGCCTGGGTTCAGCCTCAAACTTGCCAGCAAGCTCCGAGTCTCCACCCAACGTGTCCGGCGGCAGGAGATCAAATGGCGGGACGGAATAAAACTCCTTATAAGTGGCGGGCTGCAGGAAACTGGCGAAGAAATAATTGGCGTAGGTGCCATCTTCAAAGCTCACACCAAATCCGTTGGTGGTGAGTTGCCCGTCGTCGTCCTCAAGCCGCAGCAGGTTGTCAGAGGTGAAACAGGTGTCAACGTCCTGACAGTTGCCAGGGACTGGAGATCAGGTAGGGATCAAGCCCTCAATGGCCACCTTGTTGCGCTCTCCCGTCAACCCGATGATGGTGTAGTAACCCTGGCTATCGGGAACGTCGGTGGTGATGAGCTCGCCGAACGCTTCCACCTCGGGATCGTCATCCGTTTCAAAGCTCCAGTCCCAAGCCAGGGCGGAAGCCGGCTGGGGTAGAGCCGCAAGAGCGGCGGCAAAGAATGCGCCGCATGACGCGGTGGCCGCCTTGCGAGCGAGCTTCCTGAAGGCGAAGGGACGCATGTAAGAAGTAAAGCTGTTTACAGGTTGGACGATATCGGTGGCGTCAAGGCACCACCACCCTCAGCGCCCAGCCCGCTGGCGGCGACGCAGCTGGCGTGCGAAGCTCCAGCTCAGCCATGCCCCAGAGATTGGCAGAGGTCCCGGCACTGGGGCAACTGGTGAAGCTCGGAAAAGACCGGCTAATTCGGAGTCCTCCTTTCCTGGAGGAAGTGGAGCAAACGGGGGTGCCGAAAAATACTCGAGATAGGTCTGAGGTTTCAAAAAACTGGCAAAGAAGTAATTGGCAAAAGTGCCATGGGCAAACCCCACTCCGAATCCATGAGTGGTCAGCTGCGGATCTGAGGATGACAGTAGATTATCGGAGTTAAAGCAATTCTTGCCACAGTTGCCTGGGATAGGTGAGCCTGTGGGGATGAAGGAGGTGATCGGCACAGAATTGCGTTCTCCAGTCACCTCAGTGATCGTGAAGAAATCCTGGCTATCAGGGATGTCGCTGGTGTTGAGCTGACCGAAGGCGTTCACCGATGGAGTGGCATTCCTTTGAAAGCTCCAATCCCAAGTCAGGGCAGAGGCTGGTTGGGCCGTGGTGGCAGCCAGAGCAGCAGAGAAGAAGATGAAAAAGAAGGGACGACCTGGCGCACTAAGGGGGTATTGAGATTAACGGTTACAAGGTAGAGTTATATGTTTACCACCTGAAGATAATGAAAAGACCGAGCAACAGGGTAGACCTTTAGACCTTTTAAGTAATCACTGTGGGGTTCTGCATCCCCGTGCGCAGCTTGATCTCTGCCAGGGTATCAATGGCACCGATCAGATCGGCCAGGGCCACCTGGGGATCCTGGCCCAGGGCGCCGCTGGGCTGCACATAACTCTCCAGATACACCCGCAGGGTGGCTCCCTGGGTGCCCGTGCCCGAGAGGCGCAACACCACCCGGCTGCCGTCGTCCAGCAGGAGCCGGAGCCCCTGGCCCTGGCTCACGGAGCCATCCACCGGGTCGGTGTAGGCAAAATCATCGGCCACGGAAATGAGGCGCCCGGCAAAGCGCTCACCCGCGAGGGCCGGCAGCATCTCCTTCACCCGCCCATACAAACCATGGGCCGCCTCGCTTTCGATGGCTTCGTAGTCGTGTCTGGAGTAGTAGTGGCGGCCATAACGGCGCCAGTGGTCGGCCATCACCTCCGCCACGGAACAGCCGCGCACCGCCAGGATCTGCAGCCAGAACAGCACGGCCCAGAGCCCATCCTTCTCGCGGATGTGGTTGCTGCCGGTGCCGAAGCTTTCCTCCCCGCAGAGGGTGATCCGGCCCGCATCCAGCAGGTTGCCGAAAAACTTCCAGCCCGTGGGGGTCTCGAAGCAAGGCAGCCTCAGGGACTTAGCCACCACGTCGGCGGCGGAACTGGTGGGCATGGAGCGGGCCACCCCCGCCAACCCCTGGGCATAGCCCGGGACCAGGGTGGCGTTGGCGGTGAGCACGGCCAGGCTGTCGCTGGGATTCACGAAGCAGTGGCGTCCCAGGATCATGTTGCGGTCGCCATCGCCATCACAGGCCGCGCCGAAGTCGTAGGCGTCTCCCTCCAGGAGGAGGGCCGCCAGATCATGGGCATAGGTGAGGTTGGGATCGGGATGGCCGCCACCGAAATCCTCCAGGGGCACCCCGTTGTGCACGGTGACCGCCGGAGCGCCCAGCTGCTGCTCGAAGATCCGGGTGGCATAGGGGCCGGTCACGGCATGCATGGCATCAAAGGCGAGGCGGAAGTCGCCCTTCAGCAGGGCGGCCAGCCGATCGAAATCAAACAAGGACTGCATCAGTGCTGCGAAGTCGTCCACCCCGTCGATCACCTCCACCGCCATAGCGCCCAGCTTGTGGGTTCCTGGCTGATCCAGCGGCACTGGCTCGGCCGAGAGGATGCGGTAGTTCTCCAGGCTGAGGGTGGCCTGATAGATGGCTTCCGTGATGGATTCCGGAGCCGGGCCACCGTTGGCGCCATTGATCTTCACCCCAAAATCCCCCTCCGGTCCGCCGGGGTTGTGGCTGGCCGAAAGGATGATGCCGCCGATAGCGTTATGGGTACGGATCAGGTGGGAGGCCGCGGGGGTGGAGAGGATGCCGCTTGTGGTGGTGATCAGCCGGGCCACCCCGTGAGCGGCGGCCATGCGGGCAATGGTCTGGATCGCAGACAGGTTGCCGAAGCGACCATCCCCCCCCAGCACCAAGGTGCCTCCCTGCACGCCCGGCACGACCCGCAGAGAGGCCTCCACGAAGCTCTCCAGATAGTGGGGGGTCTGGAACTGGCGGCTGCTCTTGCGCAGGCCCGAGGTTCCGGGTTTCTGATCGGTGAAGGGCTGGGCCAGGGCCACGGTGCTGACGGTGGCAGCAGGGGAATCGCTGGAGCTGGTGGTCATGGCGGGAGGCCGGGGCGCAGCGGGCAGGAGCAAATTAGCCCTGGGCGTTCCTAAGTCAGGTGTTGCACAGAACTGGTGACCGGAGCGGGGCCTGGACCAGCAAAAAGCCTGGACGGGGAACCTTCGGTACCTTGTTGGGATTCCTATCAGTCCTCCGCCCCCATGTTGGCCAGAATCTCTGGGCTCTCCCTTCTCGGTGCCCTGAGCGGCGGGGGGGCTGCGCTGGCCTCCGTGGCTGCTGTGGCCTCCGTGGCTGCTGTGGGAGTGACCCAACCAGCCTGTGCCGCCGATTCCTACCCCGAGGCCGTTCAATTTTCCCGCCAAGCCGCCAAAGCGGTTCTCAACCAGGATGGGCGGGAAACCTGCTTGCGGGGCAAGCTCACCAAAGCCCTTCTCAAGCTCTCCGACAGCTGCGATGCCTCGGGCCAGAAGACTTCCCTCTGCATACTGGCTGGGAAGGCGGCGGTGGTCACACCGATGAGTCTCACCTTCATGGAAGACACCTCGCGCAAGCTCCTTGAGCTCAGCGATCAGGATGCTGGAGGGCAGGCGCAGAAAGCGAAGTGAATGACGGGGCCGCTCAGAACTTCAGCAGGCTGCCGCTCCCTGCTCCGGGCTGGGGCTTCTCCTCCGGCTTGGCCTTCACCACTTGACGGCAAGCGATGGTGAGCTCCCCGGCCGCCTGATCGATTGGATCCCTACGGGCCAGGCTGTTGCTGGGGGCCTCCACCGCAAGGTTGCGAATGCTCCACAGCACGTCTTTGCAGCGGGCAGGCAGGCGGGGGTGATC
>JBJTUM010000084.1:0-5447 GCA_046080725.1 Cyanobium sp. | reverse complement strand
CCGGACGGCAAAAGAGGCCCATCGGGCGCGCTTTGGGCGCAGCCGGGGCTGGACGCCAGATGGGGCTTTCCTGCTGCTCCTGCAGCCGGATAGACCTCCCGGCGAGACGCTGGATCAGCTCCAGGCCATCGCCATGGCCCTTCGGCGCTTTGGGCTGGAGGGCCCTTCCCCGCACCCGGACCAAGCCATGGACGTCACCAATGGGGACGGCGAAGACCACGACGAGCTGGCGGCCTTTGCAGCCCAGATCGATCCCGCCCTGCAGCGGGCCTGCCAGCACCACCGGTCCGTCCTCGTGCGGGGACGGGGCGAGGGGGCCCGCCTGCTCCACTGTCTGTGGAAGGCCTATGGCGAGGGGCTCAGCCAGAGAGCCATGGCCGACTGCTGCGGCTGCAGCCAGGCCATGGTGTCGCGCCGGCTGCAGCTCCAGCGCCAGGCCATCGCCATCGCCACCGCGGCGGCCCGGGAGCTGGGGCGCCATCCCGTGCTGGCCAGCCGGCTCGCCACGACGGCCGACTGGGAGCGTCTGGTGGCGGCCCTCAGCGCGCACCTGCTGGCCGCCCCCCCAGAGGGGCAGCAACCGCGGTTGGCCCTCTGGCTGGAGCTGGCGACCCTCCCCGGCCGCTGAGATCCCCGGCCACCCCCCAACCCGCTGTTCCCTCATCCCTCACCATGACCGCTCCGAATCCCGTCGCCGATGACGACCCGATCGTCGTTGACCTGGACGACGATGCCATCCCCCTCTCCGACCTTGCGCCCGCCGAAGCAGGCCCCCGCGCCTTAGCGGTGCTGGCCCTTCAGGAGCAGATGGCCTCCATCGGCCTGAACCTGCCCCTGGGCCCCAGCCTCCACCTCAACGACCCGGTGCGCCTGCTGGTGCTCAATGGCTTCCGGGTGCAGCTCGTGGAGGCCCCCTATGGCGCCGATCTCCTCCAGGCCGATGCCGGCCCCTGGCAACAGACCGCAGGGGCGCCCCACTTCCTGCTGGCGGCCTGGGTAGACGAAGACCTGCAGGTGGTGCGGTTCCCCGGGGTGCTGACCCACGACGAGGTGGGCCAGCTGGCCAAGACCGGAGCGAAGACCCTGGCGCTCCCACTGGAGGGCTTCCGGGGCGGGGTAGACCGCCTGCTGTCGTTGGTGCAGCTGCTGGATCCCCAGACCATGGCCCTGCGGGGCCTGGCCCCGATTCCAATCGGCCGCTGGCTGCAGGGGATGATTGACGATGGGCTGCTGGCTCTTGGTGCCCGGCTCCAACCCCCTGCCGGGGTGGTGTTTCGCCATGGGGGCGGAAGCCACGACAGCGACGGTGATGCCCTGGCGGTGCTGGCCATCCCCCTGGGGGTAGTGGGCGACAGCATCTGCTGGGGGGAAGCCCGGGCCGGGGCCGTGGAACGGTTTCAGCTGCAGCTGATTCCCTTCGGGGAGGGCGACTCCGGCCCCAACCGCCTGCGGGTTCGCCTCCTACCCCAACTGGCGGGCGATGTGCTTCCCGATGGGTTGCGGCTGGTGGCCGGACCCCGGGCGGCGGTTTCCGCCCTGAGCCAGGGATTGGAGCTCGAGGTGGAAGGGACCCCGGCGGCGATCCAGATTGCGGTGGAATGGAAGGGCGAACAGTTGCGGCTGCCGCCCCTTCTCCTGCCCCCCGCCGGCGCCCAGGCCCCGCCCCATGCCGACCGTTGATCTCAACCTGCAACCGTTCGGCAACCCAGGCTCGGAACCGGAGCAGCTGGGCGCCCTGGTGGTGAGTCCCGCCCTGCAAGCCAGCTTCAGCCTGTCGCCCCCCGCGGGCCTCCAGGCGCTATATCAGGCCTGGCTGGCCCGGTTTCTGCAGCACCACCACCTACTCCACCAGATCGCCCGCGGAGGGGCCGTGCCCGAAGCCGTGGTGGACGACTACGGCCAGCGGCTGCACAATGCTCTGCAGCAGTGGTTCACCGCCCCGGAGTGGGGGCCCCTGCACCGGGCCCTGCGCCTCCACCCGGGCAGCCCCCTGCGCCTTTGCTTCGCCCCTTCCCTGCGGGCCATGGAACTGTGGCCCTGGGAGGAGCTCCCCCTCGACAGGGCCCTCTGGCGCCTGCCACCGACCGATCCAGCCCTGCCCATCGCCGCAGAGCGCCAGCGGCGGGCCCGTCTGCTGCTGGTGGTGGGCCAGGAGGGCGACCTGCCCCTGGACCGGGAGATCCACACCCTGGAAGCCCTGGCCCAGCGGGGCCGGATCCACCTGGTGGCCCTTCGCGGAGCCCAGAGCCATCCGGGCCGGTTGCGGGAGTGCCTGGAGGCTCCCCCGGGCTGGGATGGGCTGATCTTCCTGGGCCACTCCCACGCCGATCGGGAAGCAGGGGGCCTGCTCCAGCTGGGGGATGGGCAGTGGCTCAGTGGCGCCAGCCTGGAGCCCTCCCTGCGCAAGGCGGTCGACCATGGGCTGCAGCTGGCCCTGTTCAACAGCTGCAGCGGGGTGGATCTGGCCCATCGCTGCCTGGCGGCGGGTGTGGGCTGGGTGCAGTGCTTCCGCGAGCCCGTTCCCACGGAGGCGGCGGCCGCCGCCTTCACCGCCATGCTGCGGGCCATGGAAGTCGGCAAATCCTTCACCACGGCCATGGAGGAGGCCTCCCACACCCTGCGGCGAGGCCCCTGGGCGGGAGCCCATGCTCTCCTCAGCGTCTACGGCCATCCAGAAGCCAGGCCCTTCCGACTGCCCCAGGCCCGGCAGCGGCTGCAGCGGCGGGAGCTGCTCGTGCTTGCGGCGGGCTCGGGGGCCGCAGGGCTGGTGGGAGCGGCCTCCGGCTGGGGGGCCAGGGGACAACAGGGCCAGCGGGAATGGCGAATGCTCACCTACCTGGGCCAGCAGGACGACAAGCTGATCGTAGCCCAGGCCCCCCGGCTGATGGCCGAACGGCTGGCCGAGCTCACAGAGGGTCGCTTCCGGATCCGCATCGAGCCCCAGCCAGAGCTCACCAGCTCGGAGATGTTCCGCCGAATCAGCCTTGGGGAGGCGCCCTGCAGCACTGCGGACGTGTATTACGACAAGGTGCTGACGCCCCTGTTCTTCGCCAAGGCCATCCCCTTCGGCCTCACCCCTAGAGAGCAGACGGCCTGGCTCCATTACCGCCGCCGGCGGGAAGATGAATGGCCCTTTCACCAGAGCGTCTATCCGCGCATCAAGGTGCTCAACGACACCTTGAAGGGTCTGTGCTCCTTTCCCATTGCCTGCACGGGAGGGCAGATGGGGGGATGGTTCAAGCGGGAACTCCGCTCCCTGGAGGATCTGCAGGGCCTGCGCATGCGCATCCCGGGGCTGGGGGCGGAGGTGCTCAACCGCTTCGGCGTCCGCACCGACACGGAACTCAACGCCGGCCGCGTGATCGGCCCCTCACAGATCGTGGAGCGATTGCGGGATGGCCGGCTGGATGCGGCCGAGTGGATCGGGCCCCACGACGATGAAGCCCTCGGCCTGCACGACCTGCGCGATCTGGGGCCGCTGTATTACTTCAGTCCGGGCTGGTGGGAGCCCGCCACCACCACGGAACTGATGGTGAACAGGGAGGCCCTGGCCGCGCTCAGCCCCCCCACCGCGCGGCCCTGGAAACGGCCTGTGCCGACACCTATGCCCGCACCCTCCGCTCCTACGACCTCAAGAACATCACAGCGCTGGAGCGGCTGCTGCGCCAGGGTGTGCAGCTTCGGCGCTTCTCTCCCGAGATGATGGCGGCCTTCGAGGTGGCCTCCAAGGAGCACCTGGAGGAAAACTGGCGCGCCAAAGCCCCCAGACCTTTGGCCATGTCTATCGGGAGTGGACCTCGTTCCGGCAGCGCATCCGGGACACCCTGGCCATCACCCAGTTCCGTCCAAAGGACACCACCGCCTGACGCTTAGGGACGCCCCGCCCCCCACCGCTCCCGGTGCATCCAGCTGATCCAGTCGGCGGAGATCTCCTTGGGGCAGGCCGCCTCGCATTCCAGGTGGCTGCTGCAGCTGCCGAAGCCCTCCCGCTCCATCTGCCGCTGCAGCGCTTCGGCCCGAGTGCGGCGCTCCGGTTGCCCCTGGGGCAACTGGCCGAGGTGGGCCAGCTTCGCCGCCACGAAAAGGCTGGCAGAGGCATTGGGGCAACTCGCCACGCAGGCGCCACAACCAATGCAGGTGGCCACATCGAAGGCGCTGGCCGCCTGCTCCTTGCCCACCAGCAGGCTGTTGGCCTCAGGCGCATTGCCGGTGTTCACCGAGCAGTAGCCGCCTGCCTCCAGGATCCGATCGAACGCCGAGCGATCCACCATCAGATCCTTGAGCACGGGAAAGGCCCGGGCCCGCCAGGGCTCTAGCACCAGCACCTGGCCATCACGAAACTGGCGGAGGTAGAGCTGGCACACGGTGGTGGCCGCCGCTGGGCCGTGGGCCTGGCCGTTCACCAGAAAGCCGCAGGAGCCACAGATGCCCTCCCGGCAGTCGTGCTCAAAGGTGATGGGCGCTTCCCCGCGGGCGATGAGGCGTTCATTGAGCACATCCAGGGCTTCCAGCAGGGAGAGATCGGGGCTCAGGCCCTCCAGCCGATGGCTCTCAAGACGGCCCGGAGCTTCGGGGCCCGCCTGGCGCCAGATCTGGAAGGTGAGCGACAGGGGAGCGGCCATCAGCGGTAGGAGCGGGCTGTGGGGGTGAGGGTGGTGTAGGCGAGGGGTTCGCTGTGGCGCTGGGGTTCGGCTTCACCGTTAGAGGCCCAGGCCGCAATGTGGGCGAAACGGCCGTCATCCCGCAGGGCTTCCCCCTCGGCGCTCTGGTGCTCCTCCCGGAAATGGGCGCCGCAGGATTCCTCCCGGGCCAAGGCATCCCGCAGCATCAGGTCGGCCAGGCCGAAGAAATCCTGCAGCCGCAGAGCCTTTTCCAACTCCTCATGAATCCCCCGCGCAGCCCCATCGGGCCCTTCCGCCACGGCCCCCTCCGCGGCAAAGCGCTGCCGCAACGCCTCCACAGCCTCGATCGCCTGCCGCAAGCGGGGGCCAGAGCGGCTGATGCCACAGGCTTCAATCATCAGCAGGCCCAGCTCCCGGTGGAAGCCATCCACGGGCTGGCGGCCCTGCCCACCAGCGGCCGGTGCGATCAGGCCCTGCAGGCGCGCTTCCGCCGCAGCCAAGGCCTCCCAGCAGGCGGGATGATCCACGCCCACCTTAGGGTGGGCCGCCCCGGCCAGCCAGGCGGGCACGGTGGCGGGCGCAATGAAGTAGCCATCCGCCAGCCCCTGCATCAGGGCGCTGGCCCCCAGCCGATTGGCCCCATGCTCGGAGAAATTCGCCTCACCCAGCACAAACAGGCCGGGGATCGTGCTCATCAGGTGGTAATCCACCCAGAGCCCGCCCATGGTGTAGTGGGGAGCGGGATAGATGCGCATCGGCGTGTTACGGGGATTGTCTCCCGTGATCCGCTCATACATCTCCAGCAGATTGCCGTAGCGAGCGTCG
>JBJTUM010000083.1:0-4835 GCA_046080725.1 Cyanobium sp. | reverse complement strand
CAACTTCTTCAATTGTCCAGGTGCTGCCTCCTCTCCCCTTCTGGGGGTCGGTGGCTCGTTGCCTCTCGGCAACTTTTTCACCTTACAACATGGTCAGGCTCTTGCCTCCCCACCTTGTAAAGGCTGCAGCCTTCCAGACTTGGGTCCCTCAGGCGCAGCTCATAAACCTATCACATGCAGGGGGGGGTCAGCTCAGCAGCCCATGGGAGGAAGCGCCGCAGGGTGGCCTCACAATCTGCAGCCAGCGTGGGAAATCCAATGGACGTGACGTCCGTCCCCGGGGGGATCTGGGCAGGATCCCCTTGGAGCCAACGAATCGGACAGGAGAGTTCTTGGAGCACGAGCCAGGCTGCTGCCAGATCCCAGATCTTGGGAGTGGCTTCGAGGGCGGCCACGGTTTGACCGGTGGCCACGCTCACGAGGTTGAGGCTGGCCACACCAAAGAGCCTGACCTTGCCAGGGAAAGGTCGATCGGGAATTTTTTGCAGCACCCGGATGGAACGGCTGCACAGGGATACACAACCACCGGGATGGGCTTTGGCGGCGGGTGCATCCACCACTTCCCCATTGCGCCACACCCCCTGACCGGCCTTGGCGATGATCCGCTGCCTCAGGGGGGGCACATCCAGGATGGCCAGTACGGGCTTCCCTGCCTCAAAACGAGCCAGGGAGATCGACCAGTAGGGAATCCCCGCTGCGAAATTGGTGGTGCCATCCAGGGGGTCGACCACCCAGAAGGCTGGCGTAGAAGGCAGATGCCGGTCCCCCTCCTCGCTAAGGATGTCCTCGCCTGGGTAGAGCTTTCGAAGGCCCGCCACGATCGTTTCGTCACTCCAGCGATCGCAGGCTGTGATCAGGGTGCCATCAGCCTTGAGGTCGGAGACCATATGGCCGAAATCGCTCCGCTGGCGAGCCGCCACGTGATCGATCAGGGAGGCAAGCCCAGAATCGATGAGGCGGGCGGAGGAGGCCAGGCTCATCCCAGCTCCAGGGCGAGCACTTTGCTCAGGCTGCGCCCCGTATCTTCCCGGAATTGTTGAAGATTCACCCGGGAGAGCATGAGCAAAGCTGCAAGAGCCACCAGTATCTCCACTCCCAAAACAAGAGCGTAGGCGGGAAAGGCCGACGGGATGGAAGAAAACCACTGGTGTTGCAAAGACCGCCCCAGATCAAGCAACCCCCCTCCAAACACCTTGCCCAGAGCACGGGAGAGGGCCTGAGCCAAACCCCACACCCCCACAAAAGTTCCAGCAGCCTGGGGAAGGGTGAGATCCAACATCAGCACCAAGGCGCTGTTGGTCGCGATCCCCGCCGCCAAACCGAAGAGAAACATCACCCCCTGGAGCAAAGGAACTTGGCCTGTGGCTCCCACAAGCAACAACAGGGCCAGGGTAACCACGATGAGCCGACAACCCAGGCGAGCAGCACTGAACTTACCCAGCCTGGGAACAATCCAAAGACCTCCCGAGAGCAAACCCAGCAAGGTGCCAACGCCCCAGATGGCATTCAAGGAGGCGGTGGCGGCAATCGGCATGCCAAACACCTCTGCTGCGTAGCTCTCCAGGATCGGATCCTGCAGGAACAAGCCCAAGGTGAAGAGCACCAAGAAACTGAAAAACACCAGAACCTGCTTGCTGGAGGTGATCAATGCCCAGGCTTGCGGCAGGGTGGGCCCGTGGTCTCTTGCGGGGGGGGAGAGGGGCGTGGAGGCATTGGCCCGGAGGGAAGCAGATGGAACAGGTGCCTCCATCCCCAGCGTGGCTACCAGGGTGAGAACCAACACCCCCAGCACCGCTCGGCCCATGAACCCCATCAGCACCTCCTTCAGCACGAAGGGATCGGTGACCCCATCAAGACCCCGCAGGCTCACGCTGATGGCGATGGCCCCCACCACGATGCCAACGGTGAGCAAACACCAAATCAGGCCGACGGCCCGCGGGCGCTCCTCCTCAGTGGTCCGGTCGATCACTAGGGCTAGATAGGGGGTACTGGCGAGGGAGATCGCCAGGCCATAAGCGGCGAACAGGCCACAGAGCGCCGCGATCCCTCCAAAGAGGGCACCTTTGGAGGCCTCCCGCAGCAGGCCTGCCACGTGGAAGATCAGGGGAACAGAGAGCACGGCCAGGCCGCAGAACAGCAGGGTGCCGAGCCAGATATACGGCAAACGATGGCGTCCGCCGATGGGGCGGGAATCGGACATCTGGCCGAACCAGATCCGGCTGGGCGCCACGAATTGCTCAAAAGCCAGGGCACCTCCCACCAACAGCCCAGGGAAGGCCAGCTCACTGATCATCACCCGGTTGAGGAGGCCGGCAAAGATCACCGCCAGACATCCCAGGCATCCTTGAAACAGCCCCAATCGCAAGGTGGCGGGAAGGGAGAGACCGGGGGTCCCGGCCAGAGGGGCTGGGGAACTCACAGAGGCTCAGGGGCTGGTGCGGGTGGTTAGGCCCCCAGCCTGGCAAGCAGGGATGAGAGGCGTGGGTTCAATCGGCACATCCGCCGTACTGGATGGGGGGCGGAGAGCGGGCAGATTGGGTCGCTGGCAGAGGGCTATCAAGTCGAGACCTGTGCGGCGGCGCAATTCGGCCAGGCTCTTGTTGTAATTCGTGATGGCCAGGGTGTAGCGCACCTCGGCCTGGGTGAGGTCGCGCTGGGTGTCCACCACTTCCCGCTGGGTGGTGACCCCGGCCTGAAAGCGCAGGCGAGCCAGGCGCAACGACTCGCGAGCAGAGAGCACCTCATTGGAGGTGGTGACGATATTGCGGTTGTTGGTAACCAGCTCGTAAAAACTGGCCTCAACCTCCTGCCGTATCTGATCGCGGGTTTTAGAGAAGTTGAAGGTTTCTTCCTGGGCTCTCTGCTTGTTTTGCCGATAGAGGGCCTTTGCGCGGCCGCCATCAAAGATGTCCCAACTCACATTGATGCCAAAAGCATTGTCGACCTGCCACTGGCGCTCGGGCTGGTTGGCGAGGGAAATGGGGAGGCCCGTGATTGAATCGTTCCCTTCAAGGTATGGAACAAATGAAGAGCCGGTTGCACGATTGACACCAAAGCGGTTGAAGAGACTCAACACCGGTTGCACAGCCGCCAGTTCCAGGTTGGCCGTGCTGTTGGCGATGGAGATGTCAAGAATGATCTGGTCGAGCTCTTCGCGGAACGCATAGGCCGCCACAATGCTCTCCTGCAGGGAAGGCATCCAAGTGCCCACTACCCGGGCGGGATCCTTAGCGGTGGGGGTAACGTTCTGGGGAAGATCCAAAAGCCTCGCCAGATCCCGCCGAGCAATCGCCTGACCCGGCGAGCCGGATAAGGACCCTGCCGTGAAGAGAGCCTGGGTGAGCAGCTGCTGGTCGCGGGCCAGCTGGGTCTGGGCTTCCAGCACCTCAAGCTTGGTGGCCACACCCGCCTGGAAGCGGGCTTGAGCATCCCTCAGGCTCACTAGGGAAGCCCGCACCGATTCCTGGCCAATACGCACCTGCTCATCGGCGTTCTGCAGATCGAAGTAAGCCTGGGCCACCTGAAGCCGCAGTTCCCTTAGGCCAATGAGATAGGAATTTTTGGCCTGTTCGTAGCGATCACGGGCGGCGGCGATTGAAGGGACCCTCCTGGGATCGATCATGGCCCAGGTGGCCTGGAGGGAAGCGTCCATCGATGTGATGGTCTGAACCCGATATCCACTGCCTCCGCGATTTAGAGGGAGGGTTGATGTGGGTCGGTTGAAGTTCTGGGAGGTGTTCGTTCCTGGGAAGCTGTTGGCGTTAAAGCTGAGATTGGGATACCAACGGGCAATCTCAGCCCGCAGCGCCGACTGGGCCTGCTCCACCCGGCTGGAGAGGATTTTCAGATCGGGGCTGTTAACTTCCGCGATGGTTTCTGCCTCGTCGAAGCTGATGGGGCGCAGCTCCTCGATGCGCACCTGTTGGGGCTGGTTGGGCAGGGCCAGGGGGGCAGGCGCCACAAGATCCGGTTGGTCGGCCGGGAGGACCTTGGACGCCGGCGGCATCACCTTGGGATTGGATTTGGGCCGGGGGCCAAGCACCTTGGGCGCCAGAGGTAGCACCTGACGAGGAAGCAGGGGCAGGGTAGGGGCTGGGGTTTGGGCGGCGGGGGCCTCGCCTGGCGACGAGGGCGCTGTTGTAGGCCAGAGGGCCTTACCCGACGGTGGACCGGTCAAAAAAGGTGTGGTGGCCGGCTGGGTCGGGGGGGGCGGTGCCGAGGCGTCCTGTCCTGCCAAAACGCAACCGCCATAACCGGAGGCAGCAAGGAGGAGCGCTATACAAACAGTCTGGGAGCGCCCCACGGGCCAACAGCAAACCGCAAGAGCTTAGGCACCCTTGCCAGGCCTGCCGCTGCAAACGGCCACCAGATCTTCCGCCCCAGCAACCAAGCGGATCGGTACGGACAGTTGGCGGGCCACCTCCTCCAGGGTGGTGTCGTCCAAAAACACAGGCTCTCCCTGGCGCAACATCACCGTTGGCAACAGAAGCTCTTCCCCAAGATCCAGCCCCGCCAAACCCTGCAGCAGATCTGCACCGGTGATCAATCCCGTCACCACCAGCTCCTGCCCCCAGTAGGGACTGGGGAGACCATGGAGGAGGAGCTCCAGGCCCTGGATCCCGTTGAGGCGATCCACAACAGGCTGAAGCGCCTGGGCCACCAGAGCGCCCACCACCCAGCTCAGACGCCGCGGGCGGGCCAAAGACCGAGGCAGGTCGATGGTGGCCTGCTCGAGCGCTTCGAGAAAGGCCCGAATGCTGCCCACCCCGTTCTCCTGCTGGGGCAGATGTTCGTAGCTGGGCCGGGGCGGCAGCGGAAGGCCCGCCAGGAGATAC
>JBJTUM010000082.1:0-3179 GCA_046080725.1 Cyanobium sp. | reverse complement strand
CGGTACCGCCTGACGGGCCACGAACGGCTGCGCAGCGGCGGCGGGTTGCGGCGGCGCTTGTCCGGACAGCACGCTCTGCGCGAACGCACGCTCTGCCCCTCCCTGCTGCACCACATGGGCCAGCTCATGGGCCAGGAGGCGTTGGCCCTCGGGTGAGGAAGGCGCATACCGTCCAGCCCCAAACACCACATGGGACCCCACCGTGTAGGCCAGGGCATGCACATCCCGCGCTGACTGCTGCGCGAGATCGTCCGTGTGCACCCGCACCTGGCTGAAATCAGCCCCGAACCGCGGCTCAAAAAAATCGCGCTCGGACGGGGCCAGCGCTTGGCCCTGCGAGGCCAGGGTGGAATGGACAGAGGCCGGAGCCTCACCGGCCACAGCCCCTCCATTCGTTGAGCGCGAGACCCTCGGCCTGACGTGCTGATCCATTCCCAAGGGGACTTCCACTGGCGCCTCCATCCGCATCACCCGCTCCGCCACTTGATCCGCCTCCCGCTCCAGGGGGTCATCCGCCGCGCCTATCGCCAAGGCCTTCCGCTGCAGCCCCTGCAGGGAGGCCTTCTCCTCGCAGGCCGCGCAGCTCCCCCCGCCCGCGCTGGGCGCCCCGCAGGCGCATTGGCGCTGCAGGCGGGGGCTCGCGGCCATCAGGCTGAGCAGGCTCTCCTGCTGGGCGAGATCGGGGCGGCCGTCGGCTATCGGCTGGGCCTGCCTCCCCTGGCCATGGAGTTTGCCCTTTTGGCCCTCCCCGCGGGCGTGGCTCGGTTCAGGCAGGGAGCTGGATCGGGAGTTCATCGACGAGCGGATCAGCGGATCAGGGGGTGGAGGTGCCTGGTGGGGAGGGTGTTGGGCTCGCTGGCTTTGGGGTGTTCCCAATTGTGATGTCATTCCGGTCAGGTGGCTGGCCGCTCAGACAATTGATGTAGTTGGCCCATGAATCTGCAGATTCAAAGGACCCTATCGTCTCGCAGTCAAAAAAGGGCAAATAGAGTTCATCTTCTGGCCTGCCGATGCCCATCACGTGGGCCATCTCATGCATCATGGCGCGAATACGATTCTCTTGCATGCTGGGATCATTTGGGTCTTTGAAAAACGATGGGCACAGGATGATGGGTGCCCTGTGGTCGCGGACATAGCCTTCCCTCGTGCCGCATTCAGGGTCGTTCGCCCCGGCGACCTTCACAGCCACAGACAACAGTCTCGCCCCCATCCCAGCGAGGATCTCTGTGATCTGTTCCATGTTTGGGTTGGGCCAGTCAAATTTAATGTGTGCCAACCGCCTAGCCTCCATCGCTGCCTGCTCCCCCTCGAGCCCAGCCGCCCTGAACCGCGCCGTTTGGGCGCGAATCGCTGCCGCTCGCCGCGCATCCGTGACCATCTGCTGTTGGGCTGGGTTTGGATTCACTGGCTCCACCATCGCTGTGGACCCTGCTCCGGCCCCTTGGCCTTCCGGTTGTCTCTGCAAGATCTGGCCTGCTCCCTGTTGCACGGTGTGGGCCAACTCATGGGCGAGCAGCCGCTGGCCGGATGCCGCCGCCGGGTTGTACTGCCCGTTGCGGAACACCACCTCTGATCCGACGGTGTAGGCCAGGGCTCCCACCTCCCTGGCGGATTGATCAGCCCACGGGCCGGTGTGCACCCGCACCTGGCTCAAGTCCCTACCAAAGCCTGATTCCATCACCTCCCGAAGGGAGCTGTCCAACGGTTGTCCTGGACTCCGCAACGCCTTCTCCACACTTGCTGGGGCCTCCCCAGCGCTCGGCCCAACGGGATGACTGTGCTGGCGTCGAATGAGGGGTTGGCCTACGGAGATCTCTCCGGTTGCCTGCCTCCGCAACACCTGATCGGCCACCTGATCGGCCTCCCGCTCCAGGGGATCGTCTGCAGGTCCGATCGCCAGCTTGGCTTGCAGCTTCTGGCCTGCCCCAGAGGAGACTTTGGCCTCACAGGCTGCACAGCTCCCCCCCGCTGCACTGGGAGCTCCGCAGGCACACTGGCGCTGCAGGCGCGGGCTGGTGGCCAGCAGGCTGAGCAGGCTCTCCTGCCGGGCGAGCTCGGGGCGGCCATCTGCGAGCGGCTGGGCCTGCCGCCCCTGGCCCTGGATTCCCTCCTGATGACGACCTCCATGGGCAGGCGAGCGCTTGGCGTCTCCACGGGAGCAGGAGTGTCTGTTCGAGTTGGAGACTTTCATCGGTGGACGGAGTAAGGGGCTAGGGCATGCGTGGTTGTTGCGCTATGGGGATGGGTGAATAAACGGGGGCTCAGAGTTGCTTGACGAGCTCCGCACGGATCACTTCCTCAATATCCCCATCGCCGATGGGTGCAAAACCAGTCTCTTCAACCACTCTCCAGACCATAACCGCCAGGCTCATCCGGCGACTGACATGAATGAACGCACGGCCAGATATCTCATGGCCGCGGGCACTGCGTTCCAGGACGGCCGTCACCCGCATCCTGGCGGCGATCCGCAACCTGCAGCGCGCCGATGTGCTGGAGGTGGAGGAGAACTTCGCCAAGGGCCAGAAGGGCAGCTCAGCCATACCCCAAAAGCGCAACCCGATCCGCAGCGAGCGCATCAGCGGTCTGGCGCGGGTGCTGCGCAGCTACACCGTGGCGGCCCTGGAGAACTGCGCCCTCTGGCACGAGCGCGACATCAGCCACAGTTCGGTGACCCTGCACTTCATGCTGCGGGAGATGACCGAGGTGGTGAACGGCCTGGGGGTCTACCCTGAGAATATGGCCCGCAACATGAACGTCTACGGCGGCGTTCCGTGAATGGGCTTATATATCGGCTTCGGACAATCCTTGTTTTGGCAGTGACCTGTGACTTCACTTTTGAACACGTTATCGTCCTTTTTACACCAAGAAGATTGCCACTCTTTCTCATGGATGGGATCAGGCATTACCGAATCGCTATTGTCTTTAGAGAGATCTGCGTGAGGAGGGATATCCTTGAGAAGATACAACCTTGTTCTGAACAAGAGTGAAACAAACGAGATCTTTTCTTTTTTGCCTAGCGGTGTCTTGGGATTATCTGGCTGATCTTTCCAGGAAAATCCGTCCTGAGTTATTGTGTAGCGCCATCGGGAACTTGTGTCTGACGCCATCACTGGATTGTCATCGTTCCAGCTGTCAAAAGTCCAGTCCTTAACATTCATTATTTTACGTTTGCCTCCCTG
>JBJTUM010000081.1:0-3635 GCA_046080725.1 Cyanobium sp. | reverse complement strand
CAAGAAAATTCATCAACAGGGCAGCTCTGCCACTGGCAGCTCTGCCACTGGCAGCTCTGCCGCCGGGAGGGGAGTTTTCTGGGGGTGAAGGGGCGTCCGCTGCTCGCCGGCCATCAATCGGTTGAGGGCATTAACGAAGGCCTGGGCTGCGGCCACCACAATGTCGGGGTCGGCGGCATGGCCAGAGTAAAGAAGCCCATTGCGACGGAGCCGGATGGTGACATCCCCCATGGCATCAATGCCTTCCGTCACACTCTTGACCGAGAACTCGACCAGTTCGTTGGGCACCTGGGCAAGTTGATTGAGGGCCTGGCACACTGCATCCACCGGACCGGTGCCGATAGCCGCCTGGCTCCGCTCCCCACCCTCCCTGGTTTCAAGGGTGACCGTGGCCGTTGGCAAGAGCCCGGTTCCGCAACTCACCTGCACGCGCTTGAGATGGAACCAGGCCTCATCCTGCAGCTGCACTTGTTCACTGACAATGGCCTCCAGATCCCTGTCGCTCACTTCCCTCTTGCGATCAGCCAGCTCCTTGAAGCGGCTGAAGGCGTCATCAAGATCCTCCCTCTCTAGTTGATAGCCCAGCTCTTCCAGCCGGGCGCGAAAAGCGCTGCGACCGGAGAGTTTGCCCAGGGAGATGCGGTTGTCGGCCAACCCGACGGTGCGCGCATCGATAATTTCGTAGGTGAGCCGGTGTTTGAGCACCCCGTCCTGATGGATGCCCGATTCGTGGGCGAAGGCATTGGCCCCCACGATGGCCTTGTTGGGTTGGACGGCCATCCCCGTGAGGTTGGAGACCAACCGAGAGGTTTTGGTGATCTCTTCCGTGCGGACCCCTGTGAGAGCTGTGCTGCTGTTCGCTGGACGGCCGAGGAAGGGATTGAAGTAGCTGCGGCGCACATGAAGAGCCATCACCAGCTCCTCAAGGGAGGCGTTACCCGCCCGCTCGCCAATGCCGTTGATGGTGCACTCCAACTGGCGGGCTCCATGTTTGACAGCCTCCAGGAAATTGGCCACCGCCAACCCAAGGTCGTTGTGGCCATGGACGGAAATCACCGCCTGGTCGATGTTGGGCACGGAGCGGTTGATGCCAGCGATGAGTTCGCCGAATTCCGCTGGGGTTGCATAGCCCACGGTGTCGGGGATGTTGATGGTGGTGGCGCCGGCTTCGATGGCCGCGGTGATCACCTGATGCATGTAGTCGGGATCGCTGCGGCCGGCGTCTTCGCAGGAGAATTCCACGTCGTCCACCAGGGATCGGGCATAGGCCACCATCTCCCGAGTGATGTCGAGCACCTCTACGCGGCTCTTGCGCAATTTGTGCTCCAGGTGGATGTCGCTGGTGGCAATGAAGGTGTGGATCCGGCGGTGGGCGGCGGGGGCTACGGCGTCAGCGCAGGCTTTAATGTCGCCGGCAGCAGCCCTGGCCAGGCCGCAGATCACGGGTCCTTCCGGGGTGCCCACACTGGCAGCGATGCGCTGCACGGCGTTGAAGTCGCCCGTGCTGGCGAAGGGGAAACCGGCCTCAATGATGTCCACTCCCAGGCGGGCCAGCTGTTGAGCGATGGCGAGCTTTTCCTCCAGATTGAGGCTGGCCCCGGGGGATTGCTCACCATCACGGAGGGTGGTGTCAAAAATCAGAACTCTCCCAGGGTCGCGCGCCATCGGTCCTTTCCGGCCTTATCCGGAACAATTATGAGTTGACAGAAGTCTAGGCTGTAGCGGGAGCCCTCGGAATCGGGTAGCTCAAGGGTCTCTAGAATTATTTTTGCCCGATAAGCCAAATTTGAAATGCTTCCCCAATCCTATGCGGATAGCTTGCCCTTGGCCGAGCGTCTATACCGCCAAGATCCCAATTGGCGGCGAAGATCTACTCCAACGATGTGTTGCGGTTCCTGAAAGATGGGGTGATTATTTTTCCAGGTGTGATGAATCTTGCAACGATAGATAGTTTTAATCATGATCTTGAATCATTAGCCAGAAACAAAACAGACCCGTTGTTCAGCCGGGTTGAAGTTGATGGGCCTAAGAAATATTACGAGGCACGCTTTCTTTCAAACCTTGATATTTCAGATTTCCGCGCTGAGCCTCCAGGGTTGAAGCTGCTCGACTTGCAGAGATTTTTCAACAGTGCCAAAGCCTTATCATTTGCAGAACCCATTATGGGTTTTCTTGAGGAGCTTTTTGGTGCGTCACCAGCCCTGATTCAGAGCCTAACATTCTGGAAAGGAAGTGAACAATCTGTGCATCAGGATTTTTCCTATGTGCACCATCATCGCCGCACTGGTGAGCTCGCTGCAGCATGGATTCCCCTTGAAGATATCCAACCCGATGCTGGGCCATTGATTTATTATAAGGGTTCTCACTTTCCTGATCGTTTGGGCTTTTTCGATTGGGGAGATCGATCAATCCTTGCAAGCCGCAATGCGGGAGATGGGGTTTTCGATGGCTATCGCAACCATCTGCTCCGTATCCTGGAAGCTAATGATTTTAAGCCAAGTGTTTTTCTCCCTAAGCGTGGAGATCTGCTCATCTGGCATGGGGCCCTCATCCATGGAGGCATGGCGATGAGCAATCCAGAACTGACCCGCCGATCTCTCGTATGTCACTACACCACCGTCAGCTCCCATAAGAAAAGCCAACATCTTCGGGTGGGCTCAGGGTTCTGTTTTGATGAGCCTCCCGTCCTCCCCTACAAGCCTTCCCTCTTGAGGAGGCTGCTGGTTCGCCGCTGAGTCCCAGGGTTTGAGGCTCCTGGCGGATTGGCCGGGCGGGGGCTCCACATACAATTGGCATATCGCGGGATGTCCATGGCCGCAGGGGATCTGGCCCTGGTTCTTCACGCCCATCTGCCCTACGTGCGATCAGGGGAGCCTGGGTCGCTTGAAGAAGACTGGTATTTCCAGGCCTTGCAGGAGTGCTACATCCCATTGTTGCGGATCCTGGAGGCCGCCCAGGCCGATCCCGCACAACGCCCAAGACTCACCCTGGGCCTTTCCCCCACCCTGCTTTCCCTCCTGAGTGATGAAGCCCTGAATCGGGGCTTCCTGCCCTGGTTGATGGTGCGAATGGAGCTGTTGGCGGAGGCCCCAACGGAGCTTCGCGGGGCTGCCGAAGCCCTCTTCAAGGAACTCGAAACCGTCGCCCACGACTGGAAGGGCTGTGGAGGGAAGCTCCTGCCCCGTTTCCGAAACCAGCAACGGGCGGGGGTGCTCGACCTGATCACCTGCGCGGCCACCCACGGTTACCTTCCGCTCCTTCGCGAAAACCAGGAGGCGGTTCGAGCCCAGCTTCTGGCTGCGGTCCGAGAGCATCAGCGGCTCCTGGGAGAAAGGCCCCTCGGCATCTGGTTGCCAGAATGCGCCTACTACGAGGGCCTGGACCAGCAGCTACTGGCCTGTGGGCTGCGCTACAGCATCCTCGATGGCCATGGACTGCTCCATGCCCAACCCAGACCGCGTTATGGGGTGTATGCCCCGATCTGCTCCACAGCCGGCGTGGCGTTCTTTGCCCGTGACAGCGCCTCCAACTTGCCGATGTGGAGTGCCAGCCAGGGGTATCCAGGTGATGGATCATATCGCGAATTTCGTCGCGAACTGGGTTGGGATCTTCCCGAAGACCGGCTCCAAGAGCTC
>JBJTUM010000080.1:0-2503 GCA_046080725.1 Cyanobium sp. | reverse complement strand
CCTGGTGGCCGATGGCAAGGAGCCCGATCAGATCGAGGACTGGAGGGATCGCTCCGTGTTTGTGGTGGGGGACGCGGACCAGAGCATCTATAGCTTCCGCGCCGCCGATTTCAAGATCCTGATGGGCTTCCAGGCGGATTTCGGCGATGGAGCCGACGACACGGCCACCCGCACCATGGTGAAGCTGGAGGAGAATTACCGCTCCACCGCCACGATCCTTCAGGCGGCCAATGCCCTGATCGCTAACAACAGCGAGCGCATTGACAAGGTGCTGCGGCCCACCCGAGGGGACGGGGAGCTGATCAGCCTGACCCGCTGCGACGACGAGATCGCCGAGGCCGAAGCGGTGGTGCATCGCATGCGCATGCTGAATGCGGCCCACCCGGAGCTGACCTGGGGAGATCTGGCCGTGCTCTATCGCACCAATGCCCAGTCTCGCGCCATGGAGGAGGCCCTGGTGCGCTGGGGGATCCCCTATCTGGTGGTGGGGGGCCTGCGCTTTTACGACCGCCGGGAGATCAAAGACATCCTGGCCTACATGAGGCTCTTGGTGAATCCAGCGGATTCCGTGAGCCTCCTGCGGGTGCTCAATGTGCCCCGCCGAGGCATCGGCAAGACCACCATCGAGCGGCTCAGCGACGCGGCCAACCAGCTGGGTGTGCCCCTCTGGGAGGTGGTGAGCGACCCGGAGGCGGTGCGCTCCCTGGCGGGCCGATCCGCCAAGGGGCTGCTCCAGTTCGGGGAGCTCATCAGCGATCTGCAGCGGCGGCTGCAGGAAGCCCTGCCAGCCGAGATGGTGCAGCGGGTGATGGAGCAGAGCGGCTATCTGGCGGAGCTGATCACCGAGGCCACCGATGAGGCGGAAGACCGGCGCCGCAACCTCAATGAACTGGTGAACGCGGCCCTGCAATACCAGGAGGAAAACGAGGAGGGATCCCTGGAGGGCTTCCTCTCCACGGCCGCCCTGGCGAGCGATGCGGACGACAAGGACACAGCTGCCGAGCGGGTGGTGTTGATGACCCTTCATGCCAGCAAGGGTCTGGAGTTTCCCGTGGTGTTTCTGGTGGGGCTGGAGCAGGGGCTCTTTCCGAGCTATCGGTCCTTGGACGATCCCGCCGCCCTGGAGGAGGAGCGGCGCCTCTGCTACGTGGGCATCACCCGGGCCCGGGAGCGGCTCTTTCTCTCCCACGCCTGCGAGCGGCGCCTGTGGGGGGGCATGCGGGAGCCCGCGGTGCCCTCGGTCTTTCTCTCCGAGCTACCGGAAGACCTCCTCCAGGGGGATGTGCCCCGCAGCGGCGGGGCGGCTTTGCGGCGGGAGCAGCGGATGGAGCGGCTCACCCGGATCGATCGGGCCGAAAGCAAGCAAGTAGCCGGTGGGGGAATGGCGGGGGCGCCCAGCAATGCGGTGAGACGTCGGGGTGTGTCCCACCCCTGGGCCGTTGGGGATCAACTCAGCCACAGCAGCTTCGGGGTGGGCACGATCACCCACCTCTTCGGCTCCGGCGAGAAGATTTCCCTGGCCGTGAAATTTCCTGGCATGGGGCCCAAGATCCTCGACCCCCGGCTGGCTCCGATCGAGCCGCTGGCGAGCCCACCCGCTTGATCGCCAGCTCCCCTCCACCCCGAATCCTGGTGCTTACCGGAGGGCTGATCCATCTGGTGCACCAACTGGCGGTGGCCAACACCCTGTTTCCTGAAGGGGAGAGGCCAGCCAGGATCCACATCCTGCTCACCGGGGTGCTGCGTCGAAAACCCGAGGCCCTGGCTGGGATTCATCGGGAGATCGGAGCCTGGTTGGCGGTGCTTCGGCAAGCGCTGCCCAGGAGCCATGGGGAGGTGCAGCTGGTGGAGGAGCCAGCCGATCTGGAGCCCGGCCCATGGGACTGGGCCTTGCTCAACAACCAATGGCTGGAGACCCAGCGCCAGGTGATCGACCAGCTGGGGATCCAGAAGATCGTGGTGTGCGGCGACGGGCTGGGGGTGTACTACCGCTGCCCACGGGAACTGCGGGCGCTCGTGCCCAGCCTGCTGGGCCTGCCGATCCGGGAGCCGGGACGCACGGTGCGGTATGTGCTCAGTGGCCGCCAACCCCGCTGGCATCGTCCCCCCCTGGCTCCGGAGCCCGCGCCCCAGACCTGCCGCAGGGAGCTGTTCGGCACCCTTGTGGAAGCTCTGCGGGAGCGGGGCCGCTCCGAGCTGGAGGCGGTCTTGCAACAGGCCCGCCCACAGCGGCCCCTTTGGCTCTGCTCCGTGCCCAACCTGGCCCACCAGTTCCCCGGCGAGCGGATTCCCCAGAAGGTGCTGCGCTCCTGGGTGAGCGATCTGCAGCGGGAGGGCTTCCAGCCTCGGATCGACCGGCTGCAGCTGGTGGATCACCCCAAGGCTCCGACGGGCGGCAGCTTCGGCCCCCTCACGGAACCCTGGCTGGCGCCCACGCTGCGCTCCAGCCTGCCCCTAGAGGTGCTGATTGCGCTGCTGGAAGAGGCCCGTCCGCAGGGCGGCA
>JBJTUM010000079.1:0-7570 GCA_046080725.1 Cyanobium sp. | reverse complement strand
ACCACCTGGTCCTGCCCCCAATAGGGACTGGGCAGGCCGTAGAGCAGCAACTCCAGACCCTCCACCGCATTCAGACGGGCGACCACCGGCTGGAGCGCTTCGGCCACGAGGCGGCCCACCACCCAGCTCATGCGCCGGGGTTGGGGTAGGGCGCGGGGCAAATCTTGGGTGGCCTGATCAAGCGCCTCCAGGAAAGCCCGGATGCTGCCCACGCCATTCTCCTGCTGGGGCAGATCCTCGTAGGCATCCCGGGGGGGCAAGGGCAGTCCTGCCATGAGATACCACTCATCCGAAAGCCAGGCAAAACGGCTGCCCAAGCTCTCGAGGAAATGCTGCTGCAGGGGCTCCACCTGGCGAATCACCTCCTGGGCGCAGGCGGGCTCCACAGGGCGGAGGGCATCTCCGGGGGGGCGAAACCGGGTGAGGCCCACGGGCACCACGGCCGTGGAGAGCACCGCCGGCCAATCGCCCTCCGCAAAACGGGCCAGATCGGTGAGCGTGCAGGTGAGAGCTGCACCGTCGTTCAGGCCAGGACAGACCACCACCTGGGCATGCACCTGGAGGCGCCGCTCGGCGAACCAGGCCAGTTGATCCATCAGCAGAGCTCCTCTGGGGTTGACCAGCAAGCGGCTGCGCAGCTCCGGATCGGTGGCGTGAACTGACACATACAAGGGCGAGAGGCGCTGGTTCTCGATCCGCTCCCAGTCGGCAGGGCTGAGGTTGGTGAGGGTGAGGTAGGAGCCGTAAAGAAAGCTCAGGCGGTAGTCGTCATCCTTCAGATAGAGGCTGCGCCGATGGCCTGGGGGTTGCTGATCGATGAAGCAGAAGGAGCAGTGGTTGTTGCATTGCTTCAGGCCATCGAAGAGCGCCTCGCGAAACACAAGCCCCAGGCCTTCATCCGCCTCTTTCTCCAGCTCCACCCTGTGGTGGCTCCCCTGGGGATCCTCCACCTCCAGGGTGAGGTCCTCCTCCCCGCAGAGGATCTGCAGGTCGATGAGATCCCGCGGACGGATGCCGTTGATGCTGAGCAGCCGGTCGCCACACTGAAAGCCCAACTCTTCCCCGATGGAACCAGGCTCAACCCCCACCACCTCAGCAGGTTGGGGAAGGCGCGGCGGGTCTCCGGCCTGGGGGCTCTGGAGGGGAATCCCGGCAGGCGGCTCAATCCACACGCCTTGAATGCTGCGAAACAACCTCAGTTTGAAGGTTTTGCGGGGGCCTGCTCAGATCGCTTGACGGAAAAAGAGCAAGATCACCACACCAAACACCAGCCGATAGGCCACAAACACCCAGGTGCCGTGGTTTTGCAGGAAGCGAAGCAACCAGGCAATGGCCAGCCAGGACACGATGGCAGCCGAAAGGATGCCCACCACCATCGGCAGTGGACCTCCGTTGGCGGGAGCTTCGAAAGCTCCCTTGAGTTCCACAAGACCGGCCAGGGTGATGGCGGGAATGCCCAATAGGAAGGAGAAGCGAGCCGCGGCGGCCCTCTGCCAGCCATCGAAGAGGGAGGCTGTGAGGGTGCTGCCGGAGCGGGAGACCCCGGGCACGAGGGCCAGGGCCTGGGCAAATCCCACCAGCACCCCATCGCGGGGGAGCACATCGCCCAGGCTGCGGCGGCGGCGCCCCACCAGCTCAGCCAGCGCCAGCAGGAGGGCCATCACGATCGACACGATTCCAATCGACGTCATGCTGCGCAACGGCGAGGCGTCGTAGTCGGGCACAAACTTCTTGAGAAAGAGGCCGGCAATCAGGATGGGGAGGGTGCCAAGGGCAATGGCCACACCGAGCCGGGCCTGGGGATCGCTCCACTGACCGTGGCGAAAAGCCCGGGAGATTCCGCGCAACACCTCGGCCAGATCATTGCGGAAGTAGGCCAGCACCGCTGCGATGCTGCCCAGCTGAATCACAGCCGTCACCGCCACCCCGGGGTCTCCCCAGCCCAGAAGCACAGGCACCACCTTCAAGTGGGCGGTGCTGCTGATGGGCAGGAATTCCGTCAGCCCCTGCACCACACCAAGCACCAGGGCATGCCAACAGGCCTCCAGCAGGGAGAGGGGCTGAGCTGGGTTGGCAAGCGACATGAGGAGTGGCAATTTTGTGCGACCTTATGCCCCGGCTCTTCGCGTGCCAAGGCAGACACCCTTTAAGGTTGGTCATCTTTCTTCACAGCCGCAGTGATCGGGCTCCCGCCGAGCAGCTTTTCAGCCCGTTCCCTTCAGGCCCGCCCCATGGACGCCCTTGGCGAATGGGGGCTTCCGGCTCTGGCTGCCTTCCTCACCCTGGGTCCGGTGTTTCTCCAGGCTCCCCTGGTGCGCTTCTCCCCCATGGGTGCGGCCCTGGGCACGGTCCCTTTGCTGATGTTGGCCCTGGCGCTGGCTTTTGATCCCCATCCCGCCCGTCAGCGGGTGGGAACGCTGCTGGTGGGCTTCGCCGGAAGTTGGCTGGGGGGATCCCTCTTTTGGGGGTGGGGGCGGGAGTATCCCTTCTGGCACCTACCCATTGAAGCCTTTGCTCTGCCCCTGGCCCTGGGTGGTCTGCAAACCCGTTGGCGGATGGGCGCCTGGTTTTATCTGGCCTCTCTTCTGGGCACGGCCGCCACGGATGGCCTGATCGCCGCTACCGGCCTGATGCCCCTCTGGCCCCAGGTGGTTCAGGCAAACCCACTCGAGGCTGGCGCCCTGCTCCAGAGCGCAGCCCAGGCCCTGCTCCATCCCCTGCCCATGTTGGCCTTGGCCCTGGCGGGATGGTGGATTCTGCTGGTGTCTCGTCAGCTGTGGGAAGGGGATGGGTCCTCTCGTGTGGCCGCCGCCGCCCTCGCCTCCACTCTGGTGGTGGATGGGATCTTTTTCGGAGCGGCTCTGCTGGCCCCCCGGCTGAGCGGCCTGATCTGAAGAACTGCGAATGGCGGAGATCCGCCAAGGGGTGCCTCCACAAAGGTTCTGTAACGTTGAAGTCTGTTCAACGGAGTGTTGGTGTGATGAAGCGGCTGCTTGCCTGGTTGATGGGTGGTGTTGCCCTGGCCGGTCTGGTTGTGAGCCTCTGGCTTCCCGCTGCCGCCCAGGCTGCGGATCGTCGCAACGTGGCAGACGACAAGATTGCAGAGTCTGCCGGGAAGGTGGATCTCAACAACTCTTCCGTCCGGCGTTTTCAGCAGTACCCCGGGATGTATCCCACCCTGGCGGGAAAAATCGTCCTTGGCGGGCCCTACACCAGCGTGGATGATGTCCTCAAGTTGGACTTGACCCCCCGCCAAAAGGAGCTGTTCGAAAAGTACAAAGCCAACTTCACGGTCACTCCCCCCTCCATCGCCCTCAATGAAGGGTTCGACCGGATCAACGACGGGGTTTACCGCTGAGGCCTTCCTGCTGAAGCCCAAACCTTTAAAAACGCTGGCCAGAGCCAGCGTTTTTTTTGTGCGGCCGGCCTTAAGCGGTTGGCTCGCTTAAAGCTGTTGGCCCTTCCTCCCGGGCCAGCTCCTGCAGCCGACGCTCCCGCAGGTAAAGAAAGAGAGGGGCGCCGAACGCGAAGGCCACGGTGACGCAACTCAGCAGCACCCACACCAGCCCCCGCATCTTCAGGCGCCGGCTTTCCACCACCATCCACAGGGTGACCGCCGTGGCCCCTACCGCCAAATCCCGGGAGAGGGATTGGGCTGCGGGATTGGCGTTGGCCTGTTGCACAAAAAGGCCCAGATCAAAGGGCTGGCCCGTGCTGCGGATGAAGGCCAGGTTGGCCAGCCAGGGCAAAACGGCCCCAGCCACCGCCAGGGCGAGATAGATCCAGGCCAGGGAACGCGATGGGCTTGGGGTCATGGGTTCAGGGGTTGGGGCGGAGTCTCTGGCTGGTCGGGATCCCAGAGCATCACTTCAGCCTCCACAGATTGGAGGAGGGTGTCACAGCGGTCGGCGTAGGCACAGGCTTTCTGATAGAGCTCGGTCATTCGTTCCACGTCCAGATCGTCGGATTGGAGTTCTACCAGGCTGCGCTCCAGGGCGGCCTGGGCCTCCCGGTAGGTGAGCTGGGCCACACCCGGGTCGGCCTGCGCCATACCGGGATTGGGAGCAGACGCCTCAGAACGGCGGGAGGGGCGGGATCGGGACTTGGGTCGGTCGCTGCTGGAATCCGTCATCAGGAATCGGCGGCGGGAGAGGGATGAACCCGTTGGATCAACAGATCCAGGCTCCCATCCATGAGCTGGAGGTTCACCGTATCCCGCGCGGACACCTGGTGGATGGAGCGCACCACCCGGCCCTGGGAATCCAGAAGCAAACCAAAGCCCCGCTCCAGCAGATGGCGGGGGGAGAGGGCCTTCAGCAGTTGACGCTGATGGGCCAGGCGCCGGCGTTCCACCTGCAGCCGCCTGCGGGGGTGGAGGGGCTCCAATCGGGTCTGTTGCTGCTGCAGCTGACGGCGCAGGGCCTGGAGGCGCCAGCCCACCACCTGGCGCATATGGCTCCGCACCTGCAGCAGGGCGGCCCGTTCCGCCATCTGATCGGGGAGCAGGGCCACCAGGGCAGCAGTGGGCGTAGCGGCCCGGTAGTCCGCCACCAAATCCGCAATGGTGGTGTCGTCCTCATGGCCGAGGCCGCAGACCACAGGCCGGGGAAAGGCCGCCAGGGCCCGGGCCAGATCTTCCCCATCGAACAGCGCCAGATCCTCCCGGCTTCCGCCCCCCCGGGCGAGCACCAAGGCCTCCAATCCCAGGGAATCGGCCTGGGCCGCCAGGCGCCCGATCACCTCGCACACCCGGCCCTCCACCGCCCCCTGCACGGGCACGGGCACCACCACGAGAGCGGCCAACGGCCAGCGCTCACTGACGGTGCGCAGCATGTCGGCCAGGGCAGAACTGGGCACGCTGGTGAGCAGGGCGATGCGGGAGGGCCAGGGGGGCAGGGGCCGTTTGCGGTCGGGGTCGAAGAAGCCCTCGGGAGCTAGCCGGGCCCGCACCGCTTCAAATCGCCGCATCACGGCCGTGAGACTGGGGCGCACATCCAGAATCTGCACCGACAGGGCCGCCCGGGCCGTCCAGAAGTTGAGCTTGCCCACCACCGTGACGCCATCGCCGTCTTCAGGCACGAAGCTGAGCTTGCGCAGCTGGGACGACCAGATCACGGCCGGCACAGTGGCTTCCCCATCGGTGAGGGTGAGCCAGAGGTGCCCCTTCTTGACCTGGGGGCGGCTCACGGTGGCTTCCAGCAGAAAGCGGGGCGCAAATCCTCTGCCAATCAGGGTGGCGATGGCCTCATTGAGGGAGGCCACGGTGTAGCGATGCAGGCCATGGCGCGGCAGGAGGGGCTCGAAGGCCTCCACGGCCTCGGCGTTCCAATCCATGCCGCCCGTCCGCTCCAGTAGAAGGCACCATAGGCAAAAGGCACGGTGTGGCCGAGGATCGGGCCCGGCCCTGGCCTCGCCCATGCACCCACCAGCGTTTGCCAGCCCCCGCCAGCAGCTGGAACAGGGCATCCGGGCGCGGCTGCCATCCGTTCCTGAGCTGGTGTTGGTGACCGATCTGGACGGCACTCTGCTGGAGGGCACACCCAGATGTAGACGGCGCTTCTACCGCTGGTTGGACACCCGGCGCGACACCGTGCTGCATGTGTTCAACACTGGCCGGGATCTGGCCTCCATCGCCGGGCTGCTGGAGCAGGAGGCCGCCATGGGCTTGGGGGCGCCCCACCTGGTGATCGGCGATGTGGGCTGCACGGTGGCCTGCGGCGTGAGCCTCACCCCCATCCCCCATGTGATTGAGCCAATCGAGCAGAAGTGGTACGGGCAAGCCGAGCGGGTGCTGCCCCTGCTGCAGGCCATCCCGGGGCTGTCCGCCCAGCCCGTGAGCGCCGTGCGCCGCCTGGCCTATCTGATCGACCCGGAGCGTTTGGACACCGCCCACCTGCAGGCCGTGGAAGCCCTGGGGGTGGACTGCCTGGTGTCGGGCAACAAATACCTCGATGTGCTCCCGGCCGGCGTGAACAAGGGCAGCACCCTCACCGACCTGATCGCGTGCCTGGAGGTGCCCCCCGACAGGGTGGTGACCGCCGGTGACAGCATGAACGATCTGGCCATGTTCAGAACGGGCTTTCAGGGGGTGATGGTGGGCAACGCCGAACCCTGCCTGGTGCAGGCCTTTCCCACCCTGCAGCGCACCTATCGGGCCCGGGCCCATGGCTGCGCGGGAATTGTGGAGGGACTCCGGCACTTCGGCTTCGCTTCCTTGCTCGCCTCTCACTTCTGAGAGGGGGGTGGCACCACTTAGCGACTCCGATACGCTGATGAGAGCCTGAAACCGGTGGAGCTGTTGCAAAGGCTGCACAACAGGCCTGTCAGCGTTCTTGTGGTGTATGTCCTTCTGAGCGCCTGCCAGGGCACCCCTGAAGCGCCCGCCAGGCCCCCCCTCTCCGTGCAGGCTCAGGAGGTGCGCATCGCGCCCTTCGTGGAAGCGGTGTACACCGTGAGCACCCTGGAGGCCCTGGAAGAAGTGAACCTGGCTGCCCAGGCGGGTGGGCGCATCCAAACCCTGCTGGTGCGCCAGGGGGATCCGGTGCGGCAGGGGCAACTGCTGATGGTGCTCGATCAAACCCAGGCCCAGGCGGATGTGGCGCGCCTGCGGGCGGAAACGGAAACCAAGCGCCTGAATTTCCAGCGCTACGACTATCTGGTGAAACAGGGTGCGGCCAGCGCCATCCAGCGCGATCAATTCCTGCAGGACTACATCTCTTCCCGCATGCAGCTGGTGGCCCGCACCGCCGATCTGGGTTTTCGCGACCTGAAGGCGCCGATCAGCGGCACTGTGGGCGACGTGCAGGTGAAGGTGGGGGATGTGATCGCTGCAGGGGCGCCCTTCACCAAAATCATCCGCAATGACCCCCTCAGCGCCCGGGTGGATGTGCCGGCGGTGTATTCCAATCGCCTGCGGGTGGGGCTGCCGGTGATCCTGATGGATCCCGCCACCAACCGCCCCATGGCCCAAAGCGTGGTGCGTTCCCTGGATCCGGCGGTGGTGGCGGGCACCCAGTCGCTGCTGGCCAAGGCGGACTTCGCCAACCCCACCGGCGTGCTGCGCAATGGGCTGCGCACCCGCACCCGCCTGATCCTTGATCAGCGGGCCCAGCTCTCGGTGCCCTTTGAAGCCGTCACCCAGATCTCGGGGCAGCGCTTTGTGTTTGTGGCCGGCGGCCTGGCCGAGCTGGAGCGGCGGCCCGGCCAAGCCAAGCTGAAGCCCCTGCGCAAGCTGCCGCCCACCACTCGCTTTGCCCTGCAAACGCCGGTGGAGCTGGGCCCCCTGCAAAACAACCGCTATCCCGTGCTGCGGGGGCTGGATGGGGGCCAGCGGGTGATCACCTCCAACCTGATCAATCTTCGCCATGGCTTGCCGGTGAAGGTGAACTAGGGCCGCCGCATGTCGCTCTCGAACACCTTCATCGTTCGACCCGTGCTCACCACGGTGTGCAGCCTGCTGATCGTGATCGCCGGGCTGATCGCTCTGCCGATCCTGCCGATCGAAAACCTGCCCGACATCGCCCCCCCACGGTGCAGGTGACCTCCCGCTATGTGGGCGCCGACGCGGTGA
>JBJTUM010000078.1:0-18776 GCA_046080725.1 Cyanobium sp. | reverse complement strand
CCTGCTGGATCGCCTGCACCGCCTCAGCGCCCGCCGACAGGCAGGGGATGCCAAGGGCCAGACAGTTGCCGAAGAAGATTTCGGCAAAACTTTCACCAATCAACGCCCGAATGCCCCAACGGAGAAGGGCCTGAGGAGCGTGCTCCCGGCTGGAACCGCAGCCAAAATTTCTGTTCACCACCAGCACTGATGCGCCCTGATGCTCTGGTCGATCAAAGGGGTGAGGCCCATCGGCATGGCCGGATCGCTCGGCACGGTCGTCAGCGAAGGCCCCTGCGGCTAATCCCTCAAAAGTGACGCATTTGAGAAAGCGGGCCGGGATGATCCGGTCGGTGTCGATGTCGGAGCCCACCACAGCCACCGCCATGCCACGATGCCGGAGCACGGGGCCGGAAGGAAAGGGCCGGGGTTCAGAAGGGGGGGCGGCCATCAGGGACAGGGGGCAGCAGGGGCTCGCTCGGCGAGAAGCTGGCGCACGTCGGACACATGGCCACGAACCGCCGCCGCCGCCACCATCGCCGGGCTCATGAGCAAGGTTCGACCTGTGGCTGATCCCTGCCGGCCCTTGAAGTTGCGATTGGAGGAGCTAGCGCTGATCTGACGCCCCTCGAGCCGGTCGGGGTTCATGGCCAGGCACATCGAGCAGCCAGGCTCCCGCCATTCAAAGCCGGCGGCGCGGAACACCGCATCAAGCCCCTCGGCCTCCGCTGCCGCCGCCACCTGCTCCGACCCTGGCACCACAAAGGCCTTGAGGCCCGGGGCCACCCTCCTGCCGCGGGCCACCTCCGCTGCAGCCCGGAGATCGCTGAGGCGGCCATTGGTGCAACTGCCGATGAAACACACATCAACAGGCACACCGGCGATGGGCTGGCCCGGGCTGAGATCCATGTAGCGGTAAGCCTCCTCAGCCAAGGGCCGCTCCTCCGGCTGGAGCTGTTCGGGAGTGGGAACGGGTTCATCGATTCCAATGCCCTGGCCAGGGGTGATGCCCCAGGTGACGGTGGGAGCGATGGTGGCCGCATCCAGGGCAACCTCATCATCGAATTCGGGCTCAGGACCACTGGCCAAGGAGCTCCACCAGGCCAGGGCCCGCTCCCAGGCCTCCCCAGATGGGGCGTGGGGACGGCCTTGCAAGTAGGCGAAGGTGACCTCGTCCGGGTTGCAATAGCCAACCCGGGCTCCACCCTCGATAGCCATGTTGCAGAGCGTCATGCACTCCTCCATGGAGAGGGCGGCGATCGCGGGCCCGGCGAACTCATAGGCATGACCCACCCCACCCTTCACCCCCAGAAGGCGTATCACATGAAGGATGAGATCTTTCGCATAGACACCGCTCTGGAGCGCCCCATCGACCCAGATGCGACGGACCTTGAGCTTTCCCATCGCCAAGCTCTGGCTGGCAAGCACATCCCGCACCTGGCTGGTTCCGATCCCAAACGCAATAGCCCCGAAGGCACCATGGGTAGAGGTATGGGAATCGCCACAGGCCACGGTCATGCCGGGCTGGGTCAACCCAAGCTCCGGCGCAATCACATGCACGATTCCCTGTCGTCCGCTGCCAATGCCATGGAGCGCAATGCTGTGGGCCGCGCAATTGGCCTCCAATGTGGCCAGCATCTCCTCCGCGAGGGGATCGGCGAAGGGGCGAGCCTGGGTGGTGGTGGGAACAATGTGATCCACCGTGGCCACGGTGCGCTCGGGGTGACGCACCGGAAGTCCAAGATCCTTGAGAGCGGCGAAGGCCTGGGGGCTAGTGACCTCATGGATGAGATGCAGGCCAATGAAGAGCTGGGTGGTGCCGGAAGGCAGATCAGCGACGCGGTGCAGATCCCAAACCTTGTCGTACAGGGTGCGGGCGCTCACAGAAAACCCATTGGATCGGATCCTCACCCTAACGGGAGAAGAGGCTGTTGCTTAAAGCTCCTGGGCATTCAAACTGTGGAAAACCCCCCTAATTTCTGGGGAAAATGAGCCTAATCGGGGGAAAACTCAGGTTGCCATGTGTCGTGATCAACCCAGAGATCCTCAAGCTTGTGCCATTGAAGTTGCTCAATTCAGGTCGGAGAGCATGTGCCGAGACTCAGGCGCAGGCGATTGAGGGCCTCCCCCACGCTCAGGGCCTGAATCGCCTGACGACCTCGGCTGGCGCCAAACTGCAGGCCCTCGCTCCAGGAGGCAGCCGGCTCAGGCCCCACCACGGCCACATGCACCAGGCCCACCGGCTTCTCGGATGTGCCCCCTCCTGGACCGGCGACTCCGGTAATGGCCACTGCCCAATCGGTGCCGAGCCGTTGGCGAACCCCCTCAGCCATGGCCAGGGCCACGGGATCACTCACAGCTCCCCAACGCGCTAGCAGGTCGGCAGGCACCCCCAAAAGCTCCTGCTTCGCAGCATTGGCATAGGCAATCACCCCACCCAGCCAGCTCTCGGAGGCCCCCGGCACGGCAGCAAGCGCCGCTCCCAGTCCCCCACCTGTGCAGGATTCCGCCACCGCGAGGGTCTGCCCCCGCACCAGCAGCTGAGCCAACACCACCGACGCCAGGCTCTCCTCATCCGCGCCGAAACAGGCCACCCCTACACGTTCACGGATTTCCCGCTCCACTGGGGTCAGAAGAGACTGGGCGGAAGCCCGATCGGCTGCCCTCGCGGTGACCCGCAACGTCACCTGCCCCCCGCCGGCGTAGGGAGCCACGGTGGGATTGGCCAAGGCCAGAAGATCGGCAACCTGCTCGGCGAGCAGCGACTCCCCAATCCCCCACACGTGCAGCCGCCTACTCAGAAAAATCCCATCAGCGAGTCCTGCCTCTCGCAACCAAGGCACGGCCGTGTTTCGCCACATGGCCTTCATTTCCGAGGGCACCCCTGGGAAGGTGAGGATAGTGAAGCCTTGGATGGGGCTCCAGATCATGCCTGGGGCCGTGCCCACGGGATTGGGCAGCACGGAGGCTCCTTGGGGCAGCAGGGCCTGACGCCGATTGCTAGCGGCTACGGGTTTGGCCCGGGTGCCCAGCTTGGTCTGAATAGCGGCCCAGACCTCAGAATGCTCTACCAGCGGCACAGCAAAAGCAGCAGCAATAGTTTCCGTGGTGAGGTCATCCGCTGTGGGGCCAAGGCCTCCCGTGGTGATCAACACCCGGCATCGCTGGGACGCCTCCCGAACAGCAGCCATCAGACGCTCCCGGTTGTCACCCACCACCTCCTGGCGGTGGTGCGGCACACCGAGGCTGGCCAGCTCCTGCGCCAACCACCGGGCATTGGTGTTGAGGATGTCCCCTAGAAGGAGTTCGGTGCCAATGCAGAGCAGCTCCGCGCTCATGCAGCCCCCCGGTGATCTTTGGTCTGCTGATCGGGCTCGTGCTGCAAACTGCGCCGGGTAAGGATCAAAGCAGCTACCAGCACAGCCGTGGCCAGGGTGAGCCAGAGAAAGCGCATTTCGGCATTCGCCACCACCAGGGCCAAGGCTGCAAGCCATTGGGTGAAGGCATAAATCATCAACACCGTGCGCCGGTGGCTCAGGCCTGTACGAAGGAGCCTATGGTGCAGATGGCGCCGATCTGGATAGAACGGGGAGCGTCCCTCGCTGAGGCGACCCATGATCACGGCCGACATGTCAGCCAAGGGGAGAGAGAGGATGAGCAAGGGGAGGAGCAGGCTCACGCTGGTGAGGCCCTTGGCGGGACCGACGATACTGATGGAAGCCAGGGCAAAGCCCAGGAAATAGGAGCCCCCATCACCCATGAAAATGCGGGCTGGATTGAAGTTGTGGCGAAGAAAGCCCAGACATGCCCCGGCGAGCGCGGCTGCAAGCAGTCCGGCTGCTGGCTGTTGGAGGCTAAAGCTGACCGAAAGCAAGGCCACAGCAGCGATGCCGCTCACCCCAGCGGCCAGGCCATCTAATCCATCCAACCAGTTGATGGCATTGGTGATTCCCGCCAACCAAACCACGGTGGCCACCAGGCTCAGGAGTGGCGGAAGCCGCAGGATGTGGCCGAACTCCCCACCAGCCACTGGCACAGGAAAGGGCAGATCAATATTGCTGATGCGCACGCCCTGACTCCAGACAGCCACCGCTACCGCCACCTGCCCGAGCAGACGGGGGAAGGGCGGCTGGGCAAAGAGATCATCTCCAAGGCCAATCACGAAGTAGCAGAGGGCTCCAGCCAGGGAGGTCCAGATGAGCTGATCCTTATCAGGAGGCAGATCCGCAAACCCCCCGAAGAGCCAGGTGAGAAACAACCCCAGACTGAATCCCACCACAATGCCTATACCGCCTAGCCGCACCATCGGGAAGGCGTGTTGTTTGCGGGAGTCCGGTTGGTCCACCAGCCCCCAGCGCAAGCCCAAACGGCGCACTTGGGGCACCACTAGAGCGGTTCCCAGGCTGGCGACGATGAAGGTGAGGAGGGCCGCCGCATTGGGCGTGGAAGCGAGGTTCACAGGCCCTGCATGAGAGGTGCGTCCTCCCTAAGCGGTCTGTAGCGCACGCTGGCCGCCGTAGAGAGGGAAACGCTCACAAAGGGCCCGCACCCGTTCCCGACACTGGAGTTCCACGCTGCTGTCTTCAGGGTGAAGCAGACGGCTGGCAATCACCTCTGCCACCTCCCCAAAGGCAGGTTCATCAAATCCTCTAGTGGTGAGGGCTGCGGTGCCCAGGCGGAGCCCACTGGTGACAAAGGGGGACTCCGGATCAAAGGGCACGGTGTTCTTGTTGGCGGTGATGTTGACCTCACTCAGCAGGGCGTCAGCCACTTTGCCCGTTAGAGCAATGGATCGAAGATCCAACAACACGATGTGGTTATCGGTGCCACCACTCACCACCGCAATTCCCCTTTCCTGGAGGCGGCCCGCCAACACCCTGGCGTTCGCCACCACTTGCTTGGAATAGGCGTGGAAGGCGGGTTGCAGGGCTTCTCCAAATGCCACAGCCTTGGCCGCCACGACGTGTTCAAGGGGGCCGCCCTGAACCCCAGGGAAAACAGCTTTATCGAATTGCTTGCCAAAATCCGCGTCATTGCAGAGGATCAGCCCTCCCCTGGGCCCCCGCAGGGTCTTGTGGGTGGTCGTGGTGACCACATGGCAGTGGGGCACGGGATTGGGGTGTTCACCCGCTGCCACCAGCCCTGCAATGTGGGCCATGTCCGCGAGGAGATAGGCGCCCACCTCATCGGCGATAGCTCGAAACCCAGGGAAGTCGATCTGCCGCGGGTATGCGGAATAGCCGCAGATGATCAATTTCGGCCGATGCTCCAGGGCCAGCTGGCGCACCTCTTCAAGATTCAATCGATGGCTGTTGGGATCCACACCGTAGTGGACAGCCTTGAACCACTTCCCAGACACATTCACTGGAGAGCCGTGGGTGAGATGGCCTCCATGCGACAGATCCATCCCCAGGATCGTGTCGCCTGGCTGAAGGAGCGCGAGAAACACCGCGAAGTTGGCCTGGGCGCCGCTGTGGGGCTGAACGTTGGCCCAGGCGGCGTTGTAGAGCTGCTTCGCACGCTCAATGGCCAGCTCCTCGATGCTGTCAACGAACTCACAGCCCCCGTAATAGCGCTTGTGGGGGAGTCCCTCGGCGTATTTGTTTGTCAGCACCGATCCCTGGGCTTCCATGACCGCCCGGGAGGCAAAATTTTCACTGGCGATCAGCTCCAAGTGCGTTTGTTGTCGCTTCAACTCCCTGCCGATCAAGGCAGCGATCGCAGGATCCTCGGTGGCCAGGGGCGCATCGATAAAGAGGGACATGGGAACGCTGCACGTGTACGGATCGTAGGGAACCCAGCGACCGGACGCCCGTATCCTGAGGCTTTGCTGAGAAAAAAGCCGCCCTGTGGGAGCGGCTCTTTAAACGCGCCTGGAGAGATTCGAACTCCCGACCCTCTGATCCGTAGTCAGATGCTCTAATCCGCTGAGCTACAAGCGCCAACCCTTACATTCTCATCAGAAGGGGTGCCCATCCGTCAACCGTCCCTCCCATTCCCTCACACCCATGCCCATTCGCTGGTATGGCCCCGCCGATCCAAGCGATCCCACGTACCGCCACTTCGAGCGGGTGGTGAACCTGACGCTTCACGCAGCCCTCTTTGCTTCGATCAACAGCGGGCTCTGGTTTGTGCAGGGGCTTCGCCATCCCTGGAACCACCTGGGCTGGCTCACCTTGAGCTGGGCGGGCCTCTTGTTGCTCCATGGCAGCGTGGTGGTGCTTCTCCGGCCCCAAGCCACCCCTCCTCCTCCACCATGACCCTCTCCCCCCAAGACCTCGAAGAGCTCACCCAGGCCATTGCAGAGAGGCTGTATGTGGAGGTGGCCCAGTGGCACCTCTATCTCGGAGATGCAGGCCTGGCAGCCACCCTGGCCCAGGAGTGTGCAGGTCGCCTGGATCAGGGGGCTGTCGTCTGCGCCCGCCAGGCCTTGGAGGCCGTGCAGGTGCCGATCGGAGGGGGAGCCACCCGGTTGCCTTTGGCCCGATTGATCCCCGCCAACCAGCTGCGCGACCTCGAAGAGATCCTTGAGTCTTATGCCTAGTTCGGTCTCCTTAGATCCACTGCCCACCAAGGAACCATCGGCGAATAGGGTGAGCGAATCCGGGGAACCGTCATGTTGATCATCGAGGTCACTAACGCCCGCGATGTGGTGAGCAGGCGCATTGGCCGTCTCGGCAGCCGGCTGATCGGGAAGGTTGTGGATGCGGAGGCCCAAGTAGAAAAGGCCCTGATCAACGAGCTTGAGTCGGCCTTCAAGGACTTCGGGATCGAAGCGCGGATCCTCTCGATCGATGGCCCTGAGATGATCGGACGTTCGCGCCTGGAAATCCCTCTACAGGTTAGGGAAGAACGGGATGTGAAGCTCTCCTAGGCCCTGCGTCGCTGGAGGCCACGGAGGATGTCCCTCACTTCAGCGACCCCAAACAAGGTGCCCAGCATCCCGTAAATCGCTGTCGCCAGAGCCGCACTCAAGCCATTCTGAAGAAGCAAACCGATCAGGCCCGTTGGCCACTGCACAAGCGAGGCCAGAGCCCAAGCGGCCCCTCCCCCCAACAAGGCAGCCAGGAGCAGCAGCACCGTGTCCCGTCCCCAGGCACCGAGGGGCAGACCCCCGAGCCGGCGGTGCAGAACTAGCAGGAGACCAAGACAGGTGATGACATTGACCAGCACTGTGGCCAGCACCAAACCGGGTGCCCCGAAATAGAGACGTGGAAGCACCTGACCGAACCCAGGAGTTGGCCCACCCACCAGCAACCAGTCGAAGAGAGCATTGAGGCCAATCCCCCCGACCGACCAACGGAAAGGGGTGTTGGCATCCCCGAGGGCATAGAACACCCGCACTAGCACGTCCCGGGCCAAGTAGGCCGGCATGCCCACTCCGTAGGCCATGAGTAGGGAGCTCACCATGCTGGCTGCCTGGTGATCGAAGGCCCCCCTCTCGTAGACCAGCGCCACGATCGGTGCCGCCAGACCCACCATCAGGGCTCCTAGGGGCAACATGCTAGCGTTGGAAAGCATCAGGCCCTGACGGATGCGGGCAACGAGCTGGGGGCGATCCTCACGGGCAGTGAGCCTGGCGAAAACCGGCAAGAGGGGCACCAGGAGAGCGTTGGAGAGCAACCCGAGAGGGGTTTGCACCAGCAGATTGGCGTAGCCCAACCCGGCGGCGGCCCCCAGGATGCCGGAGGCAAAGAACAGATCCACGAAGACATTGATCTGGAGCATGCCCGAGGAAAGCGTCGCAGGGCCCATCACCTGAAGCACCTCACGCACACCGGGATGCTTCCAATCCCAAACCAGACGGAGGGAATGCAAGCCCTGCCGGGCCAATGCCGGCAACTGGATCAACCACTGGAGCACGGCCCCAAGGGTCGTGGTGCCCGCCAGCACGATTCCTCCCAGCACGGCCGTGGAAGGTAGGGTGATCGTTTCGCCTAGCTGCCACCACAACAGGCCGATCCCCCCGATCATGGCCACGCTGGACAGCAGGGGGCTCACGGCCGGAAGCCAGAACTCATCCGCCGCGTTCAAGGCGCCGAAGCCCAGGCCGATCAGGCCGGCGAACAGGGCCATGGGGGCCATCCAGCGCAGCTGGAGCACGGCAATGTTGTGCCTGGCCCCATCTAAACCAGGACCGACCAAGGTGATCAGGGGATCGGCTGCTACCACAAGCAGCACCGTGACCAAAAGGAGTGCCGCTCCCACCAGAGTGTTGATGGCTGCGAGCACATGGCCCCCTTCCTGGCGGGGTCGCCTGGCCAGCACACTGACCATGGCGCTGTGGAAGGGACCATTGATGCCCCACAGAAGAATCAGCAGAAACCCTGGAAGCACATAGGCGTCGTTGTAGGCGTCGTAAGCGGCACCCACGCCGAACGCCGCCGCGATCACCTGCTGACGGAACAGGCCCGCCACCTTGCTGAGGGCCGTGGCCACAGCCACGATCAGGGCAATCCGTTTGAGGGATGGAGCCAATCCAGACGGGCCCGAAGCCCCACACGTCGCACGGCAGTATGGCGGCCCGCCTTGCCTGTTCCCAGCCCCTCACGCCCATGCCCCCATCCACGGCCCCTCTGAACCCCAGCAGCAGGGGACCTGGAGGACTGGTTCTTCAGATGCCAGCTCTGGTGGAAGGGGTGCTGCTGCGGCGCTACAAGCGGTTTCTGGCGGATGTGGAACTGGTTGGTGGGGAGGTGGTGACCGCTCATTGCCCCAACACCGGGCCCATGACGGGCGTCTTGCTCCCTGGGGGCAGGGTGCGGCTGCGGCACGCTCCGGCGCCCACCCGCAAACTCGATTGGACCTGGGAACAGGCTGAGGTGCCAGGGGTGGATGGCCAATCCGTATGGGTGGGAGTGAACACTGCCCTGCCCAACCACCTGGTGCGGGAAACGATCGGAAGGGGCTATCTGGAGCCCTGGCTAGGTCCGGTGGCAGCCATCCGGGCAGAAGTGCCTTATGGCCAAGGCAAGCGAAGCCGCATCGATTTGCTCCTGCAGCCGGATCTAGCCAACCCCGACCCCAGGCCGATCTATGTAGAGGTGAAGAACACCACCTGGTGCCTGGATGGGGTGGGCTTGTTTCCGGATACGGTGAGCGAACGAGGCCAAAAGCATCTCGTGGAGCTCATGGGGCTGCTTCCAGAAGCGCGGGCTGTGCTGGTGCCCTGCCTGAGTCGCCTGGATATCCACCAGTTCGCCCCTGGCGATAGCGCCGATCCTCGCTATGGATCGCTCTTCCGTGAGGCCTTGGCCGCAGGGGTGGAGGTGCTCCCCTGCCGGTTTCGCTACGAGGTGGATGCGGTGCGATGGGAGGGAATTGCCCCCGTGTTGCCCTACCAGCCCGCGCCAGGCCCAGAGGCAGAAGACATCCCATAGAGTCGACCTGGTTTGCCGGTGCGCCATGGACACCCACGCCTTCAAGCGTGCCCTCCACCATTCGGAGCGTTACAACCGTCGCGGTTTCGGACTGGGTGAAGAAGTGGCCGAAAACTTACAAACAGCCTATCAAAGCGATTTAATTGCCAGGATTCGGGATAACGGATATACCCTCCGGGATGGCCGACTCACTGTTCGACTTGCTGAGGCCTTTGGTTTTTGCTGGGGGGTGGAAAGAGCAGTGGCCATGGCCTACGAAACCCGGCGGTTTTACCCGCAAGAACGCATTTGGATCACCAATGAGATCATCCATAATCCATCCGTGAATCTTCATCTACGCGAGATGAACGTGAGCTTCATCCCCGTCGAAGAAGGTTTAAAGAATTTTTCTGATGTAGCATCTGGAGATGTGGTAATTCTCCCAGCATTTGGGGCAACTGTCCAAGAAATGCAGCTGCTTAATGAGCGCGGATGTCATATCGTCGACACCACATGCCCCTGGGTTTCTAAAGTATGGACAACGGTGGAAAAACATAAGAAACATTCCATCACTTCCATCATCCACGGCAAGGTAAAACATGAAGAGACCCTTGCCACAAGCTCCTTTGCTGGAACCTATCTAGTCGTTCTTGATCTTGCAGAAGCCCAACTGGTCTGCGACTACATTCTGGCCAGCGCCAACGGTCGCACCCCTTCTCAAGAGCAACGGGTGGCCTTCATGAATCGCTTTGCGAAAGCTTGCTCACCTGGTTTTGACCCCGACCGCGACCTTCGGCATGTGGGTGTCGCCAACCAAACCACGATGTTGAAAAGGGAAACAGAGGACATTGGCCGACTGTTTGAGCGAACCATGTTGCAGCGGTATGGACCCAGCACATTGAACGACCACTTTGTTGCTTTTAACACCATCTGCGACGCCACACAAGAGCGGCAAGATGCCATGTTTTCCTTGGTGGATGAGCCCCTCGATCTGATCGTGGTCATCGGCGGCTACAACTCCTCCAACACCACCCATCTGCAGGAGATTGCCATCAGCCGGGGCATCTGTTCATTCCATATCGACACCCCTGAGCGCATCGGCCCTGGCAACCAGATCTGCCACAAACCTCTTGGAGCTGAGCTGTCCACGGAACAGCCCTTTCTTCCTGTGGGACCCATTCGGGTGGGCATCACCTCTGGAGCCTCCACACCGGATCGGGTGGTGGAAGACGTGATTCAACGGTTGATCCAACTCAGTAGGGCCTGATTCGAACCAGTCTTCAGACCTGGCTTTACATTCCCTAAAGGTTCGTCCACCGTCCTAAGGTCTGCACCCCTTTCAAGGGTCGGCCACGACCCCAGCGCCCACCACCATCCACGGAGCCCCGTTGCCCTCGCCTTCCCTGGTGTCCACTCCAACGATCGATAGTCCGCCCGAGCCAGACCACCCCGCCGAGAGGGATACCGCGGGGCGGCTTGACCCCATCGAGCAGCACCCACCGGGCTCGGTTCTTCGCAACGCCTACGGCAACGACAAGCAGGTGTTTCGCTATGCGAGCGCCTTCTCCGACATGATGGAGATGAGAGCTCCGGCCGGCGTGGTTGCGGGATACCTGGATGAACACCAGGGCTGGTTCCAGAGCTGCGCCAGCCCAATGGACGTCACCCCTCTGGGAGAGCGTGGATACGCCCTGAGCCTGGGGCGCTTCGGCAACTTCGGTTTCGAAGTTGAGCCCACCATTGGACTCGAGCTTCTGCCAGAAGACAAAGGGGTCTACTCCATCATCACGGTTCCCCTTCCGTCGACCGATCCAGCACTGGCCGGGGTCTACGACGTGGACTTCAACGCTTCTCTCGAGCTGGATGAAGCCGGACCAGAAAGATCCAAGGACGTCTCCCATGAGGATGTCGACAGGCTCATGGCCCACACTCTGGTGCGATGGCAGCTCGATTTGGCCGTATGGATCCGCCTTCCCTCCATGCTGACTCTCCTCCCCGGTGGACTTTTGCAGACCAGCGGGGACCATCTGCTACGCCAGATCGTCCGCCAGATTTCCCGGCGTCTGACCTGGAAGGTTCAGGAAGATTTCCATGCTCGCCATGGGATTCCTTGCCCTCCCCGCCGCCGGGCTCAGTTTTAAAAGCCAGAAGGGGCCCAACCTGGAGAGTCGGGAACGTCCTAAGAGCTGGTGAGGATCTTGTTGACGATCTGCATCCCCGTAACGGCCTGCCAGAGAAACAGGGTCATCAGGGCCATATTCAAGCCAACATGTACCTTTCGGGCCACCAGATTCCCTTGCTGCATCAACGGCGATAGGGAAGCGGCCATGGCGATCAACGCGGTCATGGCCAGGCCCACGAGAAGGTGGGGACCGAAGAAGAGTTTGCCGTTGTTGAGGTAGGTGACCGCCATGCCACCCACCATTCCCGCCACCATCAACGCCAGCAGCAGGCTTCCCATCAGATAGTGCCGACGGGCAAATTGACCTTTAATCAAGGTTTTGCGCTCCTCGGCATCCGCGGTGCGGGTTTTCTTGGCTTTCAGGCCCAGCACCATGGAATAGGCCGCCAGGCCAAAAAGCACCCACATCATCACGGGGTGAAGAAAATTGAGGTTATGGGCCACGGAAGGGGGAATCAGTTCAAGCATGGCAAGGACACTCATGGTCAGGCGAAGCTACATCTGGCGCTGACAGTGGAGATGGATCAGTGGAGAAAGTGACGTCGGCCCGTGGTCACCATGGCCAGGCCCAGGGCATCACAGGCGACGATGCTGTCCCCATCCCGCAGGCTTCCCCCAGGCTGGATCACGGCGCTGATGCCATGGTCAGCAGCGAGACGAACCGTGTCGTCAAAAGGGAAGAAGCCATCGCTGGCGAGCACCGCTCCCTGAGCCTGGCTGCCGGCGGCGGCCAGGGCAATCCGGGCGGCGCCCACCCGGTTGGTCTGCCCGCCACCGATGCCCAACGTCTGGCCATGGTTGGCCACCACGATGGCGTTCGAGCGCACATGGCGCACCACCTGCCAGGCAAAGCGCATATCCAGCCACTCCTGTTCGCTGGGCCGGCGCTGGCTCACCACCTGCCAGACATCGGGGGTGATGGGCTCGTCATCCGCCTGCTGCACCAGCAATCCGCCAAGGAGAGAGCGGATGTGGTGCCGTGGAGCTGCCTCCAGAGCAGCTGGAGCCAGCTCCAGCACCCGCAGGTTGGACTTGGCCGCCAGCAGCTCCCGGGCCTCGGCGCTGTAGCCAGGGGCCACCACGCATTCCAGGAACAGGCTCGTGAGGGCCTCGGCGCCGGCCCGGTCCACGGTTTGGTTCAGCGCCACAATGCCGCCGAAAGCGGACACCCGGTCGGCGTCCAGGGCCCGTTGCAGAGCCTCCGCTGGATGGGTCGCCGCGGCCACCCCGCAGGGATTGGTGTGTTTGATCACGACGGCCGCCGGCGTTGCCTGGGAGGAGGAGCCCGGCTCGCTGCCATAACCAAACTCCCGAACGGTGGCCAGGGCCGCCTCCAGATCCATGAGGTTGTTGAAGCTGAGCTCCTTCCCCTGAAGCTGGTGCCCAGCGCCCCATCCGACCGCGAGATCGCCATACCAGGTGGCCTGCTGATGGGGATTTTCCCCATAGCGGAGCTGCTGCAGCGCAGGCAGGTGGAGATGAAAATGGCTCTCGCCGCCATCCTGTTCGGCCCACCATCGACTGATGGCAGCGTCGTAGGCCGCCGTGTGGCGGAAGGCCTCTAAGGCCAGGCGGCGTCGCACGGCCCCATTCACCTGATCGGCGCTGAGGGCCTCCAGGAAGGCAGGATATTGGGCCGGATCGGTGAGAACGGCCACGTGGGCATGATTTTTCGCCGCGGCCCGCACCATGGCCGGCCCGCCGATGTCGATGTTTTCGATCGCCTCCTCCCAGCTCACCCCGGGTTGGGCCACGGTGCGCTGAAAGGGATAGAGATTCACTGCCACCACATGAATGGGATCAATGCCCTGGGCCTCCAGATCCCGCTGGTGGTTCGGATCGTCCCGCTTGGCGAGGATGCCCCCATGGATCCTGGGGTGCAGCGTCTTCACCCGACCTCCGAGGATTTCCGGGGCCCCCGTGACCTCGGCCACCCGCGTCACCGGCAGGCCGGCAGCAGCCAGGGCCGAGGCCGTGCCCCCACTGGAGATCAGACGGTAACCGTGAGCCAACAGCCCTTGGGCCAGAGGCAGCAAACCCTCTTTGTCCGACACACTGAGGAGGGCGGTGGGTGCCATGGAGCACGGTGAAGCGGAAACGCCAACCTAAACAGCGACTCTCCAGGTGCCTCTCCCAACTGTCCACCCTGCTGCCAACGACGCCATGGTTTCCCCTTCCGCCCTCGTGCTTGGTCCCCAGGAGGCGGAGCGACGCCTCGTACTGCTCCATGGCTGGGGCGCAGATGCCGACGATCTGCTGGATCTTGGCTCCGAACTTCTGGGATCCGATGCCACCACGGTGAGTGTGGTGGCCCTAAGGGCCCCCCTCCCTCACCCTGGAGGGACAGGACGCCAGTGGTATGACCTGGGGCTGCCCAACTGGCCCGAGCTTCCAGCCGCCAGGGAGGACCTACTGGCCAGGTTGGGGGAGCTCTCGGAAACGGTGCCCCTGGAGCGCACCGTTCTGCTTGGATTTTCCCAAGGGGCGGCGATGGCGATCGACGTGGCCGTTGGCGCCGCTCTCCCCCTGGCGGGGCTGATCGGGTGCAGTGGTTACCCCCACCCTGGCTGGATCGCCCCAAAGACTTCGATGCCCATCCTTCTCACCCATGGCATGGAGGATCCGGTCGTTCCCTTTGGAGCCTGTGAAGCTCTGGAACAAAGCCTCAAGGCCAGCGGGGGAAGGGTCGAGACGCTGGCCTTCCCTGGAGGTCATGGCATCGACCCGGGGCTCTTCCCTGCCATGCGCGGGTTTCTGGGTCGCGCCTGGCAGGGTGAGGCCTGAGCGGCCTCAAACAAAGGCGTATTCGTACTCTTCCACTTCCTCCCAGTCGTCGGCGGCGAGAGCTTCAATGCCCTCGAAGAGCACGTCTTCCCCGATGCGGTCGACGATCAGGCGGAGGGACGGAAACAGAAAATGGTTCTCTTCAGCGTACTGAGCACTGAACAGACCCTTCTCTCCCCAAAAGAAACGGTCAGTGGTGTGCTCGTTGCGGCGAACATTGAGAATGGCAGGAGCTTGCAGCTCCGTTTCAGCGATGAAACGGCGGGCGGCGGTGACGGGCTTGTGGGACCCGGTTTCCAGGTTGAAGGTGGGGACATGGGCCAGCACGCGCTGACCTGCTAGACGACGGCGGCTGATCCGCTTGCGCTTCTTGGACATGTAGAAATCACTCCAGGGGTGGAGTGGAGAGAGGGGAAGGGAAGGGCTGGCTGGAAGGGAGAGCAAGACAAGCTGGTTCTCCGTTTGCCGGGACGCTGAAGGCGGCCCACGGCCCTACGTTCTGTCGTCCGGGAAGCGATCAGGGAGGATCGCAGCCATTCGCCTGGGGCGGTGACCCACTCGGAAAGCAGAAACTTGAACCTGTCTCTGCTGTAGCCTTGGTTGCAAGGGCTTTGCAACCTTTGGCCGAGATGGCTGGACAACTCCTCCCGTCTGGGGACTGGGAAGTAGCGGTCGATACTCGGACTTTAAAGCTTTTTTTCCGATTTCACCCTCCGGGATCGTCAACTTTTTTTAAGTTGCCCCATACGCATGGGGCTTCGCTCCTGTGACTCCTGTCTCCGAGCGGTTTCTCGTCCTACTCCGCAGTCAACTGGGGCAATTTGTCGACTGCCCAGACGTGGAAGCCCTCGTCGTTTATGTGACCCATCCAGGCCAGGGAAACATTCCCACTCTGCTCCCCCTCGGGCAATGGCCGGAAAACGCTCGACGCCTCACCGCTATCGGCAGCGACAGCCAACTGCGGGTGCCGGCCGAAGAGAGGCGCTGGCTTCCTCTCCGGGATGGCCCAGCCCTGCTGGGAGCCCTGCAAGTGGAAACCCGAGGGTCCAGCTGGTCGCCCCTTTTGCAACAACGGCTTCAGGGGGTAGCCATCTGCCTGACGGAAGCCCTGCGCCTTGATCTGGAGCAACAGCGCCTGCAACGACGGGTGGAAGCCCAGGACGAACAACTCAGGTTGTTGGTGCATCAGCTGCGCAATCCCCTGACCGCCGTCCGCACGTTCGGCCATTTGTTGCTGCGGCGCCTGAAGGAGGACAGCGACAGTCGCAGCCTGGTGGAAGGACTGCTGGCCGAGGAACGCCAGCTCAACAAATACGTGGAGGCCATCAGTGCCCTGGCCCAGCCCGATGGGTTGTTGCCAGCCTCCAGCACTCCCGATCCCCTTCTTCTCCCCCCCCTGCTTTCGGGGCCCCAAGGGGTCGGTCTGGCCGATCTCCTGGCCCCACTGCTGCAGCGGGCAGAGGCCACAGCCGCGCTCCAGGGGCGCCAATGGGAAGGCCCCAAGGCCCTACCCGAATGGCGGGGTGAGGCCAGCTCAGTGGCAGAAATCCTGGCCAACCTCCTGGAAAATGCCTTTCAGTACAGCCTTGCGGGAAGTCCCGTAGGGCTGCACTGTTCCCGCACCTCCGGAGGCCTCAGCCTCACGGTTTGGGATGGGGGGGAGGCGATCGCAGAAGAGGAGCGGGAGTGCATTTTTGAGCGGGGGGTGCGGGGGCTCCAAAGCCAGGGAAAGCCAGGCACAGGCCTGGGGCTGGCCCTAGCAAGAACCCTGGCCCGCCACCTGGGTGGGGAACTGGAGCTGGTGATTCCCCCGGCCCTGGTGGAGGCAGGCCTGCCAGCCCGCGGCAACGCCTTTCAACTCACCCTGCCAGCCCAGCCGGAGCGGTTCGCGCCAGAGCCATGAGCACCAGGGCTATCCCTTCGGTCCACTCCACACAGGCCCCATAGCTGTCGCCGCTGTGCCCCCCGAGCCGACGCCCCAGCCAGCGCGGCACCAGGAGGGCCGGCACGGCACCCGCCAGCCCAGCGGGGCACCAACCCAGGGACACGCTGAGCCAGAGCAGCCCGCCCACGGCAAGCAGGCCTGGACGGGCCTCCCGCAGCAAGCCGGTCCAATGCCTGCGGTGAAACCCAGCAGTCCCCTTGGCGTGCAGATAGGGGAACCAGGCCACGGCCAGCAGGGGGGCCACGCGGCCCCAAAGGGCCGCCCACACCAGAGCGAGGGGAGCGGAAGCCTGAAGGGTGGCCAGGGCAGCTGCCTTGACCAAAAGAAGCAAGGCGAGGGCCTGGGCCCCGCTCGCCCCCACCCGGCTGTCCTGCATGGCCTCCAGCACCCGGTCCCCCGCCGCCAGCCCATCGGCGGTGTCCATGGCCCCGTCCATGTGCAATCCTCCCGTGAGCCACAGGCCAGCAGCCAGCACGGCGCAGACCTGCGCCAGCAGGGGCCCGTGGCCCTCGAACAGAGCCCATAGCAGGGCCTGCAGACCACCCAGCACCAGACCCATCCAGGGGGCGAACCGGGCGATGCGCTCAAACCGGGGGCGGATCCCAGGCCAGGGGGGCAGCACGGAATAGAAAATCCAGGCCCCGGCGAGATCCTGGAGCCAGGAAGGAGGAAAGGAGGGCGTGGCTGGGCGGGGACAGCGGCGTCCCACCCTGACATGGTCCGGTGGGGCGCGCAAAGCCGGCGTCTAGGGTCGAGTCTCCCGGCCAGGAACGTGTCAGCCCAGGCCTTTACCTTCACCATCACGGCTCGGTGCCCCCGCACACATGCGCGCTGCGGGCACTGGCACACCCCCCATGGAATGGTGCGCACCCCCCGTTTCATGCCGGTGGGCACCGCCGCCACCGTAAAAGGGATCAGCACCCCCCAGCTGGCAGAGACGGGGGCCCAGATGGTGCTGGCCAACACCTTTCACCTCCACCTCCAGCCCGGCGAGGCCGTGGTGGCGGAAGCCGGCGGGGTGCACCGCTTCATGGGCTGGCAAGGGCCCATGCTCACCGACTCCGGCGGCTTCCAGGTGTTCAGCCTGGCGGCCATCAACCGCATCGATGATGAAGGGGTGGCCTTCCGCTCCCCCCGCGACGGCTCGGCGATCCTGCTCACACCGGAACGCTGCATGGCCATTCAGAGGGATCTGGGTGCCGATGTGGCCATGGCCTTCGACCAGTGCCCTCCCTATCCGGCCACGGAAGCCCAGGTGTCGGAAGCCTGCCGGCGCACCCATCTCTGGCTGGAGCGCTGCATCGCCCACCATCAAAGGGGAGACCAGGCCCTCTTCGGGATCGTGCAGGGGGGGTGCTACAGCCACCTGCGGGAGGAATCGGCCCGGGTGGTGGCGTCGATGAATCTGCCGGGCATCGCCGTGGGGGGCGTGAGCGTGGGCGAACCGGTGGAGGAGATGCACCGGATCGTGGCGCAGGTGGCCCCGTCGCTGCCGGAGGATCGTCCCCACTACCTGATGGGAGTAGGCAGCTTGCGCGAGGTGGCGGTGGCCGTGGCCCATGGCTTCGACCTGTTCGATTGCGTGCTCCCCACGCGCCTGGGGCGCCACGGCTCGGCCCTGGTGGGCGGCGAGCGATGGAATCTCCGCAATGCCCGGTTTCGCCACGACCACACCCCCCTGGACGAAAGCTGCCCCTGCCTGGCCTGCCGTCAACACAGTCGGGCCTATCTGCACCACCTCTTGCGCTGCGAGGAGATGCTGGGGCGCACCCTGTTGAGCCTCCACAACCTCACCACCCTCCTGCGCTTCACCACGGCCATGGGGCAGGCCATCGCCGAGGGGTGTTTTTCAGAGGATTTCGCTCCCTGGGAGCCCGCCTCCCCTGCGGCACACACGTGGTAGGTTCCAGTCACCGCAAAGGATTCCTTCCGGCATGGTCCTGCACGTGTTTGCCCAGCTTCCTGAGGCCTACCAGGCCTTTGCTCCCCTGGTGGACATCCTGCCCATCATTCCCCTCTTCTTCCTGCTGCTGGCCTTTGTGTGGCAGGCCTCGGTGGGTTTCCGCTGAGCACAGCCCCCATGAAGGCGGGCAGGGCCAGCATCCGGCGCCAGCGGGAGGGTTCCTGAATGAGGCGATAGAGCCATTCCAGGTGCACCTTCCCCATCCATAAAGGTGCCCGCTTTTTAGTACCGGCCCAAACATCAAAGCTGCCGCCCACCCCCATCCAAAGGCCGGGGAGGGGGTGGGGCATGGATTGGATCCAGAGCTCCTGGCGGGGCACCCCTAGGGCCACCAGCACCAGATCAGGATGGATCGAGAGCAAGCGCTTCTCCAGCTCTGGCCAGGCGCTGGGATCGTTGTAGCCGTGGATGGCCAACACCAGCTGGAGGTTGGGGATCTCCGCCTTCAAGCGATGGCACAACTGCTCCAGCACCGGGGGACTGGCGCCCACCAGGGCGACGCGCCAGCCCAGGGTTGCGGCGTGGTGGAGGAGATGACGGGCCAGCTCAATGCCCGGTGCCCGC
>JBJTUM010000077.1:0-9880 GCA_046080725.1 Cyanobium sp. | reverse complement strand
TGGCACCCAAGGCCCTGTTGATTGGGGGGGTTCTCGTGGCCGCCACCTTGGTGGTGGGCAGCACGGTCAACGGGGCCAGCCGGTGGCTCGTGCTTGGTCCGATCCAGATTCAGCCCACGGAACTGGTGAAACCCTTCGTGGTACTCCAAGGAGCCGTGCTGTTTTCCCACTGGCGACGGATCGGTGCCGACCAAAAGCTCCTTTGGCTTGGCGTGTTTGCGGTGCTGATCCTGCTGATCCTCAAGCAGCCCAACCTCAGCACGGCAGCCCTCACCGGTTTGCTGCTGTGGTTGATGGCCCTGGCGGGTGGGCTGCCTATCCTCCAGCTCCTCGGAGCCGCCGGCGGTGGGTTGCTGGTGGGAGCCGCCAGCATCCTGATCAATCCATACCAGCGGGACCGGGTGACCTCCTTTCTGAACCCCTGGAGAGATGATCAAGGTGCTGGCTATCAGTTAGTGCAGAGCCTCCTGGCCATTGGCTCCGGCGGGGTGCTGGGGCAGGGCTTTGGGCTCTCCACCCAAAAGCTCCAATACCTGCCAATCCAAACCACAGACTTCATCTTTGCCGTGTTTGCCGAGGAATTCGGCTTCATCGGTTGCCTGATGTTCCTGCTGTTCCTTGTGATCTTTGGCCTTGTCGGCTTGCGCATTGCCCTTTCCACCATGAGCAACCAACACCGCCTGGTGGCCATGGGCTGCACCATCCTGTTGGTGGGCCAGTCGATCCTCAACATCGCTGTGGCAAGCGGCGCCATGCCCACCACGGGCCTCCCCCTGCCCCTTGTGAGCTACGGGGGCAACTCTCTGCTGAGCAGCCTGCTGGTGGCGGGCCTGCTGTTGCGCTGCTCCCTGGAAACCACAGGGATGGAAACCGTCCGTCCGCGCCGTCGGCGGCCGCCGGCAGCCCCGATAAGCTGAACGCTCCGCGCCCACTTTTCAGCCGATGACCAGCCTCGGGCTTCAGCTCGCTGACTGGACCCGCTCCAGTGAAGCCCTGCTGATAGCATCCCTGGGCCACCCCACCCCCCTGACCCTCGCCCTGGTGTTTGCCGGCGGCCTGCTCACCAGCCTGGGCCCCTGCTCCCTCTCCCTGCTCCCGGTCACCCTGGCCTACCTGGCCGGCTTCGGTGCACCGAACACCCTGATGTCCCCTGGCGCGGCACCCAGCAGCGCTTTGCCCTGGCAACGGAGCCTGAGCTTCAGTGCGGGCATCGTGACGTCTCTGGTGTTACTGGGCTTCGGCAGCAGCCTCCTGGGTCGCCTCTATGGCCAGATTCCTGAAGGGGTGTCGCTCGTGGTGGCCGTTGTGGCTGTGGTGATGGGTCTCCATCTGCTGGGGCTGGTGCCCCTCCAGCTCCCGGCCGGCCCCGACCCGGAACGCTGGCGCCAGAGGGTGCCAGCCCCCCTGGCCCCCCTGGCAGCGGGGCTGGCCTTCGGCCTGGCAGCCACGCCCTGCACCACCCCCGTCTTGGCTGTTCTGCTGGCTTGGATGGCCCAGAACGGCAAGCCCCTGGTAGGGATGCTCCTGCTCACCTGCTTCGGCGCTGGCCAGGTGTTGCCCTTGCTTCTGGCCGGCACCCTGGCAGCAAGTTTGCCCAGCCTGTTGCAACTGCGGTTGCTGGGCCGCTGGATTCCACCCATCAGCGGCGTGGTGCTGCTCACCACCGGCGCCCTCACCCTGGCGGCCCACCTGGCATGACCACCCTCTCCCCTGCCACGGGCTCCTGGCGCCGGCTGCTGCGGCTGGTGGCTTGTATCGCCGATCTGCGCCTGGCGATCGTGTTGCTCCTTGTGATCGCCGTAGCCAGCGGCAGCGGCACCGCCATCCCTCAGCAAGAAAGCCTGGAGTTTTATCAGCAGCGCTACGACGACGCCCCCTGGCTGGGCTGGCTGAAGGGGGCAGGAATCGTGCGGCTCCAACTCGACCATGTGTATTCCAGCAGCTGGTTTCTGGCTCTCCTGGCCCTGTTGGGTCTGGCCCTGATCCTCTGCAGCTGGCGGCGGCAATGGCCTGCCCTTCAGGCCTCCCTGCGCTGGATCGACTACACCACCCCCCGCCAGCTGAGCAAGCTGGCCCTGGCCGAAACCCTCACCCATCCAAGGGCTGACGGCCTGGCCTTGCTGGGCCAGCGCCTGCGGGAAAGGGGGTGGAACGTGCGGAGCCAGGAGGGGCGACTGGCCGCTCGCAAAGGCGTGTTGGGGCGGGTGGGTCCCCTGCTGGTGCACGCGGGGATGGTGGTGTTGATGGTGGGTTCGGCCTGGGGCGCGCTGGCAGGCCAGCGGCTGGAGCAGTTCTTGGCTCCAGGCCGGGAGCTGGAGCTGCTGGATCGGCAGGGTCGCCCCCAGGTCACCCTGGCCTTGGACGACTTTGCGATCAGCCGGGATCCAGCCGGCAGGCCGGAACAGTTCACCTCCCGCTTGCGCCTGATTCCCCCTGCCGGCGAGCCTGAAGAAGCGGCGAGCCAGGCCCCATCCGCCCTATCCCCCCGCCAGGCGGAGATCAGCGTGAACCACCCTCTTCGCTACAGGGGCATGACGCTTTACCAGTCGGACTGGACGCTGGCCGCCATCCAGATCCAACTGGGCCGCTCCCCCGTTTTGGAGCTTCCCCTCCAACGTTTCCCCCAGCTGGGAGATCAGGTGTGGGGATTGCTCCTGCCCACCCGACCCGATGGCAGCCAGCCCGTATTGCTCACCCTCACCAGTGAAGTGGGGCCGGTGGAGGTATTTGCAGCCGATGGCAGCTCTCTGGCCCTGCTCCAACCCGGCGGAGAGCCTCAGGAGGTGCAGGGTCTACCGATCCGGGTGGCCGGCGTGCTGCCTGCCAGCGGCATTCTGCTCAAGCGTGATCCAGGAGTTCCCCTGGTTTACACAGGCTTTGCCATCGCCCTGCTCGGTGGGGGCCTCAGCTTGGTGGCCACACGCCAACTCTGGGCGGTGGAGGAACAACGGGATGGGAGCAGGCGCCTTCATGCAGCTGGACTGTGCAACCGCAACCTCACGGCCTTCGCCAGGGAACTCCCCACCCTCCTGGCGGGGATCGAAACCCCTGAGGAGGCCTCTCAACAGGGCTGACGCACGCCGTGGCTGACGCGCACCACCGTGTGCACATTGCCGCGGGGATTGAAATCCGCCACCAGCTCCATCCACTGGGGATCACAGGCTTGCACTAGATCATCCAAGATCCGGTTGGCCACCTCCTCATGGGAAATGGTGCGGTTGCGGTAGCTGTTGACGTAGAGCTTGAGGGCCTTCAGCTCCAGCACCAAGGGGCCAGGCTGATAGAGCAACCGCAGCACGGCGAAGTCGGGATAGCCCGAATAGGGACAATGGCAAGTGAATTCCGGCAGCTCAATCGTCACCTCGTAAGGTCGGCCGATTCTGGGGTTGGCGAAACAGACCAGTTCCCCTTCTTCGATCGCCCGCTGGCCATAGAGGGGTGTGGTGGTGGCAAGCGAGGGGGGGACAGACATGGAAAGGAAGCGGGCAGGTCAGAGCCAGGACACAGGGGCGGTGGGTTGGTAGCAACGGCCACCCCCGAACCCTCCCCCATGCGGCCTAAAGATAGTTTTGCTGATCGCAGTCACACCCAGCGATCCAGCCACGGGTCTGCGAGACTTCCTCCACACCACCCCCGCTTCCCCCACAAACCCTGAACCATGAAAAAGATTGAGGCCATCATCCGCCCCTTCAAGCTAGAAGACGTGAAGATTGCGCTGGTGAATGCGGGGATTGTGGGCATGACCGTGAGCGAAGTGCGGGGCTTTGGCCGGCAGAAAGGCCAAGTTGAGCGCTATCGGGGATCGGAATTCACCGTGGAATTTCTGCAGAAACTGAAACTTGAAATCGTGGTGGACGACGATCGGGTGGCCACAGTGGTGGAGGCCATCCAAGAGGCTGCCCGCACCGGTGAGATCGGTGACGGCAAGATCTTCATCTCCCCGGTGGAGTCGGTGATTCGCATCCGCACAGGCGACCGGGACAGCACCGCGATCTAGGAGGGTGGTGCAGGGCGGAGGGTGGCAGCCACCACTGCCCCGATCGCTTCTGGATTCAGGTGGCCCCGGCTCCCCTCCTCTTGGCAGAGGCCACCGGCACTGGAGGCCAGCCAGAGGAGATATTCATGGTTGCCGGCCGGGCCAGTGATCGGAGAGCCGGTGAGCCCGCGGCCCTGCCAGCCCAGGGCTTCGGCAGCCTCCAGCACCCGGCCGATGGCCCGGCCATGGGCGGCCGGATCACGCACCACACCGCCTTTGCCCACCCCCTCCCGGCCCACCTCAAACTGGGGCTTCACCAACAGCACCATCTCCACCGGATCCTCGGTGGAGGGAGCGCGGAGCAAGGCGCTCAGGGCGGGCAGCACGCACGTGAGAGAGATGAAGGAGAGATCGGCCACCGCCAGATCGGGCCAGGGATCCTCTGGCCCATAGAGCTCGGCCGGCAGGAGGTGCCGCACGTTGGTGCGTTCCCGCAGCACCATCCGGGGATCGGTGCGCAGGCTCCAGGCCACCTGGCCGTAGCCCACATCAATGCCATAGATGCGACGGGCTCCCCGCTGAAGAAGACAATCGCTGAAGCCACCGGTGGAGAGGCCCGCATCGAGGCACACCCGCCCCTGGAGGGGGATGGCAAAAGCCTGCAGCGCCGCTTCCAGCTTGTCGCCGCCGCGGGACACGTAGCGGGGGCGGGCTTCCACCTCCAGCGAGACATCAGGGAGCAGGGCGGTTCCAGGCTTGTCGAGCACCCGGCCGCCCTGGCGCACCCAGCCCGCCCGGATCAATTGCTGCGCCTGCTCCCGACTGCTGGCGAGCCCCCGCTGCAGCAGCAGCAGATCCAAGCGCTGCCGTTTGGTCATGGTTTCCACGCAGAAAACGGAACAAAAACCGAGGAGGCGGCCCTTCTCCCAACAAGAAAGAGAGGATGGCCCCACCTCGGAAGCCCACCATGGCAGGGGAGCACCCCATCCAGCTCGCCGATGTGTTTGAACTGCTGCGCCCTGGCAGCTTTGTGCGCCTTCACGACCATCCTGAAGACCTGCCCCCGTTTCAACTGATTCAGTGTCGTGGTGGCCGCTGCTGGGTCCGTCAACAATCTTGGGGCAACCTGCTCCACTTGGAAGTGGCCCACCGCAAGCTCACAGCCGCGGCCTGAGAAGAGGTGGAACGGGCCTGCCGATAGGTTGGGTTGCCTCCCATCGTCCGCCCTTGATTGAGCGCTACACCCTTCCTGAAATGGGGTCCCTCTGGAGTGAGGAGGCCAAGTTTCGCAGCTGGCTGGAGGTGGAGATCGCCGCCTGCCAGGCCAATGCGGATCTGGGGCGGGTGCCAGCCGAAGCCATGGCGCAGATCCGCGAGAGGGCGGCCTTCTCCGTGCCTCGGATCCTGGAGATCGAGGCAGAGGTGCGGCACGACGTGATCGCCTTTCTCACCAACGTGAATGAACACGTGGGGGATGCGGGTCGCTATATCCATGTGGGGATGACCAGCTCCGATGTGCTGGACACCGGCCTAGCGCTGCAGCTGAAGGCCTCGGTGGAGGAGCTGGAGAAGGAACTCGCCCGGTTGATCGAGGCTCTGCGGGAGCTGGCCCGAGAACACAAAGACACGGTGATGATCGGCCGCTCCCATGCGATCCACGGGGAGCCGATCACCTTTGGTTTCAAGGTGGCTGGCTGGCTGGCGGAAACCCTCCGCAACCAGGAGCGGCTGGCCCGCCTCAAAACCACCGTGGCCGTGGGCCAGGTGAGCGGCGCCATGGGCACCTACGCCAACACCGATCCCGAGGTGGAGGCCATCACCTGCCGGTTGCTGGCTCTGGTGCCCGATACGGCCAGCACCCAGGTGATCAGCCGCGATCGCCATGCCGACTACGTGCAGACCCTCGCCCTGATCGGCGCCTCCCTGGAGCGCTTTTCCACAGAGATCCGCAACCTGCAGCGCAGCGACGTGCTGGAAGTGGAGGAAAACTTCGCCAAGGGGCAAAAAGGGAGCTCCGCCATGCCCCACAAGCGCAACCCCATCCGCAGCGAGCGCATCAGCGGCCTAGCCCGGGTGCTGCGCAGCTACACCGTGGCGGCTCTGGAAAACATGGCCCTCTGGCATGAGCGCGACATCAGCCACAGCTCGGTGGAGCGGATGATGCTTCCCGACTGCTCCGTGACCCTGCACTTCATGCTGCGGGAGATGACGGAGGTGGTGCAGGGGCTGGGGGTGTATCCCGAAAATATGGCCCGCAACATGAACGTCTACGGCGGGGTGGTGTTCAGCCAGCGGGTGCTGCTGGCGCTGGTGGCCGCGGGGCTGAGCCGGGAGGAGGCCTACCGGCTGGTGCAGCACCACGCCCACGCCGCCTGGAACACGGAAGGGGGTGATTTCCGCGGGGCCCTGGCGGCCGATCCCGCGGTGACAACTCACCTCAGCCCCGAAGCCCTAGGGGCCTGCTTCTCCACCGATCTGCACCGGGCCCAGCTGGATGTGATCTGGCAACGGCTGGGGATCTAGGCCGTGGCCGGTGCGTTCGACTGGACCTTCACCCCGCCGGCGAGCGCGGCCATCGGCGACCACGACGTGCCCCTGCTCTCCAGTCACCTGGAGGGGAAGTCCATCGCCCTGCTGGTGGGGGCGGGCATCGCAGCGATGAAGGCCCCCCTGCTGGTCCGGGCCCTGCGGCGCCGGGGAGCGCGGGTGACAGCCTTCTGCTCACCAGAAGCCCTGCGCTATGTGGGCGCCGATGCCCTGGAGTGGAGCACCTGCCGGCCCCTGGTGCGGGAGCTCACATGGCGGGCCGAGCACCTCAGCGACGGCGAAGAGTTCGCCGCTTATCTGGTGGCCCCCGCCACCAGCAACACCATTGGGAAGGCCGCCAACGGCATCGCCGATACGGTGCTCACCGCCACCCTAGCCTCCGCTCTGGGCCGCCTGGCCCGGGGAACCACCTCGGTGCTGATGGCTCCCACCATGCATGGCTCCATGCACCACGGCGTGCTTGAGGCGAATGGCCGCCGGCTGGCGGAGCTGGGGGTGCGCTTCATCCCACCGCGAGATGCCTACGGCAAGCACAACCTGCCGGAGGAGGAGCTGATCGTAGCGGCGGTCTGCCGGGCCCTGAGCACCTCGCCCCTGCGGGAGCGGCGGATCCTGGTGACAGGGGGGCCCACCCCCGTGCCGATCGATGGGGTGCGGCGGATCACCAGCAAATTTCGGGGCCAGCTGGGGGCCGCCATCCACGAGGAGCTGCTGCGGCGGGGCGCCGACAGCCGGCTGATCCTGGGCGATGGGGGCTGGCGGCCGGCGGCCTGGCTGCCTGCGGTGGCCATCGCCCCCACCTACGACACCTACCGGGAGCAGGTGCTCTCGGACGTGGCAGCGGGTGCCGAGGCCGCCGTGCTCTCGGCCGCCGTGGCCGACTACCGGCCCAAGCAGGTGCAGCCGGGCAAGATCGAAAGCGGCCAGGGTGCCCTGCAGCTCGAGCTGGTGCCCACCGAGAAGGTGATCGACGCTGTGGCAGCAGCGGCGCCGGGGATGCCGATCGTGAGCTTCAAATACATGGAAGGAGTGAACCACGCCAAACTGACCGCCGAAGCCGTCCGTCGCCTGGAGCGCTATGCCGTAGTGGTAGCCAACCGGGGAGAAGAGATCAGCGAGGCCCTGCAGGTGGCCTGGATCGTGAGCCCCGCTGGCGAGCGGCGGGTGGAGGGCAAGGCCGCGATCGCTGCGGCAATCGCCGATGGGCTGGAGGGGTTGCTCAGGCCTCAGCCTTTCCCATGATGTGGACCCCCTACGCCGACACGATCTACGCCGTGGTCAGCATCAGCGGCCTGTTGCTCTTCATCTGGCTGGTCCTGCGGCGCAGCTGAAGCCGCCAACAAATCCTCCACCTCGCACACCGGGAAGCGGTTGATGGCCCCCAGGGCCCGGCGGGCATGACGGCGCAGCTGGTCGCTGATGGCTTCGCAGTAGGGGATCTGGGCCAGCAGATCAACGGTGCGGCGCAGCACCCGCACCACATCGCCCTCATCGAGGGAGGTGTTGCCGATCACCTCACTCCAGGAGGCACCCCGGGCCCAGCGGGCCACCAGGCCCGTGAGCTCTGGCTCCCACCACACGGGCACCACCACTCGCCCCTGCTCCTGCTGGCGCTCCAGCTGGCGCCGCAGGGCCCGGATGTCGTGGAGGGCTTCTTCAGTGGCGGGGGGCGGCGGGAAGCCGCACCAGAGATCGGGCCGATTCACTTCGGTGGAGATGGCCTCCAGCACGGCCGCCAGATCGGGGGGCTCCAGGCCATCGAGATGGCCGCTCATCAGGGCCAGCCCCAGCCAGAGCTCGTTGTCGCCCCGCAGGGCGGCCACGGTGCGGCCCACCTCGGTGGGCTCCAGTCCGTTATCGCCACCAAGGGCACCGAAGAAGCGCAGGATGTCGATCAGGGCCAGGAAGGTGTCCCAGTGGCGGTTGGAGCGGAAGTGGAGCAGCTGTTGCCGCTCCTCCAGCTCCATCTCCAGCTCCTCCATGCGCCGCCGGTGTTTCTTGAGGTGCTTGCGATCGCCCCAGCGGTGGGCGGGGTGCTGCTCCAGCTGCTCCTCCAGAGCGCGCACGGCCTCGGCCTGGCTGCGCACCTCCCCGGCCAGGTCGTACTGGGGGGTGTGCATGTCGTGGCGGCGGGCCATGGAGGCCACGGCAAGGGCCAGGCCGCCGCTGGCCTGATCCCCGTGGCGCAGCTCGCCGGCGTGGTGCAGCTCGGGCGCCTCCAGCTGGCTCACCTGCAGGCAGCTGAGCTCAGCGTGGAGGCTCACCACGGCGGTGCAGGGCACGAGGATCCAGAGGTTGTCGTCGGTGAGGCAGAGGAGCAGGGGGAACTGGCCGGGCCCCTTCACCTTCTCCACGATCACCGCCGGCGACACCCTCCCCCGCAGCTGGGGCGCCTTGAGACTCACCAGGGTGCCCTCGCTGCTGAATTGCAGGGCCAAGGTGAGCTCATGGGCGAGGGTTTCCTCGGCCTGCTGCTGGAGGATGCGCAGCAGGCGCCGCTCCTCCCGCAGGCGGCCCCGTTCCTTCTCATAGGCCTCGAAGTCTTCCCAGGGCACGTCGACGCTGCCGCTCTGCAGCTGCACCAGCTGGGCGCGCAGGTCGTCGATGGCGGCCTGGTCGTCTGCCAGATCGAGAGTGGCCAGATAGCGGCCGAAGCTGCGCTCCACCAGCTCCTTGGCTTTGGTGAGGTCGTAGCGCTGCAGCAGGTTGAGCACCATGCCGTAGCTGGGGGTGAACTGGCTCACCAGGGGATCGGCGGGGGCTGTAGCCAGCTGGCCCGCTTCGCGTACCCCCTCAAAGCGGCTCTGCACGGTGACGACATAGCCCTGGGAATCGAGCCCCCGCCGCCCGGCCCGGCCTGCCATCTGCAGGAATTCGCTGCCCATCAGGGGCCGATGGCCCCTTTCGGTGCGCTTGGAAAGGGCGGAGATCACCGTGGTGCGGGCCGGCATGTTGATGCCAGCCGCGAGGGTTTCGGTGGCGAACACCACCTTGATCAGCCCCTGCTGAAACAGCTCCTCGATGAGTTCTTTCCAAGCGGGCAGCACGCCGGCGTGGTGGGAGGCGATGCCCCGCAGCAGGGCATCGGCGTGGCCCTCCCGCACGGCCTCGGGCGTGGTGGCACGGAAGGTGTCGAAACGGGCGGTGATCCGCGCCTGCTCGTCCTTGCTCACCAGGCAGGCATTGCCCAGATCCCGCACGCCCTTGTCACAACCGCGGCGGCTGAAGATGAAGTAGATGGCGGGCAGCATGTCGCGCTCGGCCATCTGGGCCACCACGAAGCCCAGGGGGGGAGCCTCCGGCTGGGGGGGCTTGGGGGAGCGATCGCCCTTGCGGCGGGTGGTTTTCGGAGGGCGC
>JBJTUM010000076.1:0-3134 GCA_046080725.1 Cyanobium sp. | reverse complement strand
GGGCGGGATTGAGGAAAGCCAGCAGCCCCGGCAGGCTGTAGAGCACGCCGATGAAGAGCAAGGCCAGCGCAAAGCGACCTGGCCCCACCCGATCGGTGAAGAGCTGTTGGGCTCTGGCGGGAAACATCCATTGCTCCAGCAACCACCACAGGCAGTAGCTGATGTGCAGGCTCAAATACAACACTTGCCGGGGGCCGGCCAGCCCGAAGCGGATCGCCATCAGAACGAGCAGGACAATCGTGAGGGCTTTCGCCCCATTGATCGCGGTCAGCTCGCTCCAGCCTCCCCTTGCGTCCCCTGCCACCCTGTTCGCCCTCGGATCGGCGCACCCTACCGGGCCCAACCTCAGGGCCGCAGGAGCTCATGGGCCACCTGGGCCACGGAGGCTGGATGGGCCATGAGTTCATGGTGCTGAAGGTTCAGCGGGCGCAAGACTTCCCGCCGACCCACTGGCAGCACAGCTTTCCATCCCGGCACCACCATCACATCTGCCAGGCAGTAGAGCGAGCAGCACTCAATGCCATCGAGGGCTCTTGGCTCAGCGTTCAGTCGGGTGAGCAGGCCGCTGCCCACTTTCATGTCGCCCACGCTGGGCAGCATCCGCCCTGGCCAGGGCTGGGCGACCCAGGTGCCCTGTTGGGGGCTTGCCACGCTAATGAAACGGCGTACGCGTTTGTTTCCTCCCAGCAGCTGGATCCAGGAGCGGCTGATCACCCCGCCCATGGAGAACCCCATTACATCAAGGGTTTGGAATGGTCCGTAGCGCTCCTCGATTTTTTTTCCCAGCTCAGCTGCGAGCGACTCCAGGGGCACGACCCCAAGTCCATGTGGCAGGTGGGGAATGAACACCTCTCGGCGCTCGCCGAGGGCTCGCCGAAGGCTGTTGAACAAGCCGGGAGTATCCCAAAGCCCGTGCACGAGTACCAGGGGGGGGCTCTGGCTTGGCTCCTCGGTTGGTTGGTGGGGAGGGGCCTGGCTCATGGGCTCAGGGGCCGGTGGGTGAAGGTTCGCTCACCGCAGGCATAGTCGGCAGCAACATGGCCTTCACCCCGGAGAAGATAGCGGTAGGTCACTAGGCCCTCCAGGCCCACGGGCCCTCTTGGAGGGAGGGTTTGGGTGCTGATGCCCACCTCCGCGCCGAAGCCGTAGCGGTGGCCATCGGCGAAGCGGGTGGAGCAATTCCAATACACGCCGGCACTATCCACGCTGGCCAGGAACTGCTCAGCGGTGTCCCTATCGCTGGTGCAAATGGCCTCGGTGTGGCGGGAACCGTGCTGAGCGATATGGGCCAGTGCCTCCTCCAAATCCGCCACCACCTTCACGCTCAGGATCAGATCGGAATATTCGGTGTCCCAGTCGGCCTCGGTAGCAGGGGTGGGAATCCCGAGGGCGCAGGCCTGGGGATCGCCCCGTAGTTTCACCCCCGCTCCATGCAGCGCCGGGATGGCCGCCGCCAGGAAGTCAGGAGCAATGGTCTGATGCACTAGCAGGGTTTCGATGGCATTGCACGCCGCCGAATACTGGGTTTTGCTGTCAAGGGTGAGCCGCACCGCCTGTTCCACATCGGCGGCGCCATCGACATAAAGGTGGCAGAGGCCATCCGCGTGGCCCAGCACAGGAATCCGGGTGTGGTCCTGGATGTAGCGCACAAGTGCGTTGGAGCCCCGGGGGATGATCAGATCCACCAGACCATCCAGGCGCAGCAGGGCCAGGCTCTCTTCCCGGCTGGTGAGCAGCTCCAGGCAGCTGGGATCCACAGAGGTGCCCGCCAGGCCCTGTTGTAGTGCTGCCAGGATCGCGCTGCAGCTGCGGGAGGCCTCCTTCCCTCCTTTGAGGATGGCACCGTTCCCTGAGCGGATTGCCAGGGAGGCGATCTGCATCACCGCATCGGGTCGGGCCTCGAAGATCACCCCCAGCACCCCTAGGGGCACGGTGATTCGCTCCAGCACCAGTCCCGTATCCAGTTCTGTGTGCAGCTGGCGCCGGCCAAGGGGATCGGGGAGGTCTGCCACCTCCCGCACGCCGGCAATGGCTCCCTCCAGTTTGGGCCCGTCCAGCTTGAGGCGAGCCACCAGGGCAGGGGCCAGACTTTCTGCGGCGGCGGCCTCAAGATCAACCTCATTGGCCTGGAGAATGGCCTCTCGGCACTGCTCCAGGGCAGCGGCCATGGCCCGAACAGCAGCCTGCCGTTCCTTATCGCTGCAGCGGGCCAAGGCCATGGCACCCCGTCGCACCGCGGCAGCCCGCTGCAGGAGCTCCGGAGTCGGTTCAGGAGGTGGGGAGAGGGTGGCTTGGCTCATCTGGCCATCATCCCAAGGGAGGTCCGCCATCGGTTTCGGAACACCCCAGACCCACCAAAAGATGTGACGACTCCCCCCAGCTGCGGGTGGAGATGGCTAACTCTGAGGAGTCAGAGTCGCAACATCCATGGTTGTCACCCCCGCAGGAAGCCCCGCCACTGGTGGCGCTTTCCCCGAGGTGCTCAAGGAAAGCGGCCAGCGGGAGGTGTTCTGCGGCCTCACCTCGATTGTTTGGCTGCACCGCCGCATGCCCGATGCCTTCTTTCTGGTGGTGGGCTCCCGCACCTGCGCCCACCTGATCCAGAGCGCCGCCGGCGTGATGATCTTCGCTGAACCCCGCTTTGGCACAGCGATCCTGGGGGAGCGGGATCTGGCGGGTCTGGCCGATGCCAACGATGAACTGGACCGCCTTGTGGGCGACTTGTTGGAGCGGCGTCCAGAGATTCGTACGCTTTTTCTTGTGGGCTCCTGCCCCAGTGAAGTGATCAAGCTGGATCTGTCCCGCGCCGCCGAGCGACTGACCCAGAAGATGTCGGGCCGGGTGAGGGTGCTCAACTACTCCGGCAGCGGCATCGAAACCACCTTCACCCAGGGGGAAGATCAGGCCCTGATGGCCCTGTTGCCCCTGTTGCCGGAGAGCGATGAGGAGCAACTCCTGATCGTGGGCACCCTGGCCGATGCGGTGGAAGACCGTTTCACCACCCTCTTCGAGCGGATGGGCATCCCGAAGGTGCGCAGCCTGCCGCCGCGTCGCTCCACCGACCTCCCCCCCATCGGCAGGGGCACCCGCCTGCTGCTCGCTCAGCCCTTTCTCAGTGCCACCGCCCGCGCCCT
>JBJTUM010000075.1:0-4229 GCA_046080725.1 Cyanobium sp. | reverse complement strand
CGGTCCAACGCTGAATGGCCCACTGGCACCGATAACGGGGGGAGGGAGCAGCATCCAGGAGGGCATCGAGCTGCTCCTCGGTGAGGGTGGCGGCAGTTCCGTTGCGATCGACCTTGGCCATGGGGTGCTCCCGGTGTCTCCACTGATCATAGTTGCTCTTTCCTCAAAAGAGCAACCCTCTAGCCAGAGTCTTGGTTTTCGCGGGTGGGGTGGTGGAGGGGTGCCTTATTGAGAATGGTGGGATGGATGGCCGCGGATGCCCCTTACGGCTAGCAAAACATCTCCGACTCTTGCCGCCGCAACCCTGAATCCGCCCGACAAGGCGATGGTGCTCTGCGTCGATGAGAAGACCCAGATCCAGGCTCTGGACCGCACCCAGACCCTGCTGCCCATGGGCCTGGGCTACGTGGAGGGCGTCACCCATGACTACATCCGCCACGGAACCACCACCCTGTTTGCCGCTCTGGACGTGGCCACCGGGGAGGTGATCACCCAGTGCAAGCCCCGCCACCGGCACCAGGAGTTCCTGAGCTTTCTGCGCCAGATCGAGGCGTCCGTGCCCGAGGACCTGGGCCTCCACCTGATCGTCGATAACTACTGCACCCACAAGCACGCCCTAGACCGAAGGTCTTCCGCGCAGCGGTAGGTCAGAGCCTGGCTGGCGCAGCGTCCCCGCTTCCATGTGCACTACACCCCACCTACGCCTCCTGGCTGAATCAGGTGGAGCGCTGCTACCGCTTCGCGGGCCTTCGGCTACGGGATCATCACCCAGCGAGCGATCAGGCGAGGCAGCTTCTCCAGCGTGAAAGAGCTGATCGCCAAGATCGAGCAGTTCGTGGCGGCATACAACAAGACCAAGGCCCCCTTCAACTGGACCGCCACGGCGGACTCAATCCTGGAGAAGCTCCAGCGACTTTGATCACAAATCTCCGGGACGGCACACTAGCCAGCCGCCGGCGCTCCTGCCAACGGTGCGGCGGGAGCCGGAGGGACCGGCGCGACCCTTAGACGCAGAAACAATGGCCCTCGCCGTAGACGTTCCACGTGACGCCATTACCGTCGGCATCTGGGATCTCTTGGTTTGCATCCACATTGTAGTTCGTCATGCCGAACTTGCAGACACCGCTAGCGCACGAGCCCGTGCATTCGCTCCAACCAGCTAATTGCATCTTGGCATACGCAGTTGCGAGAACCACCTTAGAGATCTTGCCATGAGCTGTGCCGGTTACGGGGAACGGTCCCTTCGCGCAAGTGGCCATAACGAACTCCTCTGTGATAGGGATAGCAATGAAGAACCAAGGCCACCTGCGATCTGGGATCGGGTGGCCCCGCTTTCAGTACGATCCCGGGCGCGACGCTGTCAAGTCAAGATGGCTTAAAGGAAGCTTGCGCACGATCCCGACCCCACCGCCGGCACGTGGCGGTGCTAGGCCCCCTTGCCGGCCATCGCCGGAACATCAACCTCCTTAATGCAGGTGTGACGGGAGACCGCAAGGACACAGTCAAGGATCATCAGCAGGTCGTCGAGCGGGATGGCATCAGCCGCAGGCGCACCATCTATGTGGACGTGGAAGGATTCGCTTCACATCTCCGAAACAAGTGAGGCCATCGAGGCGCTGTCAAACCAGCGTTGGTAGAGGGTGGTGTGCACCATCAGGGAATGCCCAAGGCTCTTGGCCGCCAGGGAGGGGCTGATCTTTGGGTTGTGGATTGCCCCCACAGCCCACGCATGCCGCAAGTCGTAGGGGAGGAAAGGGGCACCATGCCGACGGAGCGCCACTCCGAGCTGAGAGCCCACCGTGCGATGGTCACGTTCAAGGTTGATCCGTGGCAGGCGCTTTGCCTTCAGGTCCCATCGCTCGATCCAGATTTTTGGCAGGGGTAGCCCCTGTCTGGCTCCCGTTTTGCCGCCACGGATCACCACCAGGCCGGTGTTCTCAAGATCAGCCATGAGCAGGGCCTCGTGGGGCCTTGTGCCGAAGGTGGCGCAGATCCCTGCAACCCATTGCCATGTGGATGGCAGTTGATCGATCACCGCAGTGATGGTGTCATCGCTTGGGAGATCCCGGGGCGCTGCATCCTTCAGTGGGGTATGGCCCTTACCTAGCCCTTTGAGCTCCTGCACAGCTTCTGGCCCCATCTCCATGGCTTGGGCCACTGCTGTGGCGGCCAGGGCAGCCTTGCGCCGGCTGCAGCTCCCGACTGGTTTGCTTTCCACAAGGGCCCGCAGCGTCTCAATGGTCACGGTCCTGTGGGCCAGTAAAGGCTTGAGCGGCGTCGCGTAAGCGGTGAGCCAGGAGACATCGGCGCTTGGCCCTCGCTTGCGCTGCTGTCTCCACCACATTTCTGTCCTGCTGAGGGCAGTTGGCCCGCTAACACCTTCCGCCCCGCCGTCTGAACTGCGGAGAGGTTGTGCCCAGCGCTCAAAGGGGAAAGGTTCCAGGCCACGCTTGTGGAGCTCCAGATCACGCCCAAGCTCTTCGGCTAGCTGGCGAGCCTGATCCATGCCAGTGGGGAACGGTAAGGCGGTTGTGATGCGTCGCTGCTTCCAGCCCCCCTCAGGAGAAGGGAGCGTGGCCCTGAGTCGCAGCTTGCCACCAGATGGCGAAACCTCCAGGCTCACGCTGGCGCCCAAATCCCGTAAAGCCCGATTGATCCGAGCCATGTAAGGGTCCGATGAGCCCATGGAGGCGTGCCTAAAACCGTGCCTATTTTGGCCCGGAACGGGCTGATTTGTGCCTAAGCAGTGCCTAACTCCCAAGGCATCAAGGTCTCTAGTTCTGCCCAGAACCCCTGCCTCAACCTGCTTTTTGATGGTGGGGGTCCCGAGGATCGAACTCGGCTAAGGCGAATTATGAGTTCGCTGCATTCACCAGATTGCTAGACCCCCGGAGGCCTTCAGCGTGGATCGAAGCCTTTGGCAGGATAGGCCAGGGGGGCCGAATCCCCATCCCCACCCAGCCGGCTTCCGCTCCCCACGCTTGTGGTGAAGGCGGTGGGCAGATCAGCTGTGCGGCGGGGCACCAGATGCACCTGCTGATCCATGAGGAAAGTGGTGGTGTTTTCGATGGCGCTGCCATCCCAGATGATGGCCTGGTCGGGGAAACCGAAGCCCATCAGCCTGTTGCCGTCGCTCCCGCCCATGGCCAACCCGAAGAAATCCGTGATCTGGTGCGTGATGCCCACCCCCCGGGCAAAGGAAGAGCGATAGCTGAAGTAGCGCTGCTCCACCAATTCCGGCACCGTGCCCACCACCCCGCAGCGCGTCACCTCCGTGGGACCGCTGCGGGCAGGCAGGGGTTGGCCGGCTTGGACCAGCGGCGCTTCGAGGGTGGTGGTGCAGAGCACGGGCCCGGCTTGGGATGGCTGCGGCATCATGGAGGCGGCCATCAGAGCCATGGCGGTGTTGCCCAGCCGACCAACTCCCCACTCTTTGCAGGAAAGACCTTGCTGAGGCCACTGAAGGAAGAGGGAGCGGAGCACGGCCATCGCTTGAATCGCTGAACGGGCTGGCGTTCTGTGGGGGCACAGGACACGCGACCAGACCCTAGCCCGTGCAGCAGCATTGCACCAGCACTGTGCGTTGGCCCCCATGCCCTCCCCCCCGCCCCCTCCCCTGTCTGAGAGCCCAGAGGAGCAAAGGCAGAGACTTCTCACCCTTCTGGCGGGCCGGGCCTACCGCCGAGGGCGGTTCACCCTGGCCTCTGGCCGCAGCAGCGACCATTATGTGAATTGCAAGCCCGTCAGCCTCAGTGGGGTGGGCCTCGCTCTGCTGGGCCAGCTCCTTCTTCCCCTCGTGGAGCCCGATGCCGTTGCCGTGGCGGGTCTCACCCTCGGTGCCGATCCCCTGGTGAGTGCGGTGGCCCTCCAGGCGGCCCTGGAGGGACGGCCCTTGGATGCCCTCATCGTGCGCAAGGAAGCCAAGGGCCATGGCACGGGCGCCTGGCTGGAGGGACCCCTCCCCGCTGAAGGGGCCTCCATCACCGTGCTGGAGGACGTGGTGACCTCCGGCGGGTCGGCCCTGAAGGCCGTGGGGCAATTGCGGCAAGCCGGCTACGGCGTGCGGCGGGTGGTGGCCATCGTGGATCGGCAGGAGGGGGGTGAAGCGGCCCTTGCCGAAGCTGGCCTGGAGCTCCACAGCCTGTTCCTGCTGGAGCAGGTGGCTGCCGCCGCCGCGGCGCTTCCGACCCCCAGCACCCCAGTTCCATGACCACTGCAATCCCCTCTCC
>JBJTUM010000074.1:0-7643 GCA_046080725.1 Cyanobium sp. | reverse complement strand
ACCAGGCCGATCTTCTGGCCCCCCTTGGTCACCACGGCCGAGGGCACCAGGCGACCCCTGAGGCTGCTGGCGTCCTCCAGGCCCGCGCCCACCGTGTTGGTGAAGCGGCCGCTGAGGTCGGCATCGCCGCTGAAATCGAGGTTGGCTGAGAGGTAGGGGAACTGGGCACCCACCCAGCCGGAGCCAGGGGTGATGGCATCGCGGAACACCCGCGAACCCAGATCGAACTCGTGGTTGCCGATGGTGGAGGCCTCCACACCGATCAGGTTGTGGATGGCGATGTCCACCGCCGCGATTGGCTGGTTTCCGGTGATGGTGGAGCCGGTCGTGGCGTTCAGCTCGTCCCGCACACTCACGTCGGTGCCGGCATTGAGGAACGGCCCCGGGATGAAGTTGTCGCCCCCGGCCAGGATCAAGGTGTTGGCCACGCTGCCATCGAAGGCATCCACCAGGGCCGCCAGGTTGGGGGCGGTCTCGGCCGCCAGCAGGCCGGCTTCCCCATCGGCCAGGTGCAGCAGCTGCAGGGTGTAACGGCCTGGGAGTGCTGTGGTCACCGACACCCGGTCGTTGCCCTCGCTGGAAGCCACCAAGCCTCCTACCACGCCAGAGGTGTTGCGCAGGAAGGTGACACCCTCTACCCGCTCTGCACCGGGGAACACATACGGATCGGCGGGCGTCACCGCATAGGGATCGGTGATGTCGAAGACGGCCACCACACTGCTGGGGGTGCGCTCCAGTGCCACAAAGGCATAGGTCCGGTCATCCACGATCGCCACCTCCACCATCTCCGGCTCGGTGCCCTTGTCGTCATCACGGTTCACAGGCCGCTGGCCGAGGCTGTTGGCCAGATCCTCCAGGGCTTTGCCCGAATCGAACACCACGTTGCCCTTGTCGTCAAAGATGCGCAGGGAGCGAGAGCCGATGGAGTAGGCCTTGTCGATGAGGCCGTCGCCGTTGATGTCGCCGGTATCATTGAGCAGGTTGAGGCGGGTGCGGGCGATCCCGGTGGCCGCCTGGAAAGCCGTGTTCAGCGCCACCACAACGGGATGGTTTCGGAAGGCGGTGCCGTTGATCAGTGTGCTGGCACTGGCATCGGCCCGGGTGAGATCCGTGAACACATCACCCTGATCGGGCTGGTATTCGCGGGAATCACCTTCACCGGCAGCCAGCAGGAAGCGCCGGCCCAGTGCATCGGTATAGGTGGCGATGCCATCAGGCATGGTGAGCCCTGCTACCGGTAGGCCGCTAATAGGCCGGTAATGGTTGCCGCCGCCGGAGGTGCCGTTCACATCACGGTCGGAGCTGTCGAAGCCGGCGCCATCGAAGGTCACCACCGTGAGGGCGTTGCCGTTTGCGCCTTCGGTGCCGAAGTCGTTGTCGTAGGCCACCACCAGGGCGCCATCGTTGCGCAGGGTGAGGCCTTCGGGCTTGTCGAAGTCGGTGGTGTCGCCGATCGAGGGCAGGTTGAACAGTTCCTGCTTGTGCGCCAACCGGATGCACGCCGCCGCCAGACGGTCGGCACTGGAGGTGCTGTAGATCGGCGGTGTGGCCGGGTTGCTGTCGTGGTCCACCAAGGTGCGGGTGTTGCTGAGCAGCTCGGGGGCCGCCACGCCGAGGGCATCACTCCAGCTGGCCTGGCCCGTGCTGCTGGCCTTGGCAGTGGCCATCACGCTGAGTTCCCCCATTTCCACTTGGCTGGTGGGGCTGGCCACGGCCTTGTGGATCTGGTCGGCAATCAGGAAATAGCTGTATTTGGTGGTGTCGTATCCGCTGACGCCAGTGAGGAAAGAGGAGATATCAACGATGCCCGACGATTCTTCATCCAGGGTGATGGCACCAGTTCCAGTGAACAGTGCGGGATTGTGCCGGGCTAGTTCCACCAGGGTGTCGGTGGTTGGGTTGTAGCGCCAGATCTTGGCTAGGCGTGCGTTGTTGCCTGGATCCTCCTGGAGAAGGATCGAGCCATCATCTGCCACCGTCATGTTGTCGAGCATGACTTGGCCCTCGCAGCCATTGAGCAGCATCTTCACCGTGCCGCCCAGTTCAGGGCTTGCGGGGTTGGTGAACTCGAGGGCCCAGAGGCGGCTGGCGCTGGTGCTGGTGGCGGTGGTGACGAAATAGAAGGTTTTGCCGTCCTTGCTCCAGGCACCGTCTTCCGGCCGCAGCCAGTTGGTCACGCCTGCTGTCATGCTCTCGCTGTTCAGTTGGACACCGGTTTTGGCTTTGACATCGCCAAGGTTGACCAGTTCAAAGGTGCCAACACCGTTGTTGAGACCGAGGCCAGTCTCATTGGGAGTGGCGATGTTGCCTACCTCAGTGTTGGTGGTACCAGTGGAATTGACGCGGATGCCATAGGTGGTGCCGCCCGCTAGACCAGCCTGCTGAACAGCGTTGCCTGTGGTGGTTTTGGTGCCCACGTAGACATAAACCTGACCATTGGTGATGGTGTCATCAAGGCTGACGACAACGGTTTTGTCTTGGGCCAGCGGATTGGCAACGACGTTCTCGAACGAGAGATTGCCGAGGCTGGGGAGCTCATAGACCTTGCCGGCATCGGCACCGTCGAGCACATGGGCAAAGGCCCGGCCTTCTGCGCCGGTTTCTTCTCCAGTGAGGAAAATGCGGCCGCCATAGCCATTGCTGCCGTTGCGGAAGGCTGTTGCAGCCGCCAGGTCTGCCGAGCAGAAGCGGGCAAAGGCTGTGGTGGTGCCACTGCTCCAGCTGCTGCCGTCCGCACTGGCGAGGAACAGATCGTTGGCAGAGGCGAGGAAGTCCTTGCCGCTGATTACCGAGAGGGTGGCCTTGTCGATGGTGAGATCCGACACATAGGCGCCTTTGGATCCATGGGCCCGAATATCACCGGCGGTGTTGCCGAGTTCATGGGCGACCAGCACCCGCAGGGTGCCATCGCCGTTGTCAGTCACACCGATGCCATCGGGGATGCCATTGAAGCGGTAGCCGTTGTTGCCCTGCTCGCCGGTATCAATCACTTCGCGGAACACCGCACGGCCTTCCGTGCCCACCATGAAGGTCTGCGCTGGCAGGGCAGTCTCGCTCACCTGGCTTGCGAGGGTGAGTGGCAACGTGTTGGTGGCCCCGCACAGATCCACCTCATAGACCTGTTTGAAACCGGTGAGGCTGCGGGTGCTGTCGCGCTCCATCACCAGGAACACCCCACGGGCCGCGTCGTAGGTCACATCACCGATCTTGTCCTGGCCGGTGCGGCCGCTTAGCAGGTACAAGTGGTCCTTCACCGGCGAGCCGGTGGCTGGATCAATGGCCAGGATGCGGGTGAGCTCCGAGGTGCTGCGGCTGGCGCCGGTGCCGTTCGAATCCTTATCGAGGGGGCTCTGCATGAAGGCGTAGAGCAGCCCATCGGTTGGGTTGTAGGCCATGCCTTCGATGCCGCGGTTGCTCCAGCGGTTGCTGCCGTAGATGGCTGGCAGGCTGTCGATGGTTTCGGCGCCGATCACGACACCGTGCTGGGCCTGCAACTGGGCCTTCTGTCCCGCCGGGATGTAGCGCTGGATCAGGTTGCCGGTGTTGACATCAAACAGGGCGATCTGGCCGCGGTATTCATCGCCTACGGCAAACACCTTTCGGGCACTGCCGCCAATGGTCACCGTCAGCACCGACACGGTTTCGGAGTCGATGCCGAACGGGTCGTAGGCCAGGGGGTTGTTGGCCGAATCAATCGGGATGTCGTCCTTGCCCTGCAGCTGGGGCAGGCCGGTGAGGGGGCTGCCATCGGGGCGGTTCAGGCCGATGCGGCCCAGCTCACTCACGGAACCGCTGGCCCGGTTTACACCCAATTTATAGATGGTGGGCTGGAAATCGGGATCCAGAAACTGGCGCTTGCCGGCCACCAGCTGACCATTGGGGCCGCGATCGGTGTTGGCGAAGTAGATGTCAAGGGTTTCGCCAGCTATCACCTCGGTGCCGTCGAACCAGAGGCTTGAAAGGCCACCGGCCTGCACGCCTGCTGGTTGATTGGCACTGCCGGCGGCGTACTCCAGAGTGAAGCTAATATTGGTGGCGCCAGCACCGCCGCGGCTCCAATCCTTGATGCCGGCGGAAAAAATGCTGCTGATCACCGGCTGGGCGCCACTGAGATCGAGCACGGCAATGGCGTTGTTTTCCTGCAGCGACACCCAGGCAGTGGTGCCATCGGCGCTGATCGCGATGGCCTCCGGTTCGATGTCTTGGGCCACGGTGCTGGTGATCCCCAGGCGCTGGCCGATGCGCACGCCCCGGTTGATCAGCTCGGAGCGGCGGTTCTCCCAGGCGCCAAAGCTCACAGTCTGCACATCCGCCTGGGCTGGGGCCACGGGCGTGGCGGCCAGAAAACCGCTGGTGTTGATCAACGAGATCGAACCTTCCGGATCGATCGTGTAGAGATTATTAGGCTCCCCTTCATTGGTGACCAGCAGCTTCATGCCATCGCTGCTGAACTTCACCATATCAGGCAGGGCACCCACGGTGAGGGTGCTGACCGACATCGGCAGCGCCGGATTGCTGATATCGAAGAATTCCACATACCCTGGATCAGTCTTGACCGTGTTCTGAACGGCCACGGCCAGCAGGTTGCGGAACACGGCTGCACTCTGCAGGGTCTGGGACGGTGTGCCTGTGCCGGGATTGAGCTCGGGATTGCCTTTGGCCACCACCTTCGGCAGGGTCGGATCTCTCAGATCGGTAACCACGATGCTGCCTGAGCCTCCACCCACCGTGTAGAGAAAGCGGTAAACCGTTGAGTACGCTGAAATTTCGGCATTGGCCCCAAGCGCGCTCACGTTGATCAATCCGCCGGATACGAGGCCATTGGATTGACTCTTCGTGACAGCTGAAAAGGTGATGGCCATGACCAATTCCGTAACAGTTACAAGCTCGCCTTGGCTTCCTTTTGGACGGATAAGGCGTGGTTAAGCCTTGCGTAAGCGTCAATGAAGGGTCTCTCTCAATACATGGAGGCGTGTTCCGTTGCGCCCAAGCAGGTGATCTCAGATGCCGACAGCCGTTGCCACTTTGATTGGCCTGTCTTTGATGTGTGAGTTTTATCAAGACATATTTTTTATTCCTGTGGCTTAGCATTCCCTTAACTCCCCATTTGCATATTGAGGACCAGCCACCGAATCCTGAAATGACCGTTGCCCTTCATGCCCTGCCCACTGCGGCTCATTTCGATGATCCGGAACGCACAGGCCTTCGTGCAGAGGATTTGATTCAAGGCATAACGGAACATCTCTTTTTTACCCAAGGCTGCCAAATCCATCAGGCCACCCCGCTCGATTTCTACTTTGCACTCAGCTATGCCGTGCGGGATCGGCTCATGTCCCGTCATCTGGCAAATAAGGATGCTCAACATGCCCAATCAAGCAAGCTCGTAGCCTATCTCTCGGCTGAATTTCTGATTGGCCCCCAGCTTGGCAATAATTTGCTCATGCTTGGCATTCGCGACGCGGCAGAGGAGGCCCTCCAATCGTTTGGGATCGAAAGTCTAGACCGTGTTCTTGATCTAGAGGAAGAACCAGGACTTGGAAATGGCGGTCTCGGTCGATTGGCCGCCTGCTTTCTGGAATCCCTCTCTACCTTGGAGATCCCAGCAACGGGTTATGGAATCCGCTACGAATACGGTATTTTTGATCAACTGATTCAGCACGGCTCTCAGGTTGAAATTACTGACAAATGGCTCAAAGGTGGTTGGCCGTGGGAGATGGTTCAGCCTGACAAATCATGTCAGGTTGGATTTGGTGGTCATACTGAGACGCTACGACTAGAGGATGGACGACTTCGGGTCGAGTGGAAGCCCGCTGAGGTGGTGGTTGGGATTCCCCACGATGTCCCAGTTCTGGGCTATCGCGTTAACACCTGCAATCGGCTGCGGCTCTGGCGTGCTGAAGCCAGTGAGTCGTTTGATTTCCATGCTTTCAATGCAGGCGACTTCCAGGGGGCGGTAGAGCAGAAGGTGGCGAGTGAGACGCTCTCCAAGGTTCTCTACCCCAATGATGGAACTGATGCAGGACGACGTTTGCGGCTGAAGCAGCAAGTTTTCTTCGTCAGTTGCTCTCTGCAAGACATGCTCCGTAATCTGACGATTCGGGGCTTGTCGATTCACACCCTTCCTGACCACTGGGCCGTTCAACTCAACGACACCCACCCAGCCATTGCTGTGGCTGAACTCATTCGGCTTCTGCTCGATCAACACAACCTTGATTGGGACGAGGCATGGGAGCTGACACATCGGACCATTGCCTACACCAATCACACCCTCTTGCCAGAGGCCTTGGAGTGTTGGGATCTGTCCATGTTTGCCGACCTGCTCCCGCCGCCATCGCGCGGTGCATGGGCATGGGATCACTTCCTTCGACGAAGATTGGCTCCCAGCCGTAGCCCCGCATCAGCTGAACAAGCTCGTCGTGTGGGATTCGGGCGAGAAGCGTGGGATTAGCAATGTTGTAGCCGTTGAGGTGAAGAATGGGCAGAACAGCTCCATCGATGATGGGGTTGAGAAATTTGTTGATGTGCCAGGACGTGGCCAGGGGTCCCGTTTCGGCCTCCCCATCTCCCACGCAGGCCAGAGCGATCAGATCGGGATTGTCGAAAGCTGCGCCGCAGGCGTGGGAAAGCACATAACCGAGTTCCCCTCCTTCATGGATGGAGCCAGGAGTTTCAGGGGTGCAGTGGGAACCGATATGGCCGGGGAAGGAGAACTGTTTCATGAACCGCCGCATGCCTTCGACGTCCTGCGATTTATCGGGATAAATTTCGCTGTAGGAACCGGCCAGGTAGGTTGGAGCGAGGACTCCTGGGGCTCCGTGGCCTGGCCCGGAGAGGTAGATCATGTCGAGCTGATGCCTGCGGATGACCCGGTTGGCGTGGGCCATAATGAACGCTTGACCAGGACTCGATCCCCAATGGCCCAGAAGACGATTTTTGACATGTGCTGCTTGCAATGGTTCCTGCAGCAGTGGATTCTCCCGTAGGTAGATCATGCCAACTGCGATGTAGTTGGCTGCTCGCCACCATGCGTCTGTGAGGGCGAGCTCATGCTCCAGCTCCTCAGGCGATTGGGTGTGAATCCCCTCCTTCTTGGGGGTGGACAGCTCTGGAGTGAGGGTCATGGCCAATGAAAGAGGTCTTTCAGACTCCTTTTTAATTGGATCGAGTCAGCCCAGAGATAAAGGAGAGATTAAATCTCTTTCCGTGGGGTGCCGATGTCTTCCTCGCTGTCGTGGATCGCAAGACCGTTTGATAACCCGGTCTTAATGGTCCTGCCCTCCCGCGCCAATAAGGTCTTTCTTAGAACCCCACCTCCGACCCGCCATGTCACAAGCCCTTTCACAAACCGGAACACGGGGATTCAAGGGGTTTCTGGCCAGCTCTACAGCTCTCGGTTTGGCATTCTCGCTGTTTGGTTGCGGTGGTACAACCACCCTGAGTGGTGCAGGAGCTTCTTTCCCCGCGCCCATTTACCAACGCTGGTTCCAAGATCTCGCCGGCAAGGGGGTGCGCGTCAACTACCAGTCCGTTGGCTCCGGAGCTGGTGTTCGCCAGTTCATTTCGCGAACAGTCGACTTTGCTGCAAGCGATGTGCCCATGAAGCCTGACGAACTCGCCAAGGTGCCCCAGGGTGTGGTCCAGAT